>JBJENR010000125.1:0-9138 GCA_051880315.1 Acetatifactor sp.
ATGCACATGAAGAATATCGTATGAATTTTTCTGAAATTCTCTTTCAATCTTAAAATCAAAGGGATTTGGGAGTACAATGCCTCCCGTAAGATGGTTCAAAAGATTAGAGTAGCGAAATACCCTGTCTTCCTCTTCCTGTTCCTTATAGGTTGGTGCAAAAACTCTGACCTGATGTCCCAACTCCTCAAGCCCTCCTGCCAGTCTCTCGATAGAAACAGGTACCCCTCCCATAAAAGGCCTGTAATTATTTGTCATCATGGCTATTCTCATAATAATCCCACCCTTCCAAGGTAATTAAGCAATACCAAACAGTGTGAACACCTTGTCACCAAACACATATCCTGCGCCAACAAATATCAGATTCCATATAAATATTCCGCAGGCTGAGCTGATAATATATTGAAACAAATTCATTTTCACGACCCCTGCCGGAAGGGAGACAATCGTTCTTATCATAGGAAACAGCTTTGCCAGAAACACTCCCAGACTTCCCCTTTTTCGAATCCATTCCAGATTTCTGTAAATCACCTCTTTCTGCTTGGGAAAGCGTTTCGTATATGCATTTAAGAAAAATTCGCCACCCTTTAGACCAAGGAGGTAAAAAAGCAGGCTTCCCACAAGACCCGCAGCTACTGTAATGACCATAACCCATAAAAAACCGATGTTTCCTTTGGCTGCCATAACACCAAGGCATAAGTTTACGATAAACCCAAAAACTAAAGAGAGGTGACAGAAAAAAGAAAAGAATTTCTAAAGAAAGCTTAAGAATAGTATAAAAAAACAGACTTAGGAAAATTCCTAAGTCCGTTTTTGTGTGATATGCTTAGTTGTTAATCAGCTTGTCTTCTTCATTGTTCCAGCTGTAGAGCTTTCTGATTTCCTCGCCGACCTTCTCTGAAGGATGCTCGGAAGCGAGCTTTCTCATAGCCTTGAAGTGAACCTGCTTTCCTGCAGGAGACATGTCAAGCAGGAATTCCTTAGCGAAGGTACCATCCTGAATATCGGAAAGAATCTTCTTCATGGTCTTCTTGGTCTCCTCGGTAACAAGCTTAGGTCCGGTGATATAATCACCATACTCAGCGGTATTTGAGATGGAGTAACGCATTCCTGCAAAACCACTCTGATAAATCAGATCAACAATCAGCTTCATCTCGTGGATACACTCAAAGTAAGCATTTCTCTCGTCATATCCTGCTTCAACCAGAGTTTCAAAGCCTGCCTGCATCAGTGCACATACACCACCGCAAAGCACTGCCTGCTCACCGAAGAGGTCTGTCTCGGTCTCGGTACGGAAGGTGGTCTCAAGCACACCGGCTCTTGCTCCGCCAATGCCAAGTGCATATGCAAGTGCAAGGTCCTGTGCCTTGCCGGTAGCATCCTGATGAACAGCAATCAGACAGGGAACGCCCTTGCCGGCCTGATACTCACTTCTTACGGTATGTCCGGGTCCCTTGGGAGCAATCATGGTAACGTCAACATTTGCAGGAGGCACGATGCATCCGAAATGAATATTGAAACCATGAGCAAACATCAGCATGTTGCCTGCTTCCAGATTGGGTTCAATGTCCTTCTTATAAAGGTCAGCCTGCTTCTCATCATTGATCAGAATCATAATGATGTCAGCCTTCTTTGCAGCCTCTGCTGCAGTGTATACTTCAAATCCCTGCTTTACAGCCTTATCCCAGGACTTGGAGCCCTCGTACAAGCCAATGATAACCTTGCATCCGGAATCCTTCAGGTTCAGCGCATGCGCATGTCCCTGGCTGCCGTAGCCGATGATAGCAATTGTCTTGCCGTCCAGCATTGAAAGATTACAATCTTCCTGATAAAAAATCTTTGCCATTTCTTTTTCCTCCATTTTATTTTGTAAAATGATATTTATAACTGACAGGTATCACAGATGTCAACCTGGAGCTAACATTATTGGGTAACCACATATTTATGTATTTTGTTACCTTATTCCAAAAAGGTAATAGAGTCTGTACCTCTGCCCAGACCGGCAATTCCGGTTCTCGCAAGCTCCAGAATTCCGTAATCCTGCATAAGTCCGATAAAGGCTTCCAGCTTCTGCTGATCACCCGTAAGCTCAATCATTAAGCTCTCAGCTGCAAAGTCAATAATTTTCGCACGGAAGCTGCTTGCAATGGTAATAATCCCCTGGCGCTGTTCCGCAGTTGCTCTTACCTTAACCAGTATCAATTCCCGGAAAACACTCTTATCCGGCTGTAATTCCTTTATATCCCGTACATCAACAAGCTTTCTCACCTGTTTTTCAATCTGCTCCAGGATTTCATCATCTCCCGCAGCAACAATTGTGATTCTGGAATAGCGGGGATCAGCCGTTACTCCTGCGGTAATACTTTCAATATTATATCCTCTTCTTGAGAACAGACCTGATATCCGGCTCAACACACCGGAGGTATTGTCTGTGAGAAGCTGAAATACCTTTTTTTGCATAGTGTTTTTACCTTCCTAGCTGTAATATCAAGTAAAACTGATAGCATATAGAGTTTATCACTCTAACTTGTTGATGTCAACAAGGAACATCTTCGTATTTTTGCCATAATCCAATCAACAGCCCACTTAAACACCGCTCCGAACAAGGTTATGATGACATAATAAGCCAAAAGATACAGAAGCTTAACAGTCATGGATTCCGGTATCTTAATAAACCGGGGAAATATCTCTGCCGCAAATATCATGTGGGTTAAATAGATACAGACGGTGGTATCTGCCCATTTTTTGATAAATCTGTTGGAGTACAGCTTTCTATCCGAAGGTAGAAAACAAAAGGCCACACAGAAGGTTTCAATGATAAGATAAAGGTAATCCCTGGTGGACCAGCCGCATATCATAGACGCAAGCATGATAAAAGCAAACCCGAATCCGCCCAAGAACTTCAGGAACCCATCCTTCAGGTTCTTTTCCCTTATCTTATGATTTAGCCGACAGGCAAAAATCCCGAGACACATTGCGGCCATCCCCCGCATCAAGCCCAGATTAATATAAAACCCTTCCGTCTGAACCGCCACATGAAGTCCGCCGTTATATCGGTAGATATAAGAATAAAAAACAATTATCATGATGGGAGCGATAAAATTCAAAAAATTATCCTTCCATTTCACCAGGCAGTGATAGAGCACAAATCCACCCAGGAGCATCACCGAAATATACCAGGTGCTGTTATTCATATTGGTCCAGCCTTCATTTAAGCCCATACACTGCAGTCCAAATAACTCCGGATAATGATAGGAAATGGTATACAGTGTCAGTTTAATGCCTTTGGCATAAAAGAACCATAATATCAATAAGGCATAAGAGCCCCAATAATAAGGAAGCAGCTTTTTGATTCTGGCCCACAGATAATGCAGTCCCGAAGGATACCTGTCAGGATTTTTTAAGAACCCCTCATACATCAGATAGCCCGAAACCATAAAAAAGAATTCCACGCTGAGATAAGTGCCGTTGTCAAGTCCCAGAGAACTTGTTATCAGATATTGATTATCAAAGTGGAAGCCGGTCACAAAATAGGTAAATATAATTCGCCATATGACTATGGAGTTACTCTTTTGATCCACTTCACTAATCCTCCCCGTTATTCATCGTTCTCTGCACACTTCGCCAGAGCCAGCGTCCCGGTTCTTGCAACTTCGACAATGCTGATTGACTGCAGCATATTAATCAAAAGCTTGACTCTTTCCGGTGTATCACATATCTGCAGCATCATGAAATGCTTTGACATATCAACAATATCGGTTTTCATGATTTCACAAAGCTCCATAATTTCACGCCGGTTATTTTTATTATATTTGATTTTTATCAACATCAGTTCCCTGGTGATGCACTGATGCTCTGCAAAAGTTTTCACCTTTATGACATCAAGCTTTTTGTTCAGCTGCTTTTCAATCTGTTCGATGGTTCTCTCATCTCCGCTGCTGACGATTGTCATGCAGGAAACGGATGCATCGAAGGTCTCTCCCACTGCCAGGCTGTCAATATTAAAGCATCTTCTGGAAAACAATCCTGCCACCTTACAGAGTACACCGGATCTGTTTTCTACCAGAACAGAATATATTCTTCTCTTCATTTTGTTGTCCCTCTCTGTATTAACTTTACTTTACAGTATCCATAGGATCAATCAGACATTCCAGCAAAACAGATGCATCGTCCTGTAAAAATTTATCGATTATCTCGTCGCACTGCTTCATATCTTTCAGCCTGAGGAAGGGTAAATCATAGGCTTGTGCCAGTTTTTCCAGATCCGGGCTTCCCGACAAATCAACGACGGAATAATTGTCTTTATAGGTGTAATGCTGATATTCCCTTACCATACCCAGATAATTATTCTTAAGCACCACAATTTTCACCGGAATATTATGCTGTCTCATGGTAGCCAGCTCCATCATGGACATCTGGAAGGAACCGTCGCCGCAAACCGCAACCACCTGTCTGCCAGGAACGGCAGTCTTTGCGCCAAGTGCAGCCGGTATGGAATATCCCATGGTACCCATGCCCCCTGAGGTAAGAAATTTACCTTCGCGTATCATGGCATAGCCACAGGACCAGATTTGATTCTGCCCCACATCCGCCACATACACTGCATCATCCTTCATTTTCAGGGAGAGCTTTTTAATAAATTCTGCCGGATCCACATAATCCGGACTTGGGTTCCTCTTAGGCTCCATTGTGTCCCGATATTCCTCAAGCGCTTTTATCCAATCCTCACACCTGCAGGAAAATTCCTCTTTTTTAAAATCCTGGAAAATATGCTTTGCATCACCAACCAGAGGAATACTGGGACCTGCATTCTTGCCAATTTCTGCCGGGTCCACATCAATATGTACAAGAACCTTGTTTTTGGTAATCAGATCCGGCTGGCTGACCGCTCTGTCTGCCACTCTTGCTCCCACCATAATAATTAAGTCGGATTCATTCATTGCCCTGTTCGCATAAGGCTTGCCGTTATTGCCAACCATGCCAAAATACAGAGGATGAGCCGTTGGCATAACTCCGATTCCCATCATGGTGGACACAACCGGTATTCTGTGGCTTTCCGCAAACTCCCGTAGTTCTTTTTCCGCTTCACTGGACAGAACACCTCCGCCGGCACAAATAATCGGACGCTTTGCCTTTTCCAGTTCCCGGATAACCTTCTTTATCTGTACGGCATGTCCTTTGACGGTAGGCTTATAGGTTCTTAAGGATACCTCTTCGGGATATTTGAATTTACTGATTACGGCATTCTGAATATCAATGGGAATGTCAATCAGCACAGGTCCTTTTCTGCCTGTATTTGCAATATAAAAGGCTTCTTTGAAAATCCTTGGAATCTCATTGACATCCTTCACCAGATAACTGTATTTTACAAAGGATTCCGCTGCACCTGTAATATCGGCTTCCTGAAAAACATCGCTGCCCAGCAGTTCGCTGTTCACCTGCCCCGTGATACAGATTAAAGGAATGCTGTCTGCAAAGGCAGTGGCAATTCCCGTTAATACATTTGTTGCACCGGGGCCTGAGGTAACCGCACACACACCAGGCCTTCCTGTCATTCTGGCAACACCGCTGGCTGCATGGGCCGCGTTCTGCTCTGTACGAATCAGCACTGTCGTAATATCTGACTCCAGAATACTGTTATAAAAAGGACAGATGGCTACACCGGGATAACCGAATACGGTGCTAACCCCTTCCGCTTCAAGACATTTTATTATGGCATCTGCGCCTATCATATATGACTTCCTCCTTCGCTTGTTCTATTTAGTTCAAACCCAGAAGCTGTTTTGCGACCTTAACCGCTTCAGCTGCATCTCTTGAATAACCGTCGGCACCGATTTCGTCTGCATACTCCTGTGTAATCACCGCACCGCCTATCATAATCCTTGCATCCACTTTGTTTTCTTTTGCATAGGCGATGACTTCCCGCATGCGCTGCATGGTTGTGGTCATAAGTGCGGAAAGCGCAATAATCTGTGCCTGGTTCTCCTGTGCGGCACGGATGATTTCCTCCTTGGGCACATCCTTGCCCAGGTCTATGACTCGGAAACCATAATTTTTCAACATCAGTGCCACCAGATTTTTTCCGATGTCATGAATATCTCCCTCCACGGTGGCAATCACCACTACTGGCTGATTAGCAGCATCACTATTCTTTAAAAGCAGGGGCTCCAGAACCTCTATGGCATTTTTCATTGCTTCTGCACTTCCAATCAGCTGCGGAAGGAAGTATTTTCCCTTGTCAAAAAGCTCTCCAACCTCATTGATTGCCGGCAACAGCACTTCATTTAGCAGGTTTTGAGGATTCTCGCCTTCTGAAAGAGCTTTTCTTGTAATTGCAGCTATACCGTTTCTGTTTCCTTTCAACACGGCATGATATACATTCTGCCGTATTTCACGGTCCTCTGCCATGGCCCCGGAAACGCCACTTTTCTCTTTCGTACCGGCATCTGCCACCTGACTTTCCTGATTTATCTCTGACAGCTTTTTCCGGGCTTCTTTTTGTTTTTTGATTTCTCCGGCTTCCCGTTTTGCCGCTACGAAGGCAGCACAATCTATGTATCGTAAGGAAGGGTCTTCTCCCTTGTCCAGCAGCAGATCGGTAGCCAAAGCGCAGCTTACCAGCATTTCCTGAGATGGGTTTGCAATTGCCATGGTCAGTCCCTCACGAATGGCAATTGTGAGAAATGCCGTGTTTACATAGCTTCGTTCCGGCATGCCAAAGGAAATATTGGAAAGTCCACAGATGGTGGCAAGTCCCTGGGATTTACAGTAACGAATGGTTTCCAAGGTCTCAAGGGCAGCTTTTTTGTTTGCACCTACAGTTGCTACCAGTCCGTCTGCAACGATATCTTCTTTTTCCATGCCAAGGGCATAGGCCCTCTCCAGAATTGTCTGTATGATTTCCTTCTTCTCTTCTATATTTTCGGGTAGTCCCTTGTCAGACAGCGGAAGAAGAATAAACATGGCACCATATTTTTTTACAATGGGAAGAAGCTTCTCAAACTTTTCTTTTTCCAGGGAAACGGAGTTAACAAGCGCTCTCCCGGGATAGTGTCTCAATGCAGCTTCCAGTACATCCACATGACTGGAGTCGATGGACAGCGGCAGGGATGTAACCGTGCTTACTTCGTCGATAGCCTTCAGCATCATCGCTTTCTCGTCAATACCGCTCATGCCCATATTGATATCCAGAATACCTGCTCCATCCTTCTCCTGTTCCTCTGCAAAGGAAATCACCCTGTCAAAGCAACCGTCTCTCAGCTCCGCCTGTAAAAGCTTTTTGCCGGTGGGATTAATTCTTTCCCCCACAATGAGAAAACCTCCCTCCAGTCCGAAGCTCACTGTGCGTCGCTCCGAAGTGAGATATCGAATCTCCCGGGCACGGCGTGCTACCCTGTATCCAGGCTTCCTTCCGAAAGCGTCTGCCAGTCCTCTGATATAGTCAGGATTGGTGCCGCAGCAGCCTCCGAGAATTGTTGCACCTGCTTTGGTCAGAAGTCTCATTTCGTCCACGAATTCTTTTTCACTCATGCTGTAAGCGGTTTTGCCCTGCTCGTCCACAAAGGGTAGTCCTGCGTTAGGCTTGGCAATAATAGGAATCCTTGTAACCGAGGTCATTTCGGCAATGATTTCTTTCATATGGGAAGGGCCTGTAGAACAATTCACTCCTACGGCGGATGCACCCAGACTCTCCAGAACCACCGCAGCGGTTTTGGGGTCGGTTCCGTAAAGAGTTCTTCCGTCTGCCTCAAAGGTCATGGTAACCATCACCGGAAGTTCACATACTTCCCCGGCAGCAATGAGAGCCGCTCTGGCCTCTGCCAGACTCATCATAGTTTCCACTACCAGCAGGTCGACACCGGCATCCTTAAGGGCAATAATCTGTTCTTTATATATGTCAATCAGGTCTTCCAGTTCCATGCTGCCAAGAGGCTTTAGTTGTTCCCCGGTCATGGTGATATCACCGGCCACATATACTTTTCTGCTCTCAGCGCATGCAGCGGCTTCCCTTGAGATTGCAACCAGAGAATGTATCATCTCTCTCTGTTTCTCCTGCAGTCCGTATTCGGACAGCTTAATTCTGTTGGCTGTAAAGGTAGGCGCATACAGAATATCCGTTCCTGCTTTCACATAATCCTCTTGCAGCTTTAACATCACATTGCGGTTCTCCAGAATCCACTGCTCGGGACAGACTCCCGATGGCATTCCTGCTTTGACAAGATTGGAGCCGGTTGCACCGTCTAAATAGATATATTCTTTGGATAACTCTTGAAATTCAGCCTTTGTCATTGATATCTGTGTTCTCCGTTTGATTTGCTTCTACCAGAAACTTATCTATTATTGTAACATAGACTTAAATTATTAGTAAAGGGGCGTATTTAACATTTTCTTGTATAAATCTTGCTTTTAGGTACAAAATATGGTAAATTATACTTTGAGTTCATGACTTGGAGGATAAACTATTGAAAAAGAGATTACTTATGCTTATGTCAGTTGTCTTTTCAGTTTTTCTACTGACTGCCTGCGGAGAGGATCCTCAGTTGGTTCAATTTGAAAAGGATATGGAGGTCTTTTGTGCCAAATTATCTAATCTTGATACTCAAATCAACAATATTGACCCCACAGCAGACAATGCAACAGAACTGCTTCTGGACAATCTCGATGAACTTGACAGAGCCTTTAAAACCTTGGCAGATATGGATTTTCCGGAAAAATTTGATTATCTTGAATCTATCGCAGACGAGTCCAGCCAGTTTATGACGACAGCCGTAGAAAACTATCATCTTGCGTACGGTAACGACTCTTATGATGAATATGAAGCAAATTATGCCAGAGCAAATTATGAGCGGGCCAATAAACGAGTTAAAATCATTCTTTCCTTCCTGCATGGTGAAACACCCGAGGATGTGAACTATACTTATGCAACCGATAACGACGGACAGAATGAGGCCTCCAAGGCATCGGATTAACCCCATATCTTTTTCTTCCATCAGTATTATTCCGAAGTAAAAATGGTACAGGACCAGTGAGTCCTGTACCATTTCTTGATTTATTTTGTGCCGAAGATACGGTCACCTGCATCACCAAGTCCGGGGCAAATATATGCCTTTTCGTTTAATCCCCGATCAAGATGTCCCACAT
>JBJENR010000126.1:0-11786 GCA_051880315.1 Acetatifactor sp.
ATGCAAATTATTATTATTAATGATGGATCCATGGATAGTACTCTGTCAATAATAAAAAAATGGGCTGAGAAAGACCCCCGTATAGAGTATTATGACAGGAAAAATGTCGGGATTGCTGAAACCAGAAATTTTGGGATAGAAAGAATGAAAGGAGATTTCTTGTGCTTTGTTGATGCTGACGATATGCTGTCAAATGACTTTATCGAGAAGATGCTCTCAACAATCATTGAATTCAATGCCGATTTAGTCTGCTGTTCTCTTAGGCATATGAATAGTGTCGGAGAATTAAAAAGCAATAACAATGTGCTTGATACTCCGCTGCTAATAATTGATCCGACCATGGTATTCAAAATGATATATAGTAATTATCGCTTCAAAGAAATGGCTATTACGTCGACATGTAAATTGTTCAAAAAAGATATTATCAAGGGAGTGAAATATCCTTCCGGAAGGTTGTGTGAAGATGCGTGGGCAAGTATAAGTATTTATCCACGTTGTGCGAAGACAGTGTTTATTCCCAATGATATGTACTATTATAGAGAAAATCCCAATAGTATTATGAATAATATAAGCAAGCACTTGATTGAAGATGAGATTGCATGGATGGAAAAGCATTTGGAGTATTGGCAGTCAAAAAAAGAAAAAGAATTAATTGATTGGATTTCTCGGGAGCTATGCTATTATATACACAATAATAGGAGCTATATGGATGAACAGAGCAAAATGCGTTACCGAAAAATGTATGCGAAATGTCGAAAATACGTGGTGGCAAGTAAATTTCTACCAATAAAAACCAGATTAAAATATTTTGTGAACAGAAATATAGTTTAGAAAAAAGTTATGTGTGAATAGTTTGCTCATGATAGATGCCGGCAATCGTAGAAGCTTATGGAAGAGAGGAGAAACCATTCCGGATACGGACAAGATTATAGACTTATCAGATCTTTACGGTGTCAGCTGTGATTATCTCTTACGGGGAATGAAACAGACCACAGGGTAGACGGCATTAAGAGAGATATTGAAAGAGTAAAGACATTAATGCGTTCTTATGCCCGAAATCAGGGGGCACAGATTTCTAATGCCATGCTGAAGGCAGATATGAAGGCGAATGATGTGGATTCGCTAGATGAAGATACAGTAATGGGAATCCTTAGATGAAGCATGCTTTTATTATATTAATTATCAATTTGAGAATGATTGTTTGTTAATGCCTCATCGATGGATTGAAGAGGCGTATGAGGATTTGAGGGTTAAACTTGGACTCAAAGAAAACACGCAACTGCAGGAAAGCATCCTGCAGAAGATATCTTGTACAGGGAATCATTAAAATATGGCCTGGTAGATTATTTGCAACTACAGGTAAGAATTTTCGTAAACAGATTGAATAATCCTTTCTTTTGTGGTAGCCTAAGAAAAGTAAACCAGATTCCTAATGTGCCGACAAATCCAGTATTTTCAAGAGTTTGCGGACTTTTGGTAAAAAGACAGATATATCGTAATTTATCGCAAATTGGTGTAATTTCACACCAAAATGGTGTAGAGACCCATGTGCTTGCCGGGAGGCGGGTGCATGGGTTTTTCGAAAGTATAAAAATATTAAAGTTTCGAAAGTGGCGGTGAAATGACATATTACTTGAAATACCTTGCATAATGGTAGGCAATGCCGTATACTATTTAGAGAGAAATAAGTGGAGGTAATTATCATGGAAGTAAGAGAATTGCGTTTACAAACAGGATTAAGCCAGAGTAAATTTGCTAAAATGTTTGATGTTCCGGTTTCTACTTTGAAAGATTGGGAACAGGAAAGAAGAAACCCTCCGGCATACGTTATCAATATGATGAGAACTATTTTACAGTATAAAGGGATGCTTATCAGCCGGAGTTATGTGAAAGCATGTGATGCGAGAAGAAAGAGTGTGGAAAATGCTATGGCTATTATGCTGAGTGCTACAAATGGTCCGGATGAATTGTTTTTGGAGGTTTTGGATTCCTATATCTTTGGAAAAATAACACTGGAAGAAATGGAAGTCAGAATTGACAGATTTGAGTATTTGGGAGCGTAGTGTATGAGTGGTGGAAGGAATTGTTATCCGGAAAGTGATGTCCTTATCAATAAATATAACATTCGTGATAAGGAACTTTTAGAAAAATTTGAAATACAGAAGGTGTTTGCAAAGCTGTTAGGCTTGGATGTGAAGCCTACAAGGATTGCTTGTACTTATGATGTAGAGCATCTGGTAAACATTCATAAGTATTTATTTGGGGATATTTATGAATGGGCAGGAACATTCCGAAAAGAGAATTTGTATAAGAGTGAGCGTGTTTTGTCCGGTGGTTCCGCAGAATATGCAGACTATCATGAGATTGAGAATCGCTTAAAGAAATTGTTGCAAGAATATGCAGATATTGATTGGATGAAGATTACGAAAAAGGGAGAGGTGGTTTCTGATTTTTTGTTGGCATTATGGAGCATACATCCTTTCAGAGAAGGAAACACCAGAACTTGCATCACATTTCTGTGGCATTATTTAAAGGGAAAAGGTGTAGATTTCCAGGTGGCATTACTTAAGAATAACCCAATGTATGTAAGAAACTCGCTGGTTATGGCGAATTACGACCAGAAAGAGTACTTAAGACAGATTATATCAGATGCATTGCAAGGGGAGGCACAGGAGTCGGAGGATTCCATGAATGAAGAACAAGCCGGAGAACAGTATAAAATTGCGAAAGCAGATTATGAAGCGTTTAGGGAAAAGTATTCGATAAAGAAGGGCTAATAAAAGATTTTTAGATTTTGTAGACAAGCATGAATTATTAGCGGTTAACAGGCAAGAATTTAAAACAACTTTCCGTAAACAGATTGTAAAATCAGTAATTTTATGATAGCATGAATAAGGTATATTGCATCCAACGGAACTGACAGGAGGTTTTAAGAGAATGGAACAGTATAAGCAGGAATTTATCGAATTTATGGTGGACAGCCAGGTTCTCAAATTCGGTGAATTTACATTAAAGAGCGGCAGAAAGTCTCCTTTTTTTATGAATGCGGGAGCTTATGTCACCGGTACTCAGCTTAGGAAACTGGGCCGCTACTACGCAGAAGCCATACATGCGAATTTCGGTGACGATTTTGATGTGCTGTTCGGACCGGCCTATAAGGGAATTCCCTTGAGCGTGGCAACTACCATTGCGTACAGTGAGCTTTATGGAAAAGACATCCGTTATTGCTCCAACCGTAAGGAGGTTAAGGACCATGGGGATGTGGGGATTCTGCTTGGCAGTCAGCTGAAGCCGGGGGACAGAGTAGTGATTATTGAAGATGTGACTACTTCCGGCAAGTCTATCGAGGAGACCTTCCCCATACTCAAGGCCCAGGCAGATGTGGAGGTCAAGGGGCTCATGGTTTCCCTGAACCGTATGGAAAAAGGACTTGGCGGAACCATGAGTGCCCTGGACGAAATCAGGGAAAAGTATGGTTTTGAGGCGCAGGCCATCGTGACAATGAAGGAGGTTATTGACTACCTTTACAACAAACCATATAAGGGACAGACTTATATTGACGATGGAATAAAGGCAGCAATTGACAAATATTATGAAACCTATGGTGCTTGATGAGAAAATGTGTGAAGAAAATGATATCCTGGTAACCTGGGAAAAGAAGCGGGAAGGGAGCAAAGAAATGGGACAGAAGGTATATAAGACAATGAGAGGTGCCGGAGCTGCAAATATTGCCGTTGGGGTGATTGTTCTGGTGGTGGGAATTGTGGCAGGTATTCTGCTGATTATCACAGGCGGAAAGCTGATTTCGGACAAATCCAAAATATTATTTTAATTATCAGGAGCAGGAGCCGGGCATTTCCCAAGAGGCATACAGGTCTTTTCGGAAGTGCCCGTCAGAGTTTTATGGGTAAAAGAAAAGGATATATTTTTACCGACAGGAAAAACTCTCAGAGGGGCATTATGTCCACAATTCTGGGCATCATTAGTCTTGTGTCTCTGGGAATCGTGGTATTTCTCTCGTACAGGAGTGGCGGAGAGGCAGCCGTGGGCTATGGCTTTACCGGCTTTCTTGCCCTGCTGTTTTCTTTTGTTGGGCTGGCGCTGGGAATTATGACGGTGCGGGACCGAAACTATTTCAGGCTGTTTCCCGTATTGGGAACAGTGTTGAATCTGGTTTCCCTTGGCTTTATCAGCCTGCTGTTATATATGGGAGCAAAACTGTAGCCCGAATCTTTGAGGACGGCTCCATCCCAGTATCATTGAATTCGGTACCGTAGCATTTAGTAGCATAGAATTGAGGAATAAGTAAATGACAGATAACAAAACGGAAATAGAAAAACTGGAAATCAATCAGCAGGAAGAGAGCGACAGCGTATTGAAAGAGCGCCATTCTCTCGTTCTGGAGAGAATCAGGGAGATTTCGGAGGAAAAGCTGGGACGGGAGAGTCTGGATGCATATTTTACGGCTCTGGCAGATTTTCTGCTTCTTCTGGAGGATACCGGAAGCTTCCTTGCCGGCGGTGGCCTGGAAAGCGCATCATTGGAGGAACTGCAGAGGAGAAATCATGAGCTTTATGCGGAGGTCCTCCCGGAGCATTATGAGAAATCCTTCGGCAATCCCACCTATGCGGTGAAGGAGCTGGGAGAGGAGCACGGTCAGGCATTGTGTCTTTTGTATGCCAAGCTCCACGGCATGATACGGGACGTTTATGACAGCAACGAAGAAGATGTGGTGGCTGGCATGGAGCTTTTTGCGGAGATTTATGCAGCCTTTTCCTATGGCATGGCGGAAGGAACAATGCCGAAGAAAGAGGAACTTCGTGATATATTATACTGGCACACCTGTGATTATGCGGAGCGAAGGAGCGAGCTGCAGATTGGTGCCATGACCGGCGCGATACACAGCCGTATTCTGGATATTGTGCAAAACAGTGACCTGCAGGATGTGAGATATCTTTATGCCTACGGAAAATATGTCAGTGAAAACGAGCTGGAGACGGCCCGCTATATGGCAGGGCTGCCGGAGGAAACCATTGCCACCATGGCGGATACCTATACGGAAGGATACCGGATTGGGTTTGAGGTGACGGGAAAGGATTTGTCCAGGAAAACCACGGCGGAAATCTATTACCATCTGGGGTTTGAGCGGATGATCAGGAGGGCTGTTGACAATTTTGCGGCGCTAAAGCTAAAATCGGCTTTCCGATGGGAAAATGTTGCCGGCGGTGCGGAAAACCGTCAGTATGAATATGACCACAAGGATGACATTGCCTTCTTTCTGGATAAGAATTTTATCAACCGCCAGCTGGAGAGCAGACGAACGGTCTTTGAAAGGCTGAAGGAGGAAGCCAGGGGGTATGCAGGGCCTGCGGTGCTGGAGACCTTCGGAGAAGCGGATTTCAACCCGGTGAATAAGCCCGAAGCAATCCGCGTGAGGGAGGACCAGAATAAGCTGTGGGTGGAGTTTTTGACAAAACAGGGCAATCTCATCAGAGAATATATCATTTCTGAGGAGCGGAGCTTCACCATTATTGCATTTCCGGTGCCTGAGGTGGGGCCGGTATTCAGGGAGCTGTTTGACGAGACCATTAAACTGAATACCCTGGACTATATGTTGTACCGGGATGTACAGCAGAAGCTGATTGATGTCCTTGACACTGCAGATTACTGTGATATCAAAGGCAGCGGTGCCAACAGAACCAATCTTAAGGTGAACCTGTGGAAACTGAAGGATGCTGCAAAGGAGACTATTTTTGAAAACTGCGTGGCAGATGTGAACATTCCCGTGGGGGAAGTATTTACCTCTCCGGTGCTGGAAGGAACTTCGGGAACACTGCATGTCACCAAGGTGTTTCTGAACGGTCTGGAATACAGGGACTTAAGCCTGACCTTTGAAGACGGCATGATAAAGGATTACAGCTGCGGTAATTTCGGGACAGAGGAGGAAAACAGAAACTTTGTCAGGGAGAATATTCTGAATCGTCACGAGACTCTTCCCATGGGAGAATTTGCCATCGGTACCAATACCACGGCTTATGTGATGGCCAGACGACTTGGGGTGGAGGCAAAGCTGCCCATTCTGATTGCGGAGAAGACAGGCCCTCATTTTGCGGTGGGTGATACCTGCTATTCCCACACGGAGGACATGAAGGTATACAATCCCGACGGCAAAGAGATAGTGGCCAAGGAGAATGCAAAATCCCTGCTGAGAAATGAAAAGCCGGAGGAGGCATACTTCAACTGTCACACGGATATTACCATTCCCTATGATGAGCTGGGTGAGCTCACGGCAGTGGCAAAGGACGGCACAAGGACCGTAATTATCAGAGACGGCAGATTTGTGCTTCCCGGCACGGAGCCGTTGAACGAGCCCTTTGAACACGGAGAAGAAAACTCTTAATATTTTGTGATTTTCAAAGATAGAGGTTGCGCAAAGTCTCTATTTTTAGTAAACTGGAATCGAATATAACAGATAGTACAACAAAGGAGGACATCATGGCAAAAGTAGGTATTGTGATGGGCAGCGATTCCGATATGCCTGTTATGGCGAAGGCTGCGGATATTCTGGAGGAATTGGGTGTTTCATATGAGATGACAATCATCAGTGCACACAGAGAGCCGGATGTATTTTTTGAATATGCAAGGAATGCAGAGAAGAAAGGCTTTAAGGTAATCATTGCGGGTGCGGGAATGGCAGCTCATCTGCCGGGCATGTGTGCGGCAATTTTTCCCATGCCGGTAATCGGCATTCCCATGCACACCACCTCCCTTGGTGGCAGGGATTCCCTGTACTCCATCGTGCAGATGCCGTCCGGCATTCCGGTGGCCACGGTTGCCATCAATGGGGGAGCCAATGCCGGACTTCTGGCAGCAAAGATTCTTGCGACTTCGGATGAGAGCCTTTTGAATAGGCTGAAAGAATACAGCGAGAAGCTCAAAAAGCAGGTGGAGGCCAAGGATGCAAAGCTGCAGGAAGTGGGATACAAACAATATCTTGCAGATAAATAGATCAGATTTGAATGCGTGAGTATTCCCTTGAGAGGGGCTTAAAGAATGATAAAGCCGCAGTACGGCAGAAATGAGGATAAAATGGATTACAAAAAAGCTGGAGTGGATATTGAAGCAGGCTACAAATCAGTGGAGCTTATGAAGAAATATGTAAAGGAAACAGTACGGCCCGAGGTGCTGGGAGGCCTGGGCGGCTTTTCCGGAGCCTTTTCCCTGGATGCAATCAAGAATATGGAGAAGCCTGTGCTTCTGTCCGGCACTGACGGATGCGGAACTAAGGTAAAGCTCGCATTTTTGATGGACAAACATGATACCATCGGTATTGATTGCGTGGCAATGTGTGTAAACGACGTTGCCTGTGCCGGTGGAGAGCCTCTGTTCTTCCTGGATTATATCGCCTGCGGCAAGAATTATCCGGAAAAGATTGCCACCATTGTAAAGGGTGTGGCAGAAGGCTGTAAGCAGGCCGGTGCAGCACTGATTGGCGGAGAGACTGCGGAACATCCCGGACTGATGCCCGAGGAGGAGTATGACCTGGCCGGATTTGCGGTGGGTATTGTGGATGAGAAGGATTTGATTACCGGGGAGAACATTCAGCCCGGAGATGTGCTGGTGGGCATTGCATCCTCCGGCGTACATTCCAACGGCTTTTCCCTTGTGCGCAAGGTGTTTGAGATGACCAGGGAAAGTCTGGATATCTATTATGACGAGCTCGGCACCACTCTGGGAGAGGCCCTGATTGCGCCTACAAAGATTTATGTCAAGGCTATGAAGGCTGTGAAGGAAGCGGGAGTTACCGTAAAGGGCTGCAGTCACATTACCGGAGGCGGTTTCTATGAGAATATTCCCAGAATGCTGCCCGAGGGCATTCAGGCAGTGGTGGAGAAGAACAGCTATGAGGTGCCTGCCATCTTTAAACTCCTTCAGAAGACCGGAAACATCGAAGATCAGATGATGTATAATACATACAATATGGGACTTGGTATGATACTGGCAGTTGACCCTGCAGATGTGGCAAAGACCATGGAGGCAGTGAAGACTGCCGGAGAAACTCCTTATGTGGTTGGACGCTGCGAGGCCGGAGAAAAAGGAGTTGTGTTATGTTGAGAATCGTAGTTTGCGTATCCGGAGGCGGAACCAATCTACAGGCAATTCTGGATGCTGTTGACAGCGGGAAAATCACGAATACGGAGGTGATTGCGGTCATCAGCAACAATCCCGGTGCAAAGGCGTTGACAAGAGCAGAGAACCATGGTATCCCTGCACTTTGTTTGTCCCCCCGGGAATATGAGGACAGAGAAGCCTATAACAGGGCGCTGACGGATAAAATGGTGGAACTGCAGCCTGACCTGGTGGTTCTGGCAGGTTTCCTGGTGAAGATTCCGGAGGCTATGGTTTCCGCATTTTCCGGCAGAATTATCAATATTCACCCGTCGCTGATTCCTTCCTTCTGCGGTGTCGGCTATTACGGACTGAAGGTGCATGAAAAGGCACTGGAGAGAGGTGTCAAGGTTACTGGTGCTACCGTTCACTTCGTCAACGAAGGGATGGATGAAGGACCGATTATTGCCCAGAAGGCAGTGGAGGTTCTGGACAATGACACGCCGGAGGTATTGCAGAGACGTGTCATGGAGCAGGCGGAATGGGTTCTGCTTCCCGGGGCAATCGATGATATTGCCAATGGCAGGCTGGAGCTTGTTGGGGGAAAGGTACGAAGAAAACAAGGATAGAAACTAAGGAATTAAAGTGAGGTAAGAACATGGATGTATTGATCGTAGGCGGAGGCGGAAGAGAGCATGCAATAGCCGTGAGCATGAGAAAGAGTAAAAGGGTGGACAAGCTTTATTGTGTGCCCGGAAATGCCGGAATAGCTCAGATTGCAGAGTGTGAACCGTCCATCGGCGTGATGGAATTCGACAAGGTGATTGCCTATGCCAGGGAGAAGAAGGTAGACCTCGTCTTTGTGGCGCCGGATGACCCTTTGGTGGGCGGTCTGGTGGATGCACTGGAGAAAGAGGGCTTCCGCGTATTCGGTCCCAGGGCAGATGCGGCCATTTTGGAAGGCAGCAAAGCCTTTTCCAAGGACCTGATGAAGAAATACAAGATTCCCACAGCGGCTTACGAGACCTTTGACGATCCGGAGAAGGCGCTGGAGTACTTGAAGACAGCTGCTCTGCCGGTAGTGTTGAAGGCAGACGGACTGGCCCTGGGCAAGGGGGTTCTGATCTGCAATACTCTGGAGGAGGCCAATGCCGGTGTAAAGGAAATCATGATGGATAAGCACTTTGGAAGTGCAGGAAACCGCATGGTTATCGAAGAGTTTATGACGGGCAGGGAGGTTTCGGTACTGGCCTTTGTAGACGGGAAGACCGTAAAGCCCATGACCTCTGCCCAGGATCATAAAAGGGCGAAGGATGGTGACCAGGGGCTGAACACGGGAGGAATGGGAAACTTTTCACCCAGTCCCTTTTATACCAAGGAGATTGACGAATTCTGCAAAAAGAACATTTACCAGCCTACGGTGGCAGCTATGGCAGCAGAGGGCAGGGAATTCAAGGGCGTCATTTTCTTCGGACTGATGCTTACGCCTGACGGTCCCAAGGTGCTGGAGTACAATGCACGGTTCGGCGATCCCGAGGCCCAGGTGGTATTGTGCAGGATGAAGAATGATATCATGGATGTGATAGATGCCTGCATAGACGGCACCCTTGACCAGGTTGACCTTGAATTCGAAGACAATGCTGCAGTATGTGTGGTTCTGGCAAGTGACGGATATCCTGTGGCTTATGAGAAAGGTTTCGAGATTACGGGACTGGAAAATTTTGAGGGCAAAGAGGATTACTATTGTTTCCATGCAGGAAGTAAATTTGATGCAGAAGGACGTATTGTGACCAACGGTGGACGCGTCCTCGGTGTAACTGCCAAAGGCGCAAATCTGAAGGAAGCCAGAGCAAAGGCCTATGAGGCCACGGAATGGGTTTCCTTTGCCAACAAATATATGAGACACGATATCGGCAAGGCAATTGATGAGGCGTGAGGAGATGCAGTTTCAATGGAAACTTTTTTAGTTGAGGACAGATATCACGTTCCGAAGGAATGCACAAAATGCGGCGGTGTCATGATTTTTAAGGGCGTGGGAGAATATCATTGTGAGGATTGCGGTGAAGTCGCGTATGACGATTACGGCAAGGTGCGTCTTTACATTGAGGGACATCCGGGGGCAACGGCGGCAGAGATTGAGGAAAACATCGGCGTGTCCCAGAGAACAATCCGCTATATGCTCAAGGAGGGCAGGCTGGAGGTCACAGCTGACTCTGTGGCTTTTCTGCGATGTGAGGCATGCGGAAAGAATATTCGCTCCGGCACTTACTGCACTGAGTGCGAGATTCTGATGCATCGTAAGTTTGAGGAGAAACAGAGAGAGCGGCTTCATAAGAGCATGCATCTGATTGGCACGGATAAGTTAAACGGAGAGGGCCAAAGAAGATTTAGAAGGGATGGGTAAACAAATGGAGATTAGAGAAAAAGTGAAAGCTAAGCTTAAGGTTCTGGTGGGAATGTTTGCACTGGCGCTGGTCTTGGGGTTGTCAGCAGATCCTTTTTCCATTGTGAGTCAGGCGAGCCAGGGTAAAATCACGGCATCAACCACTGCAAAAATCCGAAAGGAGGCCAGTACTTCCAGTGATTCGCTGGGAAGTGTGCCCAAGGATAAGGTAGTGACCATCAACGGTCAGGTTCAGGCATCAGACGGATATGTATGGTATCAGGTTTCCGTGGATGGCATAAATGGCTATATCCGTTCTGATCTGGTTGAGTTGATAGACGGAAATACTCCGGCTGATGAAGGGACGTCCACAGAAGTGACTGTAGTGAATCCCATCAGTGCAACTGTTCATGGAAATACGACAGGTACCTCAGTGAGAGTGCGAAAGGAAGCCTCCACAAGCAGTTCCATTGTTGCCAATGCCGTGGACGGACAGGCATTGACCGTCATCGGAACGGCAAACGGCAATGACGGAAAGGTATGGTACCAGGTAAAGTTTAATACCGGTGGAACGGATGTCACAGGATTTATCCGTTCGGATTATGTGAAGCTGTCCGGAGATCTCACCACTCCGGCTCCGGAGAATAATACGCCCATAGAGGATACGCCTACGGTGCAGGAACCGGAAGTTGAGACTATCAAGGAATTCGAGACAAAGGAAGTGGATGGCATCTGGTATCTCATTGACAATAAGAATCGCCAGCAGTACGGAATTCAGGCAGACTTGTTTGATAAGGTGACACAGAATGCGGATGCGTACAATGTAGCAGCCAAAAAGGTGAAGTCACAGAAGACAATCATTACCATTCTGGTGTTGCTGTTGCTTGCAGCAGCGGCATTTATCGGGCTTCTTATCATCAAGTTGAAAGGTGCCGGTGATGATATGTACTACAGACCTGCCGAACGGGATGCTGTAAGAAGACGTATGGCTGACAGACCCCAGAGCAGCGAACGCAGACCGGCAACGAAAGCAGAATATGGGAAACCCTTAGGTGCATCAGGCATTTCGGGCCAGAGACCCGGAACAAATGGCACAAGACCTGCGGGACAGTCTGGGGGAGCAAGACCTGCGGGACAGCCTGCCGGAGCAAGACCTGCGGGACAGCCTGCCGGAGCAAGACCTGCGGGACAGCCCGCCGGAGCAAGACCTGCGGGACAGCCCGCCGGAGCAAGACCTGTGGGACAGCCCGCCGGAGCAAGACCTGCAGGACAGCCCGCCGGAGCAAGACCTGCG
>JBJENR010000126.1:11886-42536 GCA_051880315.1 Acetatifactor sp.
GGGACAGCCCGCCGGAGCAAGACCTGCAGGACAGCCCGCCGGAGCAAGACCTGCGGGACAGTCCGCCGGAACAAGACCTGCGGCACAATCCAAGAATTTTGCGGCAGATGATGATGAATTTGAATTTGAGTTTCTGAAGTATGACGAAAACGAGAACAAATAATCTTCAAATGGGAAGGGAGGCTCGATTGAGAGCGTCCCTTCTTTCTGAAAGGGTATGGCATCATGTTCATTGAAATAGATTTCAACAGTGATGAAGCATTGTATTTACAAATCTGCAATCAGATTATTATGGGGATTGCCATGCGCCAGATTCAAGAGGGAGATTCCCTGCCCAGTGTGAGACAGCTTGCGGATACCATCGGTATCAATATGCATACAGTAAATAAGGCATATACAGTGCTCAGGCAGGAGGGGTATGTCAGGGTTGACCGTCGGAGGGGGGCGGTGATTGCCGTGAATTCCGACAGAATGAATACCCTTGCGGAATTAAAAAAGGAATTACAGGTTATCCTTGCTAAGAGCAGTTGTAAAAACATCTCAAAGGACGAAATGCACGAGCTGCTTGAGGAGATATACAGAGAAATGACGGACGGAGGATTTTAGAGATGCAGTCAAAGTTTACGGAACCTGCAAAGGATGCGCTGAATGCTGCTTCCCGCTATGCATCAGCCTTAAAGCAGGGGTATGTGGGGACGGAGCATATTCTGGCCGGGCTTTTAAAGGAACAGTCAGGAGTGGCTCACAGGGTTCTTTCAGACAACGGAGTGGAATTGGATAAGGTCCTGGATATGATAAGGGAGTCCATCGCTTTCGAAGGGGGCGTGGGAATCAGGGAGAGAGGAGGTTATTCTCCCAGAGCGGAAAAGGTTCTTGAGGAGGCGCATAAGCAGGCGGCACGTTTTGGACAACAGGAAACCGGAACAGAACACATTCTGATGGCTCTGATTAAAGAAGGAGAGAATGTAGCTGTTCGTCTGTTGAACACCTTAGGCACCAATATACAGAAAATTTATTCGGATACGCTGATTGCCATGGGACAGGACGGCAATCTTTATAAGGAGGACCTGGGCAGAAAGAGCCAGGGAAAAGCCAAGAACAGTACCTTAGGTCAGTACAGCAGAGATTTGACGGCAATGGCAAGGGAGGGGAAGCTTGACCCCTGTATCGGAAGAGAGGATGAGATTCTGCGTCTGATTCAGATTCTGAGCAGGCGTACAAAGAATAATCCCTGTCTTATCGGCGAGCCGGGCGTAGGAAAGACGGCAGTGGTGGAAGGTCTGGCAATGAGAATAGTAGAGGGTAAGGTACCGTTTACGGTGAAGGACAAGAGAGTCCTTACCCTGGATCTCTCCGGTATGGTGGCAGGCAGTAAATACCGTGGAGAATTTGAGGAACGGATTAAGAAGGTCATCAGAGAAGTGACAGAGGACGGGAATGTGATTTTGTTCCTGGATGAACTGCACACAATCATTGGTGCCGGAGGAGCAGAGGGAGCTATCGATGCTTCCAATATATTAAAGCCCTCCCTTGCCAGAGGCGAAATTCAGATGATCGGTGCAACCACCATAGCCGAATACCGCAAATATATTGAAAAGGATGCGGCTCTGGAACGGCGGTTTCAGCCGGTAAATGTGGAGGAGCCTACGGAGGAAGAGGCAATTCGCATTCTGGAGGGAATCAAGGGAAAATATGAGGAGCATCACCGTGTCACCATCACCTCTGAGGCGGTAGAGGCGGCGGTGAGATTGTCCCAGAGATATATCAATGACCGCAATCTGCCGGATAAGGCAATCGACCTGATTGACGAGGCAGCTGCGGGAGCAAGACTGCGGACCTCGGAGGTTCCGGATAAGCTGAAAGAAATGTCCGAACAGATAAGTAAGATGGACCAGCAGATAGAGCGTTCCATCCGCATGGAGGTTTTCAGTCAGGCGGCAGAGATTAAGAAGAACCAGGACGAACTGATCAAAAAGTATAACCGGGCAAAAAAAAGAATAGAAAACGGTGTAGCCGGAAAGCAAATTGTCATCGGTGAAAATGAGATTGCCAACGTAGTGGCAATGTGGACCAAGATTCCCGTGCAGAAGCTTGCCCAGAAGGAGAGCGAGAAGCTGCTGAAGCTGGAGGGTATCCTTCATAAAAGGGTAATCGGTCAGGAGGAAGCTGTAACTGCAGTGGCCAAGGCCATGCGCAGAGGACGGGTGGGCCTGAAGGATCCCAAGAGACCTATCGGTTCCTTCCTGTTTTTGGGTCCTACCGGTGTGGGAAAAACAGAGCTTTCCAAGGCTCTTGCCGAGGCTATGTTCGGCTCTGAGGATGCCATCATCCGGGTAGACATGTCAGAGTACATGGAGGGACATTCGGTTTCCAAGATGATAGGTTCACCGCCCGGTTATGTGGGCTTTGAGGAAGGCGGTCAGCTCAGTGAGAAGGTGCGTCGGAATCCCTATTCGGTAGTACTTTTTGACGAGATAGAAAAGGCCCATCCGGACGTGTTCAATATCCTGCTGCAGGTGCTGGATGATGGTCATATTACCGACTCCAAGGGCAGAAAGGTGAGCTTCAAGAATACCATTCTGATTATGACCTCCAATGCGGGGGCACAGAGAATTGTAGATCCCAAGAATCTGGGCTTTGCCACCGCCAGCGATGAAAAAAAGGACTACGAGAAGATGAAATCAGGTGTCATGGAGGAAGTAAAGAAGAGCTTTAAACCTGAATTTATCAACAGAATTGATGACATTATCGTATTCCATCAGCTGGGCAGAGAGGACATGAAGGCCATTGTAAATCTACTGGCCGGCAATCTTTATAAACGCTGCGAAGATCAGATGGATATCAGACTTACCATTTCTTCTGCATTAAAAGAGCATCTGGTGGAGAAGTATTCCGATGCAAAGATGGGAGCAAGGCCCTTGAAGCGTGCCATACAGTCGGTAGTGGAGGATGCCCTGGCAGAGGAGATTCTCAGAAAGAAGGTTCAGCCGGGGGATACGGTTACGGCAGGCTTCAAAAACGGAAAAGTTTGCTTTACAACAAAATAAGAATAGAATATACTTAAAATAAGCTGTCAGTAATTGAGTACAAAGGAACAGGAGGAGATACGGAAATGGCAGTTGTTAAGGAGCTGCTCCGCAGTGAGAACGGCGGTGCAATCAGTTTTGGAAATCACAAGTTGGAGCACAAGGAAAAGGTAGAGGATTTTAAGCATGCAGGTGATTTGCTGAAGGTGAAGACCTACAAGGACATTACCAAGCTGGAAAAGAACGGCATGTTCCTTTATGAGTCGGTTCCGGGAACCAGCGTTCTTAACTTTGTGGAAAAAGAGGACGGAGTGGAATTCGTGGTTGAGGGTGATGAGGACGCCCAGATTACCATCGGATTAAACGATGACACCGAATACGAAGTGTTTGTGAACGGCAAGAGCGTTGGCACCATGACAACCGGACTGGGCGGAAAGCTTTCCCTGAGTGTAGAGCTGGAAGCGGCCGGAGAGGTACCTGTAAAGGTTCAGAAGGCGTAAGTATGCCAAAAGGAAAGACTGCATCCGTTTTTTATTGTCAGAATTGCGGGTACGAATCCTCAAAGTGGATGGGACAGTGTCCCGGTTGCAGGGAATGGAACACCTTTGTGGAAGAAATAGTAAGCAAAACTTCTCACGGGGGAGCGGCTGCCTTAAAGTCCGGTGGAAGAAGGGCAGGCAGTGCTCCCAGCGTGCTGGCAGACATCACAGTGGAAAAGGAAGACAGACTGCCTACGGAAATCGGAGAGCTGGACAGGGTTCTGGGCGGAGGCATTGTTCAGGGGTCCCTGACTCTGGTGGGGGGAGACCCCGGCATCGGAAAATCCACTCTGCTGCTGCAGGTTTGCCGCAAGCTGTCCGCCGCAGGACATAAGGTGCTGTACATATCCGGGGAGGAATCCCGGGCGCAGATTAAGATGCGGGCAGACAGAATCGGGAATTTTTCGGATAAAATGCTGCTACTGTGTGAGACCAGTCTGGATGAGATTACAGAGATTATCCGTGGGCAGGAGCCGGAGGTCGTGGTGATAGACTCCATCCAGACCATGTACTGCGAAAGTGTATCTGCCGCACCCGGAAGTGTGTCCCAGGTCAGGGAATCCACAGGGGTTCTTCTGCAGCTCGCCAAGGGTCTTGGGGTGTCCGTACTCATTGTGGGACATGTGACAAAGGAAGGAACGGTGGCCGGCCCCAGGGTATTGGAACACATGGTGGACACCGTACTCTATTTTGAAGGGGACAGACACGCTTCCTATCGTATCTTGCGTGGCGTGAAAAACCGTTTTGGCTCTACCAATGAGATTGGTGTATTTGAAATGCAGGAGCAGGGACTGGTGGAGGTGTTGAATGCCTCAGAATACATGCTGAACGGCAGACCGGAAGACGCCAGTGGTTCCATAGTGGCATGTACCATGGAGGGAACGAGACCGCTGCTGGTGGAAATACAAGCGCTGGTCTGCAACAGTAATTTTGGAATTCCCCGCAGACAGACTACAGGGACGGATTTTAACAGGGTGAATCTGCTGATGGCAGTGCTGGAAAAGCGTTCCGGAATGCAGCTTGCATCCTGCGATGCCTATGTCAATATTACCGGAGGTATGAAGATTACAGAGCCTGCCATTGATTTGGGAATTGTCCTGGCGATTCTTTCCAGCTTCAAGAACAAAGCCCTGAACCCGAAGCTGATAGCCTTTGGCGAAGTGGGCTTAAGCGGTGAGGTGCGGGCTGTCAGTATGGCCAGACAGAGAGCAGCGGAAGCCGAAAAGCTTGGCTTCGAAGTATGTGTTGTGCCTGAGGTTTGTGCCGAAGACTGCCGTAAAAACACCGGCATCAGGGTAATTGGAGTTCGCACGGTACAGGAGGCCATTGACAGGCTACTGTGAGAATTTTACATATTTTCTGAAAAAAAACTTGCTTATTCTATAAGAACTATGCTATAATAGCATTCGTCGGTGAGTTGACCGGCGAATAGATAGGGGAATAGTACAGCGGTAGTGCGGCGGTCTCCAAAACCGTTAACGGGAGTTCGATCCTCTCTTCCCCTGCTGATGGTAAAGGTGTCAAAGTGTTGATATACAACGTTTTGACACCTTCATTTTTGGTTTTGTATGAGCTGTTTCCTTATTGTTTTCCGGCTTGAGCTTTCCGGCTTAACCAAAAAAGGAACTGGCATCTGAACTTAAGGGGAAATAAACCCCATGTGTCAGGCGTTGCAAATGGCGGATGCGCCGGTTATAAAAATGTGATGCTGTTCAATGAAGGTAGTGGAAAAAGCTGCAGGATATGTGGCGGTTAACGGAGAAAATGAAAATGAAAGATATACAGGAATCTTCCGGTACGACAGGGCTTCCGGCATTTTTGCCGAAAATGCTGGAAAAGCAGTATGGTATGGCTTACACAGAAAAGATTATCGAGGGCTACAAAGTGCGCAGAAAGGTAACTTTGCGGGTCAACACACTGAAGGCAACTGTGGAAGAAATTGGGGCAGAATTGGAGGCAGCGGGAATCTCCTACAGCAGGGTTCCCTGGTATACAGAGGCTTTTGTGATAGAGGACGGGGACGAGAAACGGATTCAGGAGCTTGCCATGTATGGGGATGGCAGAATTTACCTGCAGAGCCTGTCCTCCATGCTTCCTCCACTGGCACTGGAACCAAGGGCCGGAGCGGATATTTTGGATATGGCAGCGGCTCCGGGAGGCAAGACCACCCAGTTGGCAGCCCTGACGGGGAATAAGGCGCATATTACGGCCTGCGAGATGAACGGAATCCGTCTGGAAAGACTCCGCTACAATGTGGAAAAACAGGGAGCTTCCTGCGTGTACATCATGCAGAAGGATTCCCGCACCCTGGATGATTTCTTCTCCTTTGACCAGATTCTTCTGGATGCTCCCTGCAGTGGAAGCGGCGTGCTGGATGTAGGGGACCAACGCCTGCAGACCCGGTTTACCGAAAAACTCATAGAAAAATCCGTGAAGGCCCAGACGGCGCTTCTCAGAAAGGCAATAAACCTGCTGAAAAAAGGGCAGGAAATGGTTTATTCCACCTGCTCGATTCTTGCCTGTGAAAATGAAACGATTGTAAAATCCGCGTTGTCCGGGGGAAAGGTGGAATTGGTTCCGATTCCGGAGGAAAGCTTTCCGGGACTGTCAATACTTCCGGTGAAGCTGGAGGGAACCCTCTGTGTGGCACCGGACGAATTGTACGAGGGATTTTTCCTGGCGAAGCTTCGAAAAAAATAGCAAGAAAGTAATGGGAAAGTAACAGGGAAAGGAAACAGATATATGCAGGAGAGGGACAGACTGATAGAGGATATCATTCAGCATTTGGACGGAGAGGTGGGCATTGGCGCTGTGAGGATGAGTGTCCATATGGATGAGGGACAGGAAGAGCCCAGCATTGTGGACCATAAATGCTGCCATGAGTATGGCAGACCGGCAAATGAAACGGTAGGTCTCCTGGATATGTATTCTGATATCGGCATTGAAGCGCTAAAGGAGCAATGAGAGACACAGAGCAGGGACGCACCGGGGACTACCATAGCCACGTGTCCATTTAGTCCACGGCATCCTACAATTTAATATAACAAAGCTTAAGACAAGAGGAATCACAGGGAGGAGAAAAAGATGAAGAAAACCTTGATTGTAGTGGACATGCAAAATGATTTTGTGGATGGTTCTCTGGGAACCGGAGAAGCCCGGGCAATTGTGTCCAGGGTTAAGGAAAAGATACGGGAGTATCAGACCCGGGGGGATGAAATCATTTTTACCAGAGATACCCATCATGAGAATTACCTGAAGACGCCGGAGGGCAGAAAGCTGCCGGTGGAGCATTGTATTCAGGGAACCCATGGCTGGCAGATTGTGGAGGGACTGGAAGTTCCGGGCGCTGTCTGCATCGACAAGCCTTCCTTCGGCTGGACGCATTGGGGAGACAGAGATTTTGAAGAGATTGAGCTTGTGGGTCTTTGTACGGATATCTGCGTGGTATCCAATGCGTTGATTCTGAAGGCGACCTTCCCGGAGGTTGAGATTACGGTGGATGCCTCCTGCTGCGCGGGAGTCACCCCGGCAACCCATCAGGCAGCCTTGGAAACCATGAAAATGTGCCAGATTAATGTGATTGGTGAATAGAGGAAAGAGAGGATTTCTCATGGAACAGGATGCACGATTGGAGAAAGCACTGGATACCCTACACGGATATATTCTTGCCCTTGCCGCACAGGCGGGGAAGGATGCTTCCTACGGTGAGAACCTGTGGGAGAGTATCAAGAGTTCTCCTGGCCTGCTTCGGGAACTGGCGTATTACCATGATTATGGAAAATTTCTTTGCGAATACCGTGTGGCAGGATACACATTGGCAGATGTGCTGGTCTGGCAGGTAGACCACTTTAAACTCTACATGGACCGTGGGGAAGAAATGAATCGTTACCGCAGTGAGCGGCTTCTGCTTTCAGCCTTTGAAACCATGGCGGAAATGGAGAAGAACCCGGCTCCCATTATCAGGAAGCTGGAAGATGAATCCGGGCAGGATGCGGTGAACGGCTGAAAATCTTCCGTTTACAGCCGTCCCTGCACAAACCTGCATTCGTTTTCCAAGGTAATGGGAATTTTGTTCCCGTTGTTCTTTATTTTCTGAATCACCGCGTCCAGATGATGGAGTCGCTGACTGTTGATGACCTTTTGTCTGCCGATTAATTCACTGAAATTGGGATTCTGGGACATGGTCGCAGCCATGGACTCCGTAAAGGGACAGTAGGAAAACAGAATTTTCCTGGCGACCTTATTTAATCTGGGGGAACCGGATGCCTCAAACATAATCCACATAATGTAGTCGCGGACAAACATTTCCTTGAAACTGTTTTTTGCCCTCTGCAGGCTCAGCTTGATTCGCTCCTTGGCCTCGGTGCTGAGGTCGTGATTTTTGCGATAAAATTGTACATAGTCAAAATAATCGCTGGTGAGGGAGTGCTCTGATACGTCGTTCCAGCGTGCTCCCTGAATACGCTTGCAGAGCTCCCAGCGGAATTCGCCGGTGAGTCTGGTCAGAGTAGTATTGATGTCCTCCATGTGGAAGACGGAGAGAAACATCCGACAGGGCGAATTGCGCTTTTTTCCTTCAATTTCCTGCCACATGACGCCGCGGATGCCTACGTTGGGCATGAGGATGATGTCGGGAAGGAATTCCAGATGAATTGGCTCCTTTCCCATGATATCCATGTTGTCATAGTCCAGGCTTTCGCGGTAGAAGGCGGAATAGTCTATTGACCTTATCATGGAAAGAGCCTTGGTAATCTGGGCTACGGAAACATAGGCGGAGTTTAAATCTTTGATACAGTTATCAGCGGAAAACAGGGGACAGAAGGTACTGATGCGACCGCAGGTCATCTTGTTTACCTGAGGGAACATATTCTTTAGCTCATATTTTACCCTGCACAGGGGATCCTGTTCCATCTTTGCCATCTCATCTTCGGAAATATCACCTTTTTGCCGCTGCTTGCGCAGAGATTCCGAAAAGTCCTCGTCAAATTCATTACGGCTGGGTTCCTTTTTGCCGTCATAGATGGCAAGAAGCCACTGATACAGTGTGTAGATACCCAAGTCGGTCTGATTTTCAATACCGGAAGCCAGGTTGTATAGTGTGATACAATTCTCGGCACCGGCCAGTTCCTCGTCTACATAGCCAAAATTCAGGAACATATTTACCGCTGCGGGAAGGTGGGGGCTTGTGAGGCTGCGCACAAAGGCTGCTGAATAAAGAGCATAAAAACCCTGACTGAGACTTTTGCGCAGTCTGATGCTGGTGTCTTCCACCATGTTCCGGTCGCTCATGGCTTTGTAGGCGTTGAGATACTTGCGGAAGGCTTCCGCTGTCTCCTTATCTGCTCCGGCATATTCGAGAATGGTGTTCACCGAGCCCGCAAGCTCCTGAAGAATCGCTGTGTCTGTGGTGCCTTTTATCTCGTCCCGGTTCCCGGCAGAGGGCAGCAAGGAGTTTGTTTTTTCCCTGAAGGCCCTGATACGGGTCTCTGTCAAATCCCGATTCAGGACGGAGTCATTCTCATACTGATTCATAATTCTTTCAAGGTCAAGATAAAGCTGCCGTGCATCCTCATTGTTCGGTCCCAGCTTATAGTACAGGGAGGTAAGCAGGTCAAACAAATCATTCCCGGAGGCATGAAAATAGAAATTGGCAATGTTGGAGCGGTACTGGTACTGCTCCTCCAGCACGGTATAGGTTTTGCGGAAATCCAGACTTCCCTTTCGCAAAAGCCCCAGAGACAGGCCCGGTTCCCGGGCCATCTGGTCCGCGGCATCCCCGTTTTCATCGTAAATATGTTGAAAGCCGAGATAATAGGTATTCAGCCAGACATCGGGGGATTCATCCCTGAGATAGGACACGGTCTCTTCCAGACCGTCAATGGTGCGGGACGGGATACGATATCTTTCTATGAGGGTAAGGTAGCTGTTGTAGTCCTTGACCAGATTCTGATGAAGGCTTGTACATTTCATCTCGGACAGTGTACTCTGCTCCAGCAGCAGGTTAATCTGACGGAACATGGACAACAGAAACAGGCGTGCCACATCCGTGTGCTTTATGAGAAAGCTCTCCAACGCATCCATATTGCCTATTGGATAGGTGAGGAGGGTTGTCTCTGCAAGGGTGGTGTACCCCAGGAAATGTACCTCCGAACAGAGCTCGCAGATGCCGATAACATCGCCCTTGTTCAGCTGATAGGTTCCACCCGGATATTCCACCTCCACTTTTCCTTTGGTGAGAAGATGAATGGCAGTCACAGGCTGCCCGGAGCGGTATATTCTTTTCCCTTTTTCCAATGTAATCCCGGCCATATTTCAAATACCTCACAGTATGTAAGTCTTCATAATTACAGTATACACCATAGTCCATGTAATTTTCTACTGTACTTTTAATAAAAATGTGATAAAATAAAAATACATATGTGTCATTTTTTGCTTTCACAGGAAATCGGGGGCCGGACAGCATGGAACAAAACATGGAGTACAGACAGCAACAGGCACAGAACTACAAGCAAATAGTAATGCCGCTTTTGAGGTATCTTCCCTGGCTGGAACAAAAGTGCGGGCAGCAGGTAAGTTCGTTTTACAGGGGGCCGGAGTTCACGGAGCATTCCATGAGCATTCCGGTTTTTGACGGCACCCTGCTTAACTTTATCCGTGAGGCTGAAGGGTCCGCTCTGATGGACAGGAATTACTGCTATGTGTATACCCGCAACAGAATCAAAACCCATGATGACGAGAGAAGGGTCATAGAGTCGGCAGATATTCAGGACTGGGATACCTTAAGGGGTATCCTGTCGAATTATGTATTGGGCGGACGTACCAAGAGTGCGCTCTGGAGTCAGGCCATGCAGGAGAATATTTTTCTTCTGGTATTAAAAAAGATGAAGCAGATTATTGAGTATTGGGACAAGCCTTTTGAGGTATAAAAGAGGGAGTGGAGCACATAACATGGGAGAAAAATCAGTACAGAAGAAGAAATATATACTGGAGACTGCCAAGAAGGTTTTTATCGAAAAAGGCTTTAAAAATGTTACCATGAAAGATATCGTGGAGGCTTGTGAAATCAGCCGGGGCGGTCTGTATCTTTATTTTGACAATACTGCCCAGATTTTTCTGGAGGTATTGAAGCTGGAGAGTGAGGAAACGGACGATGTTTTCTCCGACAAAATAACCGAGGATGCTACGGCAGCCGATATTCTTGTGCTTTTTTTACAGGAACAGAAGAAAGAGCTGCTCCGGAAAAAGGATACCCTGACGGAAGCGGTGTATGAATATTATTTTGAAAACCACCCGGCTAAAAAGGACAATATCCTGAAAAAGCAATTTGATTCCGCGGTGAGGATTATTGAGAAGCTGATAGAAGTAGGTGCGGAGAACGGGGAGTTTTATTGCGAGGACTACACGGAAACGGCACGAAACATCATGTTTGTGCTGGAGGGACTGAAGATATGTGCCCATACCATCGGCGTAACATCAGAGACGGTGGACAGGGAAATCTTACATATATTAAAAAATCTGGGAGTAGAGGCGTAAATTAGGAGGAAAGAAATGGGTAACGTCAGACGTATCTATGTGGAAAAGAAGGAGCCTTTTGCGGTAAAGGCAGGAGAGCTTCACGAGGAGATTAAGAATTATCTCGGCATCCGTGTGGAGGGAGTCAGGGAATTCATCCGCTATGATGTGGAGAATATTTCCGATGAAGTTTATGAAAAGGCTTGCAGGACTGTATTTTCCGAACCGCCTGTGGATAATCTGTATGCGGAACAAATTGAAATTCCGGAGAAGGCGCGGGTATTTTCCGTGGAATTCCTGCCCGGGCAGTTTGATCAGAGAGCAGATTCCGCCGTGCAGTGTGTACGTTTTTTGAAGGAGGATGAGGAGCCGGTCATTCGTACCGCAGTTACCTATATGATTCTGGGTGACATTACCGATGAGGAGTTTGCCAGAATTAAGGCTTATTGCATTAACCCTGTGGATTCCAGGGAAACCGGCAGCGAGAAGCCGGATACCCTGATTACGAAATTTGAGGAGCCGAAGGACATCGCTGTATTTGATGGTTTTGTATCCATGGAGGAGACGGAGCTTCAGAAGCTTTATGATTCTCTTTCGCTGGCGATGACCTTTAAGGATTTCAAACATATTCAAAAGTACTTTACCGAGGAGGAGAAGAGGGATCCTTCCATGACGGAAATTCGTGTTTTGGATACCTACTGGTCCGATCACTGCCGTCATACTACCTTCTCCACGGAACTTACGGATGTGGAATTCGGTGAGGGATATTATCTCTCACCCATCAAAACCACCTATCAGAGCTATCTGGATACCAGGGAGGAAATTTTTGCGGGACGGAAGGATAAGTTTGTCTGCCTGATGGACCTTGCACTGATGGCTATGAGAAAGCTGAAGGCTGACGGCAAGCTGGCTGATATGGAGGAGTCAGACGAAATCAATGCCTGCTCGGTGGTGGTTCCCGTTGAGATGGATTACGGCGACCACATGGAGACGGAAGAGTGGCTGGTATTTTTCAAGAATGAGACCCATAATCATCCCACGGAGATTGAGCCCTTCGGTGGCGCTGCCACCTGTCTGGGCGGAGCTATCCGTGATCCGTTGTCGGGAAGAGGATATGTCTATCAGGCAATGCGTGTGACAGGAGCGGCAGACCCTACGGTTCCCGTGTCTGAGACCCTGAAGGGCAAGCTCTCCCAGAAGAAGCTGGTGAGAGGTGCTGCAAGCGGTTATTCGTCCTATGGCAACCAGATTGGTCTTGCCACAGGCTTTGTAAAGGAAATTTATCATCCGGATTATGTGGCAAAGAGAATGGAGATTGGTGCCGTTATGGGCGCTGCTCCCAGACGGAATGTGATTCGTGAGACATCTGATCCCGGAGATATCATCATTCTGCTGGGCGGCCGTACCGGCCGTGACGGCTGCGGCGGTGCAACAGGATCCTCCAAGGTTCATACCGAGCAGTCCATCGAAACCTGCGGAGCAGAAGTACAGAAGGGGAATGCACCTACAGAGCGCAAGATTCAGAGACTGTTCCGACGTGAGGAGGTCAGCCGTATCATCAAGAAGTGTAACGATTTCGGCGCAGGCGGCGTATCGGTTGCCATCGGCGAGCTGGCAGACGGCCTGACGGTGGATTTGGATAAGGTTCCCAAGAAGTATGCCGGCCTGGACGGCACAGAGCTTGCAATCTCTGAGTCTCAGGAGAGAATGGCAGTAGTGGTTGCTCCCGATGATGTGGAGAAGTTCCTCAAGTATTCCGCAGAGGAGAACCTGGAAGCCGTTCCCGTGGCTGAGGTAACGGAAGAGCCCAGACTGGTATTGAAGTGGAGAGGCAAGAAGATTGTGGACTTAAAGAGAGCCTTCCTGGATACCAACGGGGCTCATCAGGAAACCAGGGTGAAGGTGGACATCCCTGACGAGAAGGACAACTATTTTGAGAAGTGGTCTGTCCCTGCAGTAGGCGAAAAGCTGGAAAGCGGGGAGATAAAGGATGCCTGGCTTGCCCTCTTAAACGACCTCAACGTATGCTCCCAGAAAGGTCTTGTGGAAATGTTCGACTCTTCCATCGGGGCAGGAAGTGTTCTCATGCCCTACGGTGGAAAACATCAGCTCACCGAGACCCAGACCATGGTTGCAAAGCTGCCCGTACTGAAGGGTAAGACAGATACTGTTACCATGATGAGCTATGGCTTCGATCCGTACCTGTCCTCCTGGAGCCCTTACCACGGTGCCATTTATGCAGTGGTAGAGTCCATGGCGAAGATTGTTGCTTCCGGTGGTGATGCTTCCAAGATTCGTTTCACCTTCCAGGAGTATTTCAGAAGAATGACCTCCGACCCTGAGCGTTGGAGCCAGCCTTTTGCTGCCCTGCTTGGTGCCTACGATGCTCAGATTGGATTCGGACTGCCTTCCATCGGAGGAAAGGACAGTATGTCCGGTACCTTCAATCATATTGATGTACCGCCTACCCTTGTGTCCTTTGCAGTGGATATTTCAAAATCCGGCAATATCGTGACACCTGAACTGAAAAAACCGGGCAATGTTATCGTGCGTTTCAAGATAGATAAGGATGACTTTGACATTCCCATGTATGAGGCTGTTGCAGAACTCTACGGCAAGATTCATGAGCTGATTCTTGAGGGTACTGTGGTTTCCGCATATGCACTGGATGCCAAGGGCGTGGCTGCTGCCTTATCCAAGATGGCCTTCGGCAATAAGCTTGGTGTAGAAGTGGAAAAAGCACTTTCTCTTGAGGAAGTCTTCGGCAATGGTCTTGGTGATATCCTTGTGGAAATTTCCAGGGACAGCCTGGAAATCCTCAACAGCAAGGAAATGGAATATACTGTAATCGGTAAGGTTACGGAAGAACCGGCATTTACCTATGGAGATATGAAGCTCACTCTGGAGGAGGCGCTGCATGCCTGGACCTCCAGACTGGAAAAGGTATTTCCCACCAAGGCAGTCAAGGAAAAGACGCCTGTGGAGAGCCCTGTTTACAATACGGACAAGATTTATGTCTGCAAAAATAAGGTGGCAAAGCCCACGGTATTTATTCCCGTGTTCCCCGGCACCAACTGCGAATATGACAGTACCAAGGCCTTCGAGAGAGCAGGCGCAAATGTGGTGACAAAGGTATTCCGCAATCTCAGCGCCCAGGATATCAGAGAATCCGTGGATGAATTTGACAAGGCCATTGCACAGGCACAAATTATTATGTTCCCCGGCGGTTTTTCTGCCGGTGACGAGCCGGACGGAAGTGCGAAGTTCTTTGCTACCGCATTCCAGAATGCAAGGCTGAAGGAAGCGGTTATGAAGCTCTTGAATGAGAGGGATGGTCTGGCATTGGGAATCTGTAACGGTTTCCAGGCTCTGATTAAGCTGGGACTGGTACCTTACGGAGAAATTGTGGGTCAGAAGGCGGATTCTCCTACACTGACCTTCAATACCATCAACCGTCATATCTCCAAGATGGTTTACACAAAGGTGGTATCTAATAAGTCTCCCTGGCTGAGGGAAGCCAAGGCCGGAGCGGTATATTGCAACCCCGCATCCCATGGTGAAGGACGTTTCGTAGCACCCAGGGAATGGATTGACAAACTTTTTGAAAACGGCCAGGTAGCCACACAGTATGCAGATCAGGAAGGAAATGTGTCCATGGACGAGGAGTACAATATCAACGGCTCTTATTGTTCTATCGAAGGTATTACTTCTCCTGACGGACGTATCCTCGGTAAGATGGCTCATTCCGAGCGAAGAGATGAGGCTGTGGCAATCAATATCTACGGAGAGCAGGACATCAGAATCTTTGAATCCGGTGTGGAGTATTTCAGGTAATATGAAACAAAAGAAAGGGCGGCAGTTTTATAAGTCGCAGAGGTGAACGGAATGTTGTTGGCATTGGTACCGCTTTTTGACGAGAATATGGCAGTGCGTGCTTATTCTATATTTTCTCAAAAGGACAATTTTTTGCTGAACCCCATGATGCTGGGAACGGGTAAAAACGATGGCGCCACTATGGTAGAAGGCCTGGAACTTATCGAGAAGATGGGGATTGAGACTCTGTCAGAGGATAAGGAAATCTTTGTCCCCGTTAGCAACATTTCCGTGTTCACCGACGTGGAAGCCCAGTGCAGTGCTCCCTACGAAAGAATCGTTTTTCTCATTGATAACACGATTCCGCCGGTGGAAATGTACATAAAGCGTCTGGCTGAATTAAAGGATAAGGGGTACAAAATTGCAGCGCGGAAGCTCTCCGTGTCCGACTTTGAAAACTGGCGTGAGATATTTAAACTGACGGATTATGTGTTCCTAAACAACAAGAAAATCGCCATCGAGAAGGCGAAAATCTATTTCCAGAAGCTATACCCAAATATCAGACTCTGCGCAGGCGGCATCGACAATATGGAGACCTTTGAGTCGCTGAAACAGACAGGTGGTTATCAGCTTTATGAGGGGGATTTCTATCGTGTGCCCGTAACCCGGGGAAAGCATAAAGTAACCCCTCTAAAGGTAAATTACATTCAACTCTTAAATCTGGTCAATGGCGACAATTTTGAACTTTCCGAAGCGGCAGACATCATCGGAAGGGATCCTGCGCTGACCATTTCTTTGCTGAAGATGGTGAACCGCATGACTGTGAACAATGGAATCAGTACCATCCGTCACGCTGCGGCCATGCTGGGACAGAATGAACTGAAAAAATGGATTAATACCGCTGTAGTCAATGAACTCTGCGCGGATAAGCCCGGTGAGATAACGAGACTTTCTCTTCTCCGTGCCAAATTTGCGGAAGAGCTGGCTGCCGTTTTTGGTATGCCTGAGAGAAAGGAGGAACTGTTTCTTATGGGACTCTTCTCCGTATTGGATGTGATTATGGAGAAGACCATGAAGGAAGCCCTGGAAATGGTGATGGTTACGGGAGATATCAGGGATGCCCTGCTGGGCGGCAAGGGGAAACTGTCTCCTGTATATGATTTTATGTTGAAATACGAGACGGCTGACTGGCAGGAGGTATCCAGACAGCTGCTTTTGGCAGAGGTTGGTACCCAGGCAGTCAATGAAGCTTATTTCAATGCATTAATCTGGTATAAAAAACTATTATAGACGAATATTTGTATTATTTTATAGCGGGCTAATTATTGCCCGCTATTTACATGTGTGGTATAATACGTCGAAAAGTGAAATTAAGGCGATACAGGAGGACACAATGAAAGCTTTTTTAATTCTGGAAGATGGCACGGTTTTTGAGGGAACTCATATCGGTGCCGACAGGGAAGTAATCAGTGAAATTGTTTTTAACACGTCCATGGCCGGGTATTTGGAGGTACTGACCGATCCGTCTTACGCGGGACAGGCAGTATGCATGACTTACCCGCTGATCGGCAATTACGGCATCTGCAAAGACGATATGGAATCCTTGCAGCCATGGCCGGATGGCTTTATTGTCAGAGAATTGTCCCGAATTCCCAGTAATTTCCGAAATGATTGCACCATTCAGCAATTTCTTGAGGAAAACAATGTCCCCGGTATTGCCGGCATAGATACCAGAGCCCTGACCAAGATACTTCGGGAAAAGGGTACTATGAACGGAATGATTACCACCAATGAAAACTTCCGGTTTGAAGAAATCCTGCTCAGGCTGAAGGCATATACCACAGGCAAGGTGGTGGAGAGAGTAACCTGTAAGGAAAAATATGTCGTAAAGCCTACCACGGATTTAAGCCAGAACGGTCCCCTGTCCGGCTCCGCAAGATTTGACAGGGAGGCCTATACAAGGGGAGTCCGGGAACCCAGACCCACCTTGGTTAAGGAATTGAACGGAGCAGGACTGAAGGTAGCCCTGATGGATTTCGGAGCGAAGGCCAATATCGCTCATTCCCTGGCGGAGAGAGGATGCGAGGTGACAGTATTCCCGGCACTGACCCCGGCGGAGGAAATCATCGCCATGCAGCCTGACGGAATTATGCTCAGCAATGGACCCGGAGACCCCAAGGAGTGTACCTCCATCATAGAAGAAGTGAAGAAGCTGTATGCTACGGACATTCCCATTTTTGCAATTTGTCTGGGGCATCAGCTTATGGCACTGGCAACAGGCTGTGATACCCATAAGCTGAAATACGGACACAGAGGAGGCAACCATCCCGTGAAGGATCTGGCTACGGGAAGAGTATATATTTCCTCCCAGAACCACGGATATGTGGTGGATACGGACAATCTGGACCCGAAGATTGCCGTACCTGCCTTTATCAATGTAAATGACGGAACCAATGAAGGACTTGCATATACCGGAAAAAATATCTTTACGGTACAGTATCATCCGGAGGCCTGTCCCGGTCCTCAGGATTCCCGCTATCTGTTTGACAGGTTTATCAATATGATGAAAGGAGAGAACTACAATGCCTAAGAATCCCAATGTGAAACGAGTTATGGTAATCGGTTCCGGTCCCATTGTCATCGGACAGGCCGCTGAGTTTGACTATGCCGGTACACAGGCTTGCCGTTCTCTGAAAGAGGAAGGAGTGGAGGTCATTCTTGTCAACTCCAATCCTGCCACCATCATGACGGATAAGAATATTGCCGACAAAGTATATATTGAGCCTTTGACGGTAAAGATGCTGGAGCAGATTATCGAGAAGGAAAAGCCGGACAGCATTCTGCCTACCCTGGGCGGTCAGGCGGGCTTAAATCTGGGCATGGAGCTGGAGGAGTCCGGTTTCCTTGCCTCCCACGGTGTAAAGCTGTTGGGAACAACAGCGGCTACCATTCGTAATGCGGAAGGCCGTCAGGAATTTAAGGACCTTATGGAACGCATCGGTGAGCCCTGCGCTGCATCTAAGGTGGTTGAAAATGTGCAGGACGGTATTGATTTTACCAATACCATAGGCTACCCGGTGGTACTTCGTCCCGCTTATACCCTGGGCGGTTCCGGCGGCGGAATTGCACACAATCAGGTTGAACTGGAGGAAATTCTGGAGAACGGCCTGCGTCTTTCCCGTGTGGGGCAGGTACTGGTGGAGCGCTGCATCGCAGGCTGGAAGGAAATTGAGTACGAGGTAATGCGGGACAGTGCAGGAAACTGTATCACTGTCTGTAATATGGAAAATATTGACCCGGTGGGCGTACACACGGGAGACAGTATCGTAGTTGCACCTTCCCAGACACTGAGTGATAAAGAATACCAGATGCTTCGTACCTCTGCTCTGAATATCATCAACGAACTGCAGATTACAGGAGGATGTAATGTACAGTTTGCACTGCATCCTACCAGCTTTGAATACTGTGTTATCGAGGTAAATCCCCGTGTGAGCCGCTCCTCTGCACTGGCAAGTAAGGCCACCGGATATCCGATTGCAAAGGTGGCAGCCAAGATTGCCCTGGGTTATACCCTGGATGAAATCAAGAATGCCATTACAAAAAAGACTTACGCAAGCTTTGAACCGGCACTGGATTACTGCGTGGTAAAGATTCCCAGACTGCCCTTCGATAAGTTCATTACGGCGAAGAGAACTCTGACAACCCAGATGAAGGCTACGGGTGAAGTCATGAGTATCTGTGACAACTTCGAAGGAGCCCTGATGAAGGCAATCCGTTCCCTGGAGCAGCATGTAGACTGCATGCTCAGCTATGATTTTTCCGGGCTTACAAAAGAGGAACTGCTTGAGAGACTGAAAATTGTGGATGATCAGAGAATCTGGGTGATTGCCGAGGCAATCCGCAAGGGTATCAGCTATGAGGAAATCCATGAGATTACCAAGATTGACATCTGGTTTATCGACAAGCTGGCAATTCTGGTGGAGATGGAACAGGCGCTGAAGACCCGGGAACTGACGCCGGAGCTGCTCAAGGAAGCAAAAAGAATTGAATTCCCGGACAATGTGATTGCAAGGCTGACCGGGAAGACAGAGGAAGAGATTAAAAAGTTAAGATATGACAATGGTATCCATGCTGTCTATAAGATGGTGGATACCTGCGCGGCAGAGTTTTCTGCATCCACCCCTTACTACTATTCCGTATATGGCGGAGAGTGTGAAGCCGGCGTTCTTCACGCAGATGGAAATGAATTGAAAAATAAGCGGAAGAAGGTGCTGGTGCTGGGCTCCGGTCCCATCCGTATCGGACAGGGTATCGAGTTTGACTATTGTTCAGTACATGCGACCTGGGCTTTCTCCAAGGCAGGGTACGAGACCATTATCATCAACAATAACCCTGAAACGGTAAGTACGGACTTTGATATTGCGGATAAGCTGTATTTCGAGCCCTTAACTCCCGAAGACGTGGAGTCCATTGTAAATATTGAACATCCCGACGGAGCTGTGGTACAGTTTGGCGGCCAGACTGCCATCAAGCTCACGGAAAGCCTGATGAAGATGGGGGTTCCCATTCTTGGCACAAAGGCAGAGGATGTAGATGCTGCAGAGGACAGAGAACTGTTTGATAAGATTCTGGAGCAGACACAGATTCCCCGTGCCGCCGGAGGTACCGTGTATACGGCAGAGGAAGCAAAGGCAGTGGCAAACCGCCTGGGCTATCCTGTTTTGGTACGTCCCTCCTATGTGCTGGGCGGCCAGGGTATGCAGATAGCCATTTCCGACCAGGAAATTGAAGAGTTCATGGAGATAATCAACCGGATTGCACAGGATCATCCTATTCTTGTTGACAAGTACCTCCAGGGCAAGGAGATTGAGGTGGATGCGGTTTGCGACGGCACGGATATCCTGATTCCCGGCATTATGGAGCATATCGAGAGAACCGGTGTACATTCCGGAGACAGTATTTCCGTATATCCCGCCCATACCATAGGCAAGATTGTAAAGGATAAGATTGCGGAATATACAAGACGTCTGGCCATGGCGCTGCATGTGAAGGGCTTGATAAATATTCAGTTCATTGCCATCGGCGAGGATGTGTACGTCATCGAGGTAAATCCCCGTTCCTCCCGTACTGTACCCTATATCAGTAAGGTCACAGGTATTCCCATTGTGGACCTTGCTACAGAGGTGATTATCGGCAAGACCATAAAAGAGCTGGGTTATAAGCCTGGACTTCAGCCGGAGGCAGAATATTATGCCATCAAGATGCCTGTATTTTCATTTGAGAAGATTCGGGGAGCGGAGATCAGCCTGGGACCTGAGATGAAGTCTACCGGTGAGTGCCTTGGTATCGCAAAAACCTTCCATGAAGCCCTGTACAAAGCCTTCCTGGGAGCAGGTGTGAACCTGCCAAAATATAAGAACCTGATTATGACCGTGAAGGATGCAGACAAGGGGGAGGCCATTGAAATCGGACGCCGGTTTGAAAAATTAGGCTATACCATCTATGCCACCAGAAGCACGGCAGCAGCCCTGAATGAAGCAGGAGTCAAGGCCAGAAAGGTTAATAAGATTTCTCAGGAGTCTCCTACCGTAATGGATTTGATTCTGGGGCACAGAATTGACCTTGTCATCGATACCCCTACCCAGGGTCGTGACAAGACCAGGGACGGTTTCCTCATCCGCCGCACCTCCATCGAGACGGGTGTCAATGTCATTACCGCCATGGATACGGCAAGAGCACTGGTCAGCAGCCTTGAGAGCAAGGAGAGCGATGAGCAGCTGACTCCCATAGATATCGCGCATTTATAATGCCGGAACACAAAATAAGTCTGTACACCTGATTCATACTAAGGTGTGCAGACTTATTTTTTGCAGGCGGAGAGGAACAACTTCAAAAGTCGCATTGCATAATTGCGTTCCTGCGCCGAGGAATCGTCAAGCATTTTCATGATGGCCGTAACTTCATCTGTCTGAATCAGAAAATCCTTTTCATTGGCGCTTTTCCCGCAAATGATATAGTCAAGTGACATGTTCAATACGGAGGAAAGTGCCATTAAGGTTTCGATACTCATACCACAGCTTCCTCTTTCAATATCAGCATAGTATTTCGTGGCACGTTCAATCTTTTCTGCTATTTCTTCCTGGGTAAAACCCAGCAGGGTACGTTTTAAACGTAACCGTTCTCCTGCGGCAAGTCGGTCGTAAGTTAATTTCATGTGTTCTCACCCCTAATCAATATCTATTATACCATTTATTATGATGGCAAATGGGGTTGACAATACCTGCTATAAACGTATATAATAGGTACGTTTAAAACGTATTTCGATAATACGTTATTAACGTAGTGACAAGCGATTAGTGCCATCAAAACGAGATATATAGGCATAACCGGAGGCAAAAGCAGAAAATGAAAATCGAAAAGCCCATTGCCGATATTCATTCCCATATTCTGCCCGGGGTTGACGACGGCGCAGAGGATATTTGGGAAACCCTTGAAATGCTGCGGATTGCCTGCAGAGAAGGCATTACAGACCTGATTGTGACCCCTCATTATCAGTCGGGAAGGTATTTTACCCCTGCTGATGAAATCACAGGAAAGGTTGCCGGAATTCAAAAGCTTGCAGACAGGAACCGGATTCCCATCCGTCTGTATCCGGGCACGGAGATTTATTTCCGAAGCGGTCTGGAGGAGCGAATGGACAGCGGACAGCTGGCAACCATGAACGGCAGTTCTTTCGTGCTGGTGGAGTTTTCGCCGGCGGAAGAGTTCCCCTACATCCGGAATGCCATGGAAGAGCTTCTGGGCATGGGATATCACCCCATTCTTGCCCATGTGGAAAGATTCCGGTGCATGCGGGAGGAAACCTTCCGAGTGAGGGAGCTGAAAAGTATGGGCTGTCAGATTCAGGCAAATGCAGGAAGCATTACGGGAGAGTACGGGTATGCAACAAAGAGATACCTGCACAGGCTGTTAAAGGAACACCTGGTGGATTATGTGGGAACGGATGCACATAACGCCTCCGGACGGGCTCCCCATATGAAAAGATGTGCGGAAGCACTGTACCGGAAATACGGTGAAGCATATGCGAACTGCATACTGTATAAAAATGCGGAGAAAAATCTCCTGAAAAAAAGCACGAAAGAGGAACCAAGGCATGACTGAAGCATCAAATATGACAAAAGATGATGTAATTGAAATCGATCTGCAGGAGGTGTTGGGACTCTTGCTGCACCGTGTCTGGCTGATAGCCATATGCGGGCTGGTGGGAGGAATTGCAGCTTTCTGTATCAGTTGTTTTCTGATTGTTCCCCAATATGAATCTTCCACAAGCGTCTATATCCTGAACAAAAATGACAACAATACGGTGACCTACAGCGATGTACAGCTGGGAACCCAGCTGACCAAGGACTATGCCCAGCTGATTACCAGCAGGCATGTGCTGGAGTCGGTTATTTCCGCATGCCAACTTACGGATACCTATGAGAAGCTGGCAGAAAGGGTGGAGGTTGAAACCATCAGCGATACCAGACTGATTGAGATAACCGTAACGGATACAGACCCTGCCACGGCCCGGCTGATTGCCAATGAAATCCGAAAGATAGCCTCCGAGCGGATTATGGAGGTGATGGACATACAGGCGGTAAATGTGGTGGATGAGGCGAATCTGCCCAAGGAGCCCGCAAGCCCTTCCATTGTCAAATGGACCATCGTGGGACTGCTTCTCGGCGTGGTTTTATGCGCAATGATTATCGTTATACGGTTTCTGCTGGATGACACCATCAAGACCTCGGATGATATTGAAAAATATCTGGAACTGAGCACCCTTGCCGTGATTCCGGTGCTGGAAGAGTCTGAAGGAAAAAAGAAGCGGAAGCATAAGGAGAAATCGGCGGAAAACGGAGACAGAGGGCTTGCCGGGAGCAAGGATTTTATCGGGGAAGACCCGGACGATATGAAGGAGCTTGACCTGACGAAGGAAATACTGCAATCCCTGAAGAAAGAAACGAAGAAAGAGGAAGGAACAGACCATGCAGAGCATTGAACTGAAGGAGACAGAACTGGACTTTCGCAGTAAGGAGGCCTTCAAGACCTTACGAACCAACATTGAGTTTTCGGGGGATAATGTCAAGGTGGTATGTGTGACCAGCTGTACGCCCAACGAGGGAAAGAGCAATGTCTCTTTTGAACTTGCGAAATCCTACGCCCAGATGGGGAAAAAGGTACTGCTGCTGGACGCAGATTTAAGGAAATCCGTGATGAGACAGCGCCACAAAAGGGGAAAGGTACGGTTGGGGCTGTCCAATTATCTTGTCAGTAAGGCGCCCTTTGAAGAAGTGCTCTGCAATACGGATATCAGGAACTTTTACATGGCCTTTTCCGGACCCGTTCCGCCCAACCCCAGCGAGCTTCTGGGAAACAGCCGTTTTGCGAAGCTCATCGAGGAGGCCAGAGAGGAATACGACATGGTCATCATCGACACCCCTCCCCTGGGCAGTGTCATCGATACGGCGGTGGTCTCCAAGTTCTGTGACGGCGCGGTAATCGTCATTGCCAGCGGGGAAATCAGTTACCGCTTCGCCCGGAAAATCAAAGAGCAGCTACTGGTTGCCAACTGCCGTATCCTGGGCTGCGTCCTGAATAAAGTGGAAATGAACGGCAAAGGCTACTACGGAAAATATTATGGCAAATACTACGGCAAGTACTATGGAAAATACTACGGGAATTATGAATAGATTTCACGGAGGTAGCAATGGGAAAAGACCACGGAAATAACAAAACAAAATATCGTATTCTGACATTTGTATGCGCCCTGGTCTGCCTCTGCTGCGTGGTGTGGCTGGCGGCCTACCTGATTGGGCAGAGGAGTGCTCAGGCAGAAGTGGAAGACCTGCGGGATGTCTATATTTCAGGAGGAGACGGTTCGGCGGAAAACACTTCGGGAAACAATGGAGTGTCGGACGGCAGTGGAGAGACTGCTGAGCCATCTGCAGAACCGGAGATCGACCTTTCCGCCTATGGTGTGACGGACAGGCTGGTTGACATTGCAGGTCTGCAGGAAGAGGTCAACCGGGATATCTATGCCTGGATCACAGTACCCGGTACCGTCATCGACTACCCCGTACTGCAGCACCCGGAGGAGATGGACTACTATCTGGATTACAACCTTGACGGCACTAAGGGATATCCGGGCTGCATCTACACCCAGCGCATGAATTCCAAGGACTGGACAGACCCAAACACGGTGCTTTACGGCCATAACATGCGGGACGGCACCATGTTTGCGGACTTACATAAATTCGAGGACAGGGGCTTCTTCGACGAGAACAGATATATTCATATCTATACAGAGGATGACAGGGTGCTGGTATACGAAATATTTGCAGCATATGCAGGCGGAAACGAACACCAGCTTCTGATGTACCCCATCTATACAGAGGATGGCTTTCAGAGCTATCTGGACGGCATCTTTGAACATACCGGCTGGGGCTGCAATTTCCTGGAGGACAGGGAACTGAACGCAGAAGACAGAATCATTACACTTTCCACCTGTATCAACGGCCAGGCCGACAGGCGGTACCTGATCCAGGGAGTATTGGTTGCAGAGAAGAACTCAGACTAGAAGAAATCAAACCAGAAGGAATCGGGCCAAAGGAATCAGATTAGAAATAGCAGACGGAAAGGAGTCACCGGGAGCAGGGAAGGGAATGAAACAGCCGGGATTTACGAAGGGGAAAAAGGGGAGAAGAATCAGACATATCAGAACCACCGTTCTGGCCTGGTGCCTGGTGCTCGTTATTATAATCATTGTTATCTTTGTGGGCTTCCGGGTCTTTGCAGACATCGGTTACAGAAACCTGAAAAACAATGCCACCTCCCAAAGACCTGAAATCAGCTTTGACGATGAGAGCGGGGAAGAGACAGGGTTTTCTTCGGGAGCGGAGGACGGCAGGGGCGAGGCAGCCGGGAAGGAAACGGGCAGGAATGAGGCAGCCGGGAATCAGGGGACGTCTTCTGTAGAGTGGAAGAATGACTGGGTAAAGTACGGGGATAAGATTTATGACTATAACGATGATATCCTGACCTTCCTTTTTCTGGGAATTGACAAGATGGGCAAGGTGGAGAAGAACAAGGACTTAGTCAGCGGCGGACAGTCCGATGCCATCTTCCTTGTGATACTGAATCCGGACACCGGAAAGATATCTCTCCTCGGTGTGAACCGGGATACCATGGTGGATGTGATTATGCCCGGGCTTGGTCCTGACGAGGAAACCGTTACCACCACGGCCCAAATCGCCGTCCAGCACGGCTTCGGGGACGGCCTGGAATACAGCTGTGAGCTGACCAGGGATGCAGTTTCCCAGCTCTTTTACCATTTACCCATCCATGGATATGCAGCCTTTAACATGGGCGGTATCTCCGCCCTGAACGACGCCCTGGGCGGTGTCACTGTAACCATACCGGAGGATATGATGAAGGTAAATTCCGCCTGGAAGCAGGGGACAGAGGTTACCCTGAAAGGAAAGGATGCCTATGACTATATACATTACCGGGACACGAAGGTGTTTGAGAGCGCCAGAAACCGACTTGCCAGACAGAAACAGTACCTCTCTGCCATGGTGGCAAAAGCCCTTGACGGGACCAAGAAGGACCTGACCCTGCCCCTGACACTTTACCAGACCTTTAAGCCCTACATAGTGACAGATATCAGTGCAGATGAGATTAGCTATCTGGCCACGGTGATTTCCCGTTACAGCTTTGACGGAGACATCATCTATACCCTGGAGGGGACCACCGTGCAGGGAGATAAATTCGAAGAATTCTATCCCGACCAAAGAGCACTGAAGGAGCTGATGCTTCGTCTGTTCTACAGAGAGGTTGACCCGCTGACGGGAGAATACATCCGATAATCTTTTTTCGGTATTACCCGGATACTATCCGGTTAATATATGCCACATGCACTTTACGGAAAGGAGGAATACAGACATGAAAAAGAGAATTTTGGCACTTATCTGTGCAGCCGTAATGACCATTGGCATGAGCATGACCGTATGTGCTGCGGGCTCACCCAATGCCGGCGCAGCAGCCACAGAAGAGCTGGTTAAGGCAGAAGACAACACCACCGGTCAGGTGATTACCACCAATACCATTACTTACTTTGCTGAGACAACCACCATTGAAGGTGTAGCAGGCGCTACCTTGAAAGAGGTACCCGTTGATACAGCGAAGGTAATGATTACACAGGCTAAGACAATTGCCGGTAAAGATACCTTCATTGCCAGCGTTGTAGACCTGAGCGTTCCTGCCGGAACAGGAAAGGCAACCTTTACTTTGGGATGCCCCAATGTCTGGAAGGGACAGAATGTTACCATTCTTCACCAGAAGAGCGACGGTTCTTTCGAGAACATCAAGCCCGACAAGGTAGAAGACAACAAGGTAACCTTCACCATGACTTCTTATTCTCCTATCGCCATTGTTATCAATACTGCAGCAACAGCTCCCAAGACCGGAGATATCTTCGCTGTAGTAGCAGCAATGGCAGCCATCTCCGGCCTCGGAGCAGCAGCCTGCGGCAAGAAGGCAAAGAAGAACTAAGGAGAATAAACTGTAAGAACGATTATTTCATCCGCTTAAAGCGGGATTAATCATGCATGATTAATCAGAAATTTCCAATGGCATGTGGCATTTCCTTTTTATGGCGTGACAAGGGCAGTAATCTAAATATAGGAAAAAGATTTTTAAACAGGGAATACAACAGGCGAAAGCCTTTGTAGATAAATGAACTACCGTACATTGACAATTTCATATCTTATATCGAGAAAATGCTTGTGACCATCTGTTCGCCGGAGATTCAAGCCTGATAAAGGAGGTACATGAAATCATGGAACCGGCAGTGAAGTTAAGACGTGAAATCGTGCAGGAGTTACAGGAAGATATAAAGGGTTTGCAGGAGAGCAATAAGGACTTGCAGGAGAGCAACAAGGATTTGCAGGAGAAACTGGAGGGCATGGAAAAAGGCCTGGTGAGATTTATTCAAAAATCGCAATTGGAAGGGAAAAACAAAGAAGAAGTAAAAAATGCATTGCAGAATATCTTTTCCCAGAGCGAGACTGAGGCGAAAGAAAAAGTGGAGCAACACTGGAACGCATGATACTATAAACAGAAATAAACAGTATATCAGAAGAGAGCAGGGTCCCGATGTAAGATATGGAATTGTCTTATGTTGGGATTTTTTGTGCTTGAGGAGAAGAAATCAAGTTGAAGAGGGAAAAGATACAACCGATGAAGAAACAGATAGATTTATTTGTTCCGGGCCGCTTGTGCCTGTTTGGTGAACATAGTGACTGGACCGGTACCTACATGGCACAGAATGAAAATCTTGTTGAAGGTCAAGCTATTGTCTCGGGTATTAATCTGGGAATTTATGCAACAGCCATTATTGGTGAGAAGTTTGAAATATCATCAGTTGATGCAGAAGGAGAAGAAGTTGAATTCTCCTGTGAAATGAACATAAAGGAATTGAAACAGTATGCGGAAAAACCGTTTTTCTTTTCATACTGTTGCGGTGTGGCTGCCTATATCTGTGAGAATTATCGTGTGGGTGGAATCAAGATAACCATTACGAAGGTTAATCTTCCCATGAAGAAAGGACTGTCATCCAGTGCGGCCGTATGTTGTCTTGTGGCAAAAGCATTCAACGAGCTTTATGGTCTCCATATCAGTACCAGAGGAATCATGCAGATAGCATACCGGGGTGAGCTGCTTGCCGGCTCAAGGTGTGGAAGGCTTGACCAGGCCTGCGCCTATGGAGAAACACCGGTGTTGATGCATTTCTCTCAAGGGGAAATTGATGTGGAGAAGCTTCGTGTAGGTAAGACTTTCTACTGGGTCGTTGCTGATCTGTGCGCAGGCAAGGATACAAAGAAGATACTTGCCTATCTGAGTAAGGCATATCCCTTTGCTACAGATGAAATAGGGATGAGAGAGCAGGAGGCCCTGGGAGAGGATAATCATGAGATCATCAGACGGGCAAAAAAGGCAATGGAAGAGGGGAATCCTGAGGAACTCGGAAGAATCATGGTTGAATCCCAAAGAATTTTCGATGAGAAGGTTGCCCCTGCCTGCCCGGACGAACTGTCTGCTCCTGTTCTTCATTCGGTGCTGAATGATCCGAAGCTTCAAAATCTAATCTATGGAGCAAAAGGAGTCGGTTCCCAAGGGGACGGAACCGTTCAGCTGCTCGCAAGAGACAAAGAGTCACAGAAAGAATTAATAGATTATTTGAATAACGAGAGGCATATGGAAGCGTTCGGATTCAACCTCAATGCGGGGGGAAAGATTAAAAAAGCAATCATTCCTATTGCCGGGAACGGAACAAGAATGTTTCCACAGACCTTCTTTACCAAGAAAGTGCTCCTGCCCATCATTGATGCAAATGGTATCGTAAAGCCTGCTCTCATGTATATGTTGGAGGAGCTTGTAGATGCCGAGATAGAAGATATTTATCTAATCGTTGGACAGGGTGAAGAGATAGAATATAAAAAGCTTTTTGAATCTGAACGGGATGAGAGATATCGAGATGCACTTCCTGAGCATGTGAGAGATTATTATGACCGGATTAAGGCAATCGGACAGAGGGTACATTTTGTTGTTCAGGAGAATAAGAATGGATTTGGTCATGCGGTGTATCAGGCGCGAGAATATCTTAACAAAGAACCTGCAATCATGATGCTTGGTGATTTCATCTACAGGTCCAATTTAAATATCAGCTGTACACAACAGACGATCAATGCTTACAACAAATCCGGTGGCAAGGCTGTCGTCTCCATCAAGAGAGTACCTTTTGAAGAGAGTAAGAACTATGGAATCATACATGGTAAGTTTACTGCGGAAAGAACATATCTCATGGATGTCGACAGGATGGTAGAGAAACCCAATCAGGATATGGCAATGCGAGAGCTGGCTGTGGATGGAGAGTGCTTTGCTACCTTTGGACAGTACGTGCTAACGGAAGAGATATTTGAATACCTGGAACAGGAGATTACAAAACAAGAACAAAATCCCGGAAGCGGTGAAGTGGATGTTACAAAAGCACTTATGAATCTGGCAGAGAGAGGCGAGCTAATAGGAGTGGACGTGGCAGGTGAGAGCTTTGATGTAGGACTGCCGGAGATGTACTATAGGACATTTGTGGAATATCGAAATTGATAAATGAGAGGTAGATGTACTAATGGATGACATAAGTAATCTGAGTGATTGTTATGATGAACAGGTTTTGTCAAATTCAAAGAGGAGTTTATTCTATCTGGGGATAAAACGTTGTATGGATGTCATTCTAAGTTTCCTTGGTTTAGTGATCTTATCGCCGGTTATTTTGGTTGCTGCAATTATGATACTGCTCGAGGATGGTGGTCCGATATTCTATACACAAATCCGAATCGGTAAAAACAAAAAAGAATTTCGGATGTATAAATTGAGAAGTATGAAGCGGAATGCAGAAGAGATTCATGAGCAGATGAAGAGAGAATTCGGTCAAACAGAGGTTTCCTTTAAACTCAGTGATAAAGAGGATCCACGAGTTCTGAAATCCGGGTATTATCTGAGAAAATTCAGCATTGATGAGCTTCCTCAATTAGTCAATATCATCAAAGGAGATATGAGTCTGGTAGGACCAAGACCATTACCGAAATATGAATTCCTTGATACCGAGAAAGAATATGGCAATAAATACGATAAACGATATTCTGTCGACCAAGGGTTGACCTGTTACTGGCAGATTGCAGGAAGAGCTGATATTTCCTATGAGAAACGCATGGAGATGGATTGTCAATATGCAGATAAAGCTGGATTAGTAAATGATATCAAGTTAATTTTTAAGACGGCTATCTATGCAGTGCTTGGAAAGGGAGAATACTAGAATGGCTATTTTGGTTTGTGGTGGAGCCGGATACATCGGTTCCCATATCAATAAGCAGCTTAACAAGGAAGGCTACGAAACGATTGTTTTTGATAATCTGGTATATGGACATAAGGAAGCCGTTAAGTGGGGGAAGCTTATAGTTGGCGATCTGAAAAATGTGGATGAAATTGAAGAGGTGTTTAAGCATAATCAGATTGATGCGGTTTTCCATTTTGCTGCCTATGCCTATGTGGGGGAAAGTGTGGAGGAACCTGAGAAATACTATTACAACAATGTAGCAAACACTTTAAATCTTCTTCATGTAATGATGAAATACGGCTGTAAGAAAATCATCTTCTCATCAACCTGTGCGACCTATGGAGAACCGGAAAAAGTACCGATTACTGAGGATATGCCTCAGAATCCTATCAACCCTTATGGTGCAACCAAATTGATGGTTGAGAGGATTTTCAAAGACTATGAGAAGGCATATGGTTTGCAGTTTGTGGTATTGCGCTATTTCAATGCAGCCGGTGCAGACCCGGAGGGAGAGATTGGAGAGAGCCATAATCCGGAGACTCATATTATTCCCCTAGTACTTGATGCTGCGAGCGGTAAGAGACCGGATATCAAAGTGTTTGGAACGGATTATGACACGCCAGATGGAAGCTGTATCAGGGATTATATTCATGTGACAGACCTGGCAAGCGCCCATTTACTGGCGCTTCATCATTTGGAGAGAGGTGGGGAAAGCGATTTCTTCAACCTGGGGAATACTCTTGGAACATCAGTGCTGGAGGTAATTGATTCTGTAAAGAGGATAACGGGGAAAGATTTTAAAGTGACCTTTGCTGACAGAAGACC
>JBJENR010000127.1:0-2517 GCA_051880315.1 Acetatifactor sp.
AGTCTGTATGACATAGATTCCCGTGACGGCGTCCACCGGGTCGCTGATAAAGGCATCCAACCCATTGATAAAAAGGTTACGGATCAAACTGCTCTTAAGGTCAAATTCCTGATCGCTCAGATTGCACCCTATTCCGTCTATCAGTGTATCAATGCCGCCTCCAATAAGCGTCTTTGCCATATGGTTGCCGAAGGAACAGCCCTCTATTCCCAGCTTTTTCAACAATCCGTCCCTGATACCGCTACCGGTGGTGCCCTGCATCAGACCTATGCCCAGGTTCCATACCACTCTGTTCGGGTTTACCGTTCCTGTCCGTGCCAGGTCATCAAAAATACCGTCCAGTACATTGCCGCCAACCTGCAGAGCCGTCTTCAGGTATTTCGAATTTTGAGCAAGCTTGCCAAATTTATCTATCGCTTCCAGAGCTTTAAAACCATTGCCTATCGCACTGCCTGATACAATACCAAACGCAATTTCCACGCCGGCCCTTACCAACCCATACAGGAGCTCATTTCCGCCAAAGACGCCATCCCGCATGAAATTGTAGCCCTGGCTCAGGTCCCCATTTTGAGATTTCTCGTAATTATCTATCCCTTCTCCCACATCCGCAACGACAAGTGCGGTCGTTGCCGTTCCTAATACTACAGTGGCAATGACAACGCCTGCAGCGCCGCCGGTTGCCGCAGTCAACGCTACCGCCACCGCCACGGTTGCCACTGTGGCAGCGAGCTTTACGATTCCCTTTAAGATACCGGTGCGACTTTCCTCAAACTTCTGAACCAACTGATCGCTGACCTCTTTATTGATTTACATTATCAACAAAGTGATTGATAATTCTCGCCGTGCTGTCCGGAGCTACAAGCTCGTCAAATGTCATAATCATCACCTGGTTCCGGTCGATTGGTTTTCCCATATATGGCATGCTGAACACCTCCGAAATAATCCATCTGAACTGCTTTCATTGTACCACATATAGTGCCGGAGTCTTGGCTTTTTCCATATTTTGTGTATTTCATTCAGTCTTCAAGGTACGGTGTTTATATGTAAATCATCCGTTCTTATACGGATGCATTTACCGGCTTTTCATCCTGTGGGCCTTCCGAGTTTTCGAACAGTCTCCCCCAAGGTTTTTAAGATAATTTAATTTGCTTAAAACCGGAGCAAATAACATGGCAATCAGCACATTGTTCAGACTGGAACTATTTCTATTGTAGTCGCTATGCTGTTTCATCATCCACAATCATAATTGACTGCAAATGGGCAATGTCATATAAATAGATTTGACACCATGTTATATCATTTTCATCAAATCTCTCATCATCAAAAGCAAATTGATCTGAATATTGGATAATAATAGCTACATTGAATTTATCATTGCTTTTATTGATTATTTTTTCTAATTCTTCTTCTGGATCTCTAGCAGTAGTTGCACACGGATATTCGATTAAATCATATAATGTTATTATATTTCCGCAGGAAGTGCAGGATGCTATCACTTTAGGCTCAGAATTCTTATAAACAACAAATTCTTTACATCCACAATCACATCTGATTTCATAGGCAAAAGTGAATTCTCCATAAATACCATCGCTAAAAAAATTATTTTCTCCCTGAATTCGTTTTACATATTTTTTTACATGGCTAGGTGCGTAAATCATTTACATGTTTCCTCCTTTATTTCATCTGATATCTCATTTACTGTGTCATCTGTTTTGGGTTTAAGCGGATCATCATAGTTAACCACCAACGTGTTTACCGCATCTGGGTCTGCCTCTACCATATGCTGATATGCCGTCAATTCTCTTTCCAGACCGGATAAAGTACTATTATCTGAAACATAGTTTGTATTATAGCGAACACCATCTATCGTATATGAGGCATCTGGTTGTATACGTCTTTGTCTATTCGTCACCGGGTCAGTATAAGTAACAAAATTTCCACTGGCATCTCTTTGCCATCCATTTTTCGCAATGTCAGTAGCCCCCATACTCGAAGCCCAATCCAGTTCTACTTCTATAGAATTATTATGTGGAGGATTATTTCTCCCATGCTCAGTACCCCAATTCGTTCGGCTTCCATTCGGCAAAAATATATCTGCATACCCACTTGGATCATAATGCACCACAGGATTATTCCCACAATACGCATACAGGTTCAGTCCATCGCCTTGATATACATCCTCCTGCATAAACCGCCCAAGGACAGGATTATAGTGTCTTGCACGCAAATAGTATTGTTCTGTCAACTCATCATATTGCTGACCTGTATAACGGATACGGTTCGGATACTGTTCATTTATTCCCGTTTCAACGCCGAAAGCATCATACAGGTAACTGTTCTGAATTCCACCCCGGACATCTGTAACCAATGTCGTACTGAGTTGCTCGTCCTGCTGATAGTAGTAAAGCTCCTGCCCACGTCGGAATGCGTCAATGCCTGCACCCAAATGATAGCTGGTCTTCTTTTCTTCCCTCCCTTCCTCATGCAGAAGCTCGCCGTTGTGGTACACAAAGCTGG
>JBJENR010000128.1:0-35387 GCA_051880315.1 Acetatifactor sp.
GAAGTAAGTAGACCTGAGGAACCTCCCCTCAAGTCTCTCTCAGAACCGTACGTGAACCTCTCAGCTCATACGGCTCCCATCATCCAGCCGCTGGCAGTATCCCAACTTTCCAGTGTGCAAACAGGTTCCTGTCACGCTTTGCTATCTCTCCGAGCCAGTGTTCCGCCTTTCGTCTAGCCTTGCGCTTCTTATACTTCCTCCGCACCCATTTCACCAGACATCCATTGATGTACCTCAGCACATCATATATTTCTGATTTATAGAAATGCGTGTAGTAATTAATCCATCCCTGTATCTGACGGTTGAACATGTTTGCTATATCGTAGAGGTCTTTGTCCGATTTTAATTGCAGTTTCCATCCTCTTACCTCTTTGCGTATGGCTTTCTTTGCTTTCTCACTGATTGCCGGAAGGAAGTTTGTAAAGAACTTCCCGTACCTGTTCTTTGCATGTCTTGGACGGAATGTGTATCCCAGAAAATCAAAGGAAGTATTCTCATGATTCCCTCTCCGGTCATCGTCTTTGCAGTACACTATCCTTGTCTTCTCCTGGTTCAGTTCCAAACCATAACTCTGGAACCTCTGTTCCAACCTTCTCCGCAGGTATTTCGCCTGTTTCTGGGAGACGCAGTGCGCTATCCCATCATCAGCATATCTTGCCCACGGTATCGTCGGAAATTCCTTTACCATGAAATCATCGAACACATAGTGCAGGAACAGGTTCGCCAATACTGGGCTTATCACCCCGCCTTGCGGGGTTCCGGATTTCCTTTCCGCAATCGTCCCGTCTTCCATTTGGAACGGTGCCGTCAGCCATCTCTGGATATATAGGATTATCCATTTCTCTTTGGTATGTTTCTTTACCATTTCCATGAGATAATCATGCCTGATGTTATCAAACAGCCCCCGGATATCAAACTCCAATACCCAGTCTTTTCTCCAACATCTTGTCCTTGTGGCTTCGAGCGCCTGTATGGCTGACTTGTTCGGACGGTATCCATAGGAATCTTCATAAAAGATTGGCTCCACGCATGGTTCAAAGTACAGCTTCGCCACCATCTGGGCAATTCTGTCCTCTACTGTCGGAACCCCCAAAATTCTGGTTCCTCCATTCTTCTTTGGTATCGCTACCGCTTTTACAGGTTTGGGAAAATAAGTGCCGGATGACATCCTGTTCCATATTTTGTAGAGGCTGTTATTGAGTTTTCTCTCAAAATCTTCTATGGACTGTTCATCCACACCATAGGTTCCCTTGTTCGCTTTCACTCTTTGATAAGCCGTTATCACTGCTTTCTTTGAAATACTGTATGGCTTTGCTTCTTGCATAAGTTCCTCCTTCTTTCTAAAGTTGACTTATCCTTAAAGCCGGATAATTCGGGTTCTTTGCTCCATTCCCGTTACAGAAACTTCCACGCTACTATAACCCAATCTGCCCCCATGACTGCATCGGTACTCTTATCTTACGGTTCTTCCGCTTGATATACTCCCTTAACATCAGCCCGTGGGTTCCCACGTTCCGTACAGATGCCTGTGTAAAGTTCATGCCGCCTTTATGCCGCCCACCGCCTGGACAGTAAACAGGTTTCCTCCAGGCTTATCCCAGGTTAACGACTACCCCCTGGTTTTGATGGAATCTCTACGCTTTCGACATTTCCGTAAGCGGTTTATATGTTCATTCATCTCCTTCACACCCACCTGACAGTTATATCTGCCTTTTCCCTAACGCTCAATACCATAGCTTTTGACTACAGCACCTTAGGGTGGTTTGGAACCTCCACCTGTATAGCGGTTCCGGCGGGCCCTCCGCCATCATCTGTACAGCATAGCTGTCTTCAAGTAGCTACGCTACTTGGACTCGCCTTCGTGGCGCACAATCATCTGCATACCTTACGATATACATTTCTTTCAACTCGGTTTTTGCTCTCAGCTTGTTCCATTTCTGCGTTCTGTCTATTGTGAGTATGTTTCCCTCGTTATCAACCTTAGCAAACTCATAACCTGTACTTCCCTCTTTGATTTTGAACATTTCCCATTGATTAGCTACCCACCAATCCAGTTCATTAAGCACGACATTCGCTAACAGCGGAGAAAGAATACCACCTTGCGGTGTTCCTGTTTCTGGTGTAATGACTATGTCATTAAACAGAATGTCCGCTTTCAGCATTTGCTTGATTATCATAATCAATTTTCTGTCCTGTATTCCCAATCCCCATAACTGACGGATAAGTTTTGAATGGTCAATGTTATCAAAGAAGCCTGTAATGTCTACATCTACAACAAAGTGTAGATTTTGTATCTTGTGCCATTTTATAGCACTGTGCTATTGCGTTCTGTGTTGACCTGTACGGTCTGAAACCATTGTTTCTTTCGTGAAACTTAGCTTCACAGATTGGTTCCAACACCTGTAAGACACACTGTTGTATAAGTCTGTCCCAAATACTCGGAATTCCAAGAGGTCTTGTCTTTCCATTATCTTTTGGGATTTCCACTCTTCTGACTTTCTTTGGTTGATAATAGTTCAACTTGTTTCTGATGGTTTTTATGACCATTTCGATAGGTAACTCCTGTATTTCTACAATCGTTTTCCCATCTGTTCCCGGGGTTTTACTCCCTTTGTTTTTGCAGATATTTCGATATGCGAGTATGATATTCTGTTTAGATACTATCATAGGCATAAGCCTGTCAAATATCTTGCCATTCAGACTATCTTCATAAAGTTGATAGACCCTTTCTTTAGCGTCATACCTTTCTGCATTTCGCTCTGCTTTGTTTACAATTCGCTTTGCCATAGTAACCAACTCCTTAACGGAGAATGATTTTTTCTTAGTCGCACCACGACAGCTATGAAAATCTCCTTTTGGTGATTACTATATAGACATGAAAGAAAATTTAGTATCGGCTTGTGGCTATCCCTCCACCGCTTATTATCACGGCTTCATCGGTACTGTGCCACTACTCTCACAACCACAAATGCACTTATTGTAGAAAAGGTTCTTTCAGCCTTTTCCTTTTCGATACAACTACGGTACTTTGTCGCTGATACAGTCAGCTCCCGTATTGGTTGCTTTCCACGTTCCACATAACTTAGGATTGTTACCACTTAGGTCATTCCTTTAGCCCTGCAAGTATTATCTTCAAGAGTTTTCTTAAGACACCTGTGTCCTGTAAACACAGAGGGTATTTCATACTAACAACTTTTACTTTACCCCACTTGCGTACCCATTGGTACACTGGCATTTCTACCAGCCATTCGTTTAGAGCCGTACATTCGGAATTTTGTCAGACTGCCTATTTGGTCATTCTAACCATATGGCAACCCCGCCCGCACTGTCACACACAACACCTACCTCTAGGTATCTTTCCTCAGCTCCATAATGTAATATCTCTTTTCTTTCACAGGTGGACTCTAGTCTCTTTTGTACCAATGACTTACTAAGAGCATTTTATTATTTCTCTGTTAGGATGTGCTTCGCACGACTTCCCCGAGCTTATAACCTTAATCGTCTGTATTCAATTAACGCTATTCGGAGTATTAGCGAATTCCCTTCAGGGCGTTACCCCTTCATTTGAAATTTCAGTTATGCAGTTCTCTAAAACCACATTTATTAAATTGTTTGTGACTTTAGGCTACGGCTTTGTCGGTTATTCCTACCGTTTTGACCGTAGAACGTGTCACACTATTTGCAAATTCGTCCAACAGCATCCTCACATGAACCGGAAGCCTGCCGTTATAGACATCATCTGCCTTATCACAAAGTAAATTAAAGAGCTGCGAATACATGATTGACACCACGAAATTGAATGTGGCGTCCGTATCTGAAATAATGACGAAAAGGGCAGTCTTTTTTTCTCCCAAAGTGTCAAGCTCCAGATCGTCATACTCCATAAGGTCACGCAGCTCTTTTATATCAAATGGCGCTAACCTTGCGCCGCAGCTAATCAGGATAGATTTAGCCGTCTTGCCCGCCGCAAGTTTGTACTTCTTATACTGACGGACAGCGAAATGATTCGGGTCTTTTCCCTCCAGTTCGTCAAACAGCAGGTCAACGGCGTTCTTAAAGTTCTCGTCATCTTCCCTCGCTTCGCTTGCGTCAATCATATCTATCAGCATGGCGAAATTCTGTTCTTCCTCCGGGGCTTCATACCAGATGTAGGCGATAAGCGCCGTGTAATAGAGTTTTTCGGCTTTTACCCAAAAATCCTCACCGGATTGCTGCCCCTCTCCTTTGGTATTGACTATAATCGTGTTTACAAGTTTCAAAATATCCTTTTCGCTCCGTAAATAGGCGAAAGGATTGTAATGCATGGACTTTGCAAAGTTTATGGTATTGAGGACTTTTATCTTGTAGCCGCCCTTTTTGAGCATCTTTCCGCACTCGATCAGGACAGTGCCTTTCGGATCTGTGACAACATAGCTTGAGTGCATCTGCATCAGGTTTGGCTTGACAAAAAACCTCGTCTTGCCCGAACCGGAACCGCCGATAACAAGGATATTTTTATTTCTTGCATACTTCGGCTCTTTTGGTCTGCCCGACATCATCAGCCGCTCCGTCTGCGTCAGCAGGATATTGTTCTCAAATTCAGAATCCATGTAAGGCTCTATATCCTTTGCATTGCCCCACCTTGCGGAACCGTACTCTACACCCTTTCGGAACTTCTTGGCATTCTTGGCTTTGAAATACACCACAAGCCTTAAAGCGATGCCGCAGCACACCCCGATCAGCAGATCTCTTGGATAGAAACTCGGCAGGGGATTGGAAAACAGCCCCTCCATTCCTTCCATGACCGCCATCATCTTTGCAGAAGCGTCCTGCCCCGGCGATACCCGCCACAGCCACGCTATCTTGTCGCAGAAATATCCGGCAAGCACATAAGGCAGATTCATAAGGATAAGTTTCTTTTTGTCGATATTCCCGGTCTTTGCCTTTAGGTTCTTCGGAATGGTTTTCAGGTCTTTGGCGATGCCGTTTATAATATTGCTCATAGGCTCTGCCCCCTGTCCTTATTCTTCTCCCGGCTCCGTTCCCGGTTCTTGTCCTGCGATACTGCCTCCTTGAAATGCTTCAGCTTCTCCCTTAAAGAAACCCTGCCTTTCTTTTTCTCGTTACCATAAACAAATTCTTTGAACGCCTGTGCTAACACATCGGCGTCCCTGCCCTTAAAAAAGACCATGTATTTGGGCGGGTCTGTCGTCTTGTCCTTCTTTACGGCAAAATCAACATTATACTTTTTTGCGACACGCTCAAAAGACTTGATGTTGCCGTCCGTAACTTCTATCGACGATACTCCAACGCCCTCCCCGACAAGTTTTTTCACAGAGATTCTGCCATGCGTCCTCTGCGCCTTCTGCTTCTGATGATTTAAGTACATCCTCATCGCAGCTTTTAATGTGCCGGCAGTCAGTTTTGATGTCTTGATTACAAGGGCAATCGTTTTCTGTGTTACTTCCTCCTGCATGAAGCACCTCCCTGTTGCATTACTATAAAAGTCCACGCACTAAGGCGGAATCCCCCGGCAGATAATGTCACAGACAATATCCAACGTAAAATACATAATATTTCTCCTTCCCACTTCTGGACATGATGTCCAGAAGTTATCATTTTTCATTTAAGCAGTAGATCGTGTAAAGACTGGCAGACAGCTCACCATCGCCATACGCCACATCATCAAGCAATAATGACTGAAACAGCACATCCCCCACTCCCTCAAGCAGCACAATCTTCTGCTCCTGCTCCGTAAGGTGTCCGTACTCCACCCCGTCCATGACAACAGATTTCCTTGCCGCCTCACAGTGGGTAAACAGACCGAGGATATATCTGTTTGACATGATAAAAGCATAAGTTTCCTTTCCGTCGTGCGTCATACGGTATTTTTCCGCTTCCCCCTCCGGAAGTTTGAAAACGCACCGCACTGTTTCCAGACAAAGCCCGCTGTCATAATCCGGCTGCAACCGCTTCTTGTACCTCTGCACCCTTGCATAAATCCCTTCCCTGTCTATGACGGAATGGGTGCGCTTAAACTGCGGATTTTTGCAGAGTACGTCTAAATCCATATACACGTTATTGATGACCGTTTTCCCTGCATACTGCCGGAAAGAATTTATCCTTAACAGCCATGCAAGCACTTCATCCAGCTTTTCTTCTAACGAAATAGTCTGGAAAGGCTTGCTGCCAAACTCCAGCCTGTCAAACATAAGCGGACAGCTCCCCTTTTTCACCTCACGCTCCATTGCCCTCTTTACATCCCGTAACGATTCCACACCTGTCTCCTTCCCGTTTCCTGATACACTGACCGGAAACAATAAAAAAAGAGCAGCTACAAATCTACTGATCCATAACTGCCCTTACGCTGTTCCAAATTTATCATTTTTTTAATACAGAGGTCTTCCACCTCCGTACCTCTGGAAACCTTGCCGGAAGTGTGATTGAAAAGATAACCACACTTCCAGCAAGGCTCGAAAGCACCACCCACCACAGTTTAGCAGGCTTATTCTGTTCCTATTCCCGCCGTTTCTGCGAAAATCTGTTTCCTGCCCATAAGCTCATTTTGCTTTTCCTGCGACAGGCTCTTAAATACCCCGTCATATCCATCTTCTAAGAGCGGCGTTCCCTCTGCAATCCGGTATAGCTGCATATTCAGCCATTCCTGCCATAAATCCTCAAACAGCTTCCTACTGTCCGTAAATGTAAAGTCATTCTCAAATCCTATCGGCGGCGTATAATATTGCAGCTTTACAAAACCGTACCTGCCAACATCAACTACCACAACATCCGCATCTTCCAACTCTACAAAGGCATCCGCCACCCTCTGGCATTTTTTACGTTCTGCCTCTGTAATATATGTTTTTTTCTCCATAAACCCCTGCATCTCCTTATATCTATTTATTATACATCTTTCAGAATGTCAATCCGTGAAATTCTTTCCATAAGGGTATCATCCGCTTCAAACTCCCGTAAAAGAGAAGCGTCTGCGAAGATAAACCTATCTTTATAATGGTTCATAATATCCATCAGCATCAGAAAACATTCCTGATGATAAAGGAAACTGACAAGACAGAGCAATTCGCCGTCCTTTAATTCCCCTATTCTGAAATAGTTTTCAAAATCATATTTGTCTGCAAATTTACAGAAAGCCAGCTTTTCCAACAGCAGGGCTTTTCCCATTCCGTCCAGTTTCTCATATCTTTTCCGCAGTTCCTTTTTATCCATTTCCATGTACTCCTTTTCTCTTATCATCTCCGATTTCGGTAACTATAACCATCTCCATTATAGGAGCATAATAAAACATATTCAACTACGAACTGAAAGGAAATATCGCATATAATGATTAAATTCGACAAGCTTTTTCAAACATTAAAGGAAAACGGCATCAGCCAGTATAGCCTTTATGCCAAACATGGTATCAGCAGGGCGCAGATTCAGCGGCTTAAAAATAATGAATCCGTCACTACCCATACTCTTGATACCATACTGAATATCCTGGGCGACAGCTTTACCCTGAATGACATCGCTGAATTTACACCAGACACAGAGCAGACAGAAGAATAAACTGCTCTGTTTTTTTGCCACCTCTGGACATTATGTCCAGAAGTCTGCTAAGTAATTCCCTTTTCTTCCCATCCACCACCATACATATCATGCTGCACTTCCTGTTGATAGTAATGGTTCATGGTTAAGGGAGCGTTATAAAGCGCCGTAATCAGATATGCCCTGATATTGGTAACCTTTGTAACGGTTTCCTTCATGCAGCCCATGACATACTCCACATGGCTGCTGTTCAGTTTCAAAAAGTGGGATTTTACAAGTTCGTAAGGGTAATCTTCGCCATTGATACGGATTGTCCTGCGCTTTACGCAGACCACATCGCAGACGGTTTCGTAGATTTCCTCATACATCTCCCTGTCCCCATGCTGGTCATATTTCATGTGGTGTTCATATTCCAGATTATCACGGATCAGCGACATGTATGCGCCTGTTTCATCCATCACATCAATCGCATCTGCTTTTTCCACAGATTGATTGATAGGATTGATATAACTCATATCCGTATAATTCTTTTCAGTCTGGTTAAAGTTAGTATAATTAGAGTCTGATTCCCCGACTTCTTGAAGTTGGTTTTCCAGACCTCTTGAAGTCAAATTTTCCGACTTGCTGAAATCGGCTTTTCCGACCTCTTTAAGTCGGTTTTCCAGACTTCTTGAAGTCAGATTTTCCGACCTCTTGAAGTCGGTTTTTCCGACTTCTGTGGAAACGTCAGTATCTGTGGCATTTTCTCCTGCTTTTCCGCAATCAGCAGGCGACTCCTGTATGACAAAATTCTTCACATATATTATGTCTGGTTTGCCAAGCCCACGGCGTATTTTCTCAACAAGCCCAATCCCTTTGTTTGCGTCCAGTTCTGCCAGAACCTTTACAGCCTTTTCCTTGCTGCATCCCAAATCCTCCCTGATGTTCTCTATTGTGTATATGATATACGCCCGATTTTCATCGTCCAGCCACCCATTTTTCATCGACAGAGACATTCTGTCAAGCATCAGCCCATACAGGAGCTTAGCATCGCTGCTAAGCCCCTTAAAGCGCTCGTCCTTAATCAGCAGGCGGGGAACACGGTAAAAAGAAAACTGCTCTGCCTCAATGCCATAGTAATAATCAAATTTCAATGGCTCGCCCATTTTACCGCCTCCTTTACTGCTTACTCTGCCATTCCTCCAAAAGCTGGATAATGATACCCTCTATATCGTCATTGGAATAGTCCTCTGGAAAATATCTGTTGATCTTATCGCTTTTAAGCGTTACCTTCCTCTCCCTGGGCTTTTCCTCCGACAATATCAGTCTAACCATTGCCAATGTCAGCTCGCCGCTTTTCCCATACTCTTTCAGTTTTGCCGCCTGTGTGTTGGAAATAGAAGCTCCTGTTTCTTCAAGAATAACAGATACCCATTGTTGGGCTTCCTCAGACAGGAACGAAATCTCCACCCCCTGCGCTATGCCTATTTTCTTTGCATCTACCATGCCAAGCAGTTCGTCGATAAGCCTTGCAAGCCATACATACCGTTGCACGGTCTTTCCACTTTCTCCTGCGGCTTCCCCCACTTCGTCAAGGGTACTGCCGCCTTTGCTGCCCTGATGCTTCATCGCTTCGTACTTCATGGCATAAGCCTTTGCCTTTTCACTCGGCAGAATGTCCTCACGCTGGATATTGGAATCCACCATGATAATCGTGGCTTCATCATCGGTGTAATTGCGGACAATGACGGGCATTGTATCAAGCCCTGCCCTCTCAGAACCACGTTTCCTCCGGTGCCCGGCTATAATCTCATAACCGCCCTCTGCCCTCGGTCTGACAATTCCGGGAACAAGGACACCATATTTCTCAATGCTCTCCGTGGTTTCTTCCATTTTTTCATCATCGAGGACACGGAATGGGTGTCCTTTGAATGTATATAAATCAGTCAGCTTTGCATGGATAATCTGCTCCCCTGATGTGTTCCCTGCACCGCCGAACAAATCATCAAAACTGTTTAGTTTGACTTTGGATGCGCTCCCTGCCTTACTTCCCATTTTCAAGCACCTCCTTTGTCAATGACTGGTATGCTCCCGCAACCCTGCCTTTGGGATCATGCCGATAGATACTGACACCCTCTGCGGAAGTTTCCGCAGCCCGTACCGACATTGGTATGCTGTTCTCAAATATCCGTACTTTGCTGCCGTAAGTTTCGATAAGCAGTGCTGTAATATCCCTTGCATAATTGGTACGGCTGTCTACCATCGTCAGCAGGATGCCCTCTATCTCCAGTTTCGGGTTGATCTGCCGCTTTACCTTGCCTATGGTCTTGATAAGCTGCTCCAGCCCTTTAACGGGCAGATATGCGGCTTGGACGGGTATCAGTATGCTGTCGGCACAGGCAAACACATTTATGGTAATCATGCCTAAAGAGGGCATACAGTCAATCAGGATATAATCATACTGCCCCTTTACCATCTCTATATAGGAACGCAGTACAAGCTCCCTGCTCATGACATTCACAAGCGACACTTCCAAGCCGGACAGTTCAATGTTCCCCGGCATCAGATCAATGCCCTCGTCATGCTTTAAGATACCGTAATCCGGCTCCATTTCCTCATCGTTGATAATGTTTATCATAACTGTCGCAAGCGTTTCCTCCAGCTTGTCCGGCTCCGTAAAGCCCAAGCTTGCCGTGAGACTGCCCTGCGCATCAGCGTCGATCAGCAGCACTCTGTTCCCCTGCTTTGCCAGCCCGATCCCTAAATTGCTTGTCGTGGTGGTCTTTCCTACTCCGCCCTTCTGGTTTGCGATTGCTATTACTTTACACATGGTTTTATTCCTCCATTTAGTTAGATTTTTCTTTGATGTTGGCTTTCTGCACTTCCACATAAGCCCGGTAAAATCTGTTTGTACCTTTGTTCCGGTACAGTTCTGAAACTTCCGTCACAGCCACTTTAGGCTGCCTTTTCAAAATCTTCTCGAACCACTTAATATCATTCTTTGTTCCCATCAGTCGAATTTTCAGCACGTTTCCTCTCCATTTCCGCAAGGATTTCCTCGATGGACTTCTGCTTTTTGCAGTATTCCGGATACCGGAGCTGAATGCCCTGCCAGAAGTACATCGCATAGCCGCAGCAGAAAATATCGCTCACAGAATACTCCCTGCACTCGCTTACCTGCTCGTCCCTGCTCTCATAATCATCCACGCTTGGCGCTCCGTCCGTGTAAAGGTTAAAGGCAAGCCTTACCACCCGGACGCTGCCGCTTGTCTGCCATCCCTGATGCAGACACTCTGTTTTGATGTACCCGGACTTTATATCATAAATCTGGCTGAAATGATTTCTTGTATCCTCTGAAATACCGAGAATGTAGATCAAAGCCTTGTGATAACAGTCCTGATACCTCGCCTGTTCCAATTTTTCATAATAAAATTTCTCATGTTCCTCGTTTACAAAAACCATGTGTGTGTTGTCGGCGCTCTGCACCTCTGCTCTTAACGCTGTGTTGTTCATACTTGAACCTCCTTTTTTTTCTGATTTTTTAACCATAACAACAGAAAAAGGACACTCTCCGTATCTTGGAAAATGTCCTTTTAATAGCATTCAACTATTAAGTTTTGAAAGGTTCAAATTTCTAAAACATACCGTATAAGTCCAAATTAGTCCACCAAAAGATGTAAAATTTGATGTCAAATTGATGTCAAGCCTTTAATGAAAGTACTGCAAACCCGCATAAATACTGGCTTTATTTGTCTAATGACTTCATCGTCGGGAACAACAGCACATCTCTTATCGCAGGACTGTCTGTCAGCAGCATCACCAGTCTATCGATTCCATATCCGATACCGCCGGTAGGGGGCATGCCGATTTCCAGAGCATTCAGGAAGTCTTCGTCTGTGTGGTTGGCTTCCTCGTCGCCGGCTGCAAAGGCTGCGTCCTGCGCGGCGAAGCGTTCTCTCTGGTCGATGGGGTCATTCAGCTCGGAATAAGCATTACACATTTCCCAGGTGTTGATGAAGAGCTCAAAACGTTCTACCTTCTCGGGATCGCCCGGCTTCTTCTTGGTCAGAGGTGAGATTGCCAGGGGATGATCCATGACAAAGGTAGGCTGAATCAGGTTCTTCTCGCAGTACTCCTCAAAGAAGAGGTTGATAATATCTCCCTTTGTATGGCGGGCCTCATATTCGATATGGTGCTCGTCGGCAATCTTTTTTGCCTCGGCATCATCTGCCACTGCATCAAAATCAACGCCGGCATATTTCTTGATGCAGTCAATCATGGTGATGCGTTCAAAGGGCTTGCCGAAATCAATCTCAATTCCATTGTAGGTGATGACAGAGGTGCCGCAAACCTTCTCTGCCAGATATTTAAACATGCTCTCCGTCAGCTCCATCATACCCTCGTAGTCAGTGTATGCCTGGTAGAGCTCCATCAGGGTAAATTCAGGGTTGTGTCTGGTGTCAACACCTTCGTTACGGAATACACGGCCAATCTCGTACACACGCTCCAGACCGCCCACAATCAGTCTCTTCAGGTAAAGCTCCAGGGAAATACGAAGCTTTACGTCCTCATTCAGGGCATTGTAATGGGTTTCGAATGGTCTGGCTGCAGCACCGCCTGCATTGGAAACCAGCATGGGGGTTTCCACCTCCATGAAATCACGTCCGTCCAGGAACTTACGGATCTCCTTGATAATCTGAGATCTCTTGATGAAGGTGTCCTTAGACTCGGTGTTCATAATCAGGTCCACATATCTCTGGCGGTAACGGGTATCGGTATCGGTCAGGCCGTGAAATTTCTCGGGGAGAATCTGCAGGCTCTTGGTGAGCATGGTCATCTCTACGGCATGGATGGAAATTTCGCCTGTCTTTGTACGGAATACATATCCCTTTACGCCATAAATATCGCCGATATCAGATTTTTTGAAGTCTGCATAAGATTCCTCGCCAATGGCGTCTCTCGCTACATATACCTGAATATTTCCCTTTAAATCGCGAATGTTACAGAAGGATGCTTTGCCCATGACACGTTTGAACATCATACGGCCTGCAATGGAGACCTCAATAGGACTAGCGTCCATGATAGCACGTCTTTCGTTGTAGTCCTGGCTGATGACTTCCTTAGCCTGCTGCTCGTCCATTCCTTCAACATTTGGAGCTACCCGACCTGCCAGAAGCTTTTCTTCATGAGCAATATAAAGTTCAGCTGCATCACCGGTGTGATGGGTTACGTCATATTTTGTAATCAGAAAAGGATCCTTTCCTGCCTCCTGTAATGCGGCAAGCTTGTCTCTGCGCACCTTGAGGAGCTGGTTTACGTCCTGTTCCTGTGCCTGGTTATTCTGTACTTCTGCCACTTTATTTTACCTCTCGTTTTGTCACTGCGGTGTTGTTTTCAGTGCAGTGGTGCAATTAATTGCTTCTCTGAATCTCCAATACTTTATAGGAAAAGGTGCCTGCTGCGGTTTCAACCTCTACGGTATCCCCTACTTTACAGCCAATCAGGGCCTTGCCTACAGGGCTCTCGTTGGAAATCTTGCCCTTCAGGCTGTTGGCCTCGGTGGAACCCACAATCTTGTACTCAAGCTCCTCGCTGTACTCGATGTCCAGAAGCTTTACGCGACAGCCGATATTAATCTTGTCCAGATCAACCTCATCCTCAACCACTACCTCGGCGTTCTTCAGAATCTTCTCAAGCTCCTCGATTCTCGCCTCTATGTCGCGCTGCTCATCCTTTGCGGCATCGTATTCGGCGTTCTCGGACAGGTCTCCCTGTTCTCTGGCCTCCTTAATTTTCTGAGCTACTTCCTGACGTCTTACAACCTTTAATTCGTGCAACTCATCCTCATACTTTTTGAGGCCTTCATAGGTCAAAATGTTCTTCTTTTCCTGCATTTCTTTGCTTACCCTTCCTACTTTCTTTTATTAAAATACCTTCCGCCGGTAAATGAGTCTTCACCTTTGTCGAGGGTATTATAACTACTTTTCTATCTGATGTCAAGAAAAGCAGAAGAATTATGAAACCTCGGGACTGTTCCGGCGCAGTCATTGCACCTTTCTTTCACACCGGTTATTGCTGATATCCCGTTTTTTCTCTTACATTCTCTCCAATACTTTTTCATGGAAACATAAGAAGTACCGGGAGAAATTCTTCCAAGACGCTGCTCCTTCTCCTCAAGAGAACAGAAGTCGACCCATATACTACCCCCCGGCAAAGCGCCGCCACAGATTGCTGCTTTTCCTGCGAAATCCAGTACACAGACCGGAGCTCCTTCCTCAGAGAGTCTGAGCGTGGTTCGCTCCTCCTGGCGAACATCTGTTCTGATGGCAAGCCCGTATTCCTCGCAAAAAAAATCGGCATAGTCCTGGACCTCCTGGTCAAAGTCCGAAGAAGTAAGAACCCAGCGCAGAGTCTTCATCCGTGGTGCACAGAATTCCAAAATCTCCGGAACAGCCTCCCCAATACCAAGCAGCAGGAAATCCGGACCCTTAAGCTCTTTCACCAACGGCAGGGACCATCGGGGAATGGTGTAGGCCTCAAATTCCGGAAAGCTCCAACACCTGTTCCATATCTCGGAAAGTGCACAGCCTTCACCGGTCAGAAAGGCCAGACCGCACTCATAAACACTGGATATGGCAAGAGAACCGTCCACATCATAAACGGCACTTTTGATGGCTTCCGTTGTGGATTCGATGTTTTTTCCCAGGTTGCGCAGTCGGTTCTTATAGTGAAGTTCCTGCTGTCTCATCTGTCCTGAACGATAGCTTCCATCCTGAGCCTGCTGTTTTTGCTGTTTTCTTCGACGCAGATGTTGAAGAAGCCCCTGTTCCCGGCTGCTTTCTTCCATCGGTATGGTGGGGTATTCTCCGGGAGGCTCAGGCACCGCAGTTCCAAACCAATGTCCTGCGTCCGCATTCAATCCCACCTTGACGAGAAGATAATCTCCCCGATACATCATGGAGGTCTCCGGCCCTGTCAGATTTTTCTTGATATAAAAATAAACAATTGCATCCATGTAATAAATATATGGTGACTATTCAGAGCCCATTCACAAAATTACTTCTTCAAGACTATGCTTTTGCTCAAGAATGGTTTCTTGGCATATAACTTTATCCAAATATTTCTTCCACGCCGCCGATTAGGGCCTCCATGGTCTCCAGGGAATTAATCATACCGCGGAAACGTGCCGAATGAGGCATTCCGGCAGTATACCATGCCAGATGCTTTCGCATCTCACGAACGGCTGTGTACTCTCCCTTGACCTCTGAAAGCAGCTCTGCATGCCGGAGGACAAGGGTTTTTTTCTCTTCCTTATCCGGCGGGGGCAGTTTTGTGCCATTTTGCAGGTAATGAATGATTTCACGGAAGATCCATGGATTTCCCTGGGCTGCTCTGCCTACCATCACGCCGTCACAGCCGGTCTCCTCCAGCATGGTCAATGCAGCCTCCGGGCCGGTCACATCCCCATTACCGATGACAGGAATTTGCACCGTTTCCTTTACCTGTCTGATGATTTCCCAATCTGCCCTACCGCTGTAATACTGCGCTCTGGTGCGCCCGTGTACTGCAATTGCCGCCACACCGCAGCTCTCTGCAATTTTTGCAATCTCCGGTGCATTAACGCAGCTGTCATCAAAGCCCTTGCGTATTTTCACCGTCACAGGTTTTTTTACGGCCTTGACAAGAGCGGTCAGTATCTTTTCTACAAGCTTCGGGTCCTTCATCAGGGCAGAACCCTCTCCGTTATTTACCACCTTGGGAACGGGACAGCCCATATTGAAATCCAAAATCGCATAGGGCCGCTCTTCCATCCGTGCTGCCATGTCTGCTACAATCTGCGGATCTGAGCCGAAAAGCTGCAGGGAAACCGGAAGCTCCTCCGGGTGAACCTCCAGCAGTTCTTCGGTATTTTTGTTGTTATAGTAGATGGCTTTGGCACTGACCATCTCCATGCAGACCAGGCCGGCTCCCTGCTGTCTGCAGAGCAAACGAAAGGGCAGGTCTGTCACACCTGCCATGGGCGCAAGAATTATGTTATTTTCCAGGGTTACATTCCCTATCTTCAGCTCACCTTCTGTTCTTTTCATAAATCAACCTCAGTCCGTCCAATGTAAGGGAGCTGTCATAGATTTCAATGGCATCCGTCTCATCGGCAATCAGTCTGCCAAGGCCGCCGGTGGCCACAACCTTAAGGTTCCTGATGCCGCTCTCTTCCTTCACTTTCCTGATAATATATTCCGTCTGCCCAATTTGTCCGTACATCAGCCCAGCCTGCATGCTGGTAATGGTCTCCTGTGCCAGAATGGATTTGGGCTTTTTAATTTCAATATTGGGCAGCTTTGCAGCCTGGGTCCAGAGGGCTTCTGCGCTGATGCGGATACCGGGAGCGGTGATACCTGCCGCAAATTCCCCTTTCTCCGTAATTAGGTCATAAGTGGTTGCGGTGCCGAAATCCAGCACAAGCACAGGACCGCCGTATTTCTCATAAGCAGCCACTGCGTCCACGATACGGTCTGCCCCGATGGCTCTGGGGTCCTCCGTCACAATCCTGATGCCTGTCTTCACCCCGGGACCTACAATCATTGGCCTGGTCTCCGTGTATTTTACCAGACCTCCCAACAAAGAGTGCATCACATCCGGCACCACGCTTGCCACAATGGAGCCCTCCAAATCTGTTGTCTTAATCCCCTTGTTTTGCAGCAGCTGAGTGATGATAACGCCATATTCATCAGAGGTTCTGGGCTGCTTTGTCATAATACGAAAGGTCGCCTTCAATGCATCTCCCTCAAAAACCCCCAGGGTCATATTTGTATTGCCGATGTCAATTACCAGTATCATAGCGATGCTCCTGTAATCAGTTTTTGTCATCCAGAAGAGAAGAGACATCCTCCTTCAGGATGAATACCTTATAGTATAAGCTTAAGGACTCAAAAAGGTCCTGTCTGTTCCTGCGCACCTCGGAAACCATTAGACCGCTGCTGATTTCATCATAATAGATATCCCCGTCGTCCGCGTCTGTCTCCATCACGGGGTTTCCCTCCTCGTCAAAGCCGATGGTGAACACACCGCCCACCTCTTCTGTGAACAGAACGCAGATTACATGGAGCTCGTCCTTGACCGACTGAGGAATTCCATCAAATTCCCGATTAAAATAGAATTTTTTCTCATAAGCATTTGCACCACAAAGCACTGTCTTCATCCTGTCATCTCCTTCTGTTGTCCGAAGAGCATCTCATACATAACCATAGACGCCGCGTACCGAGACCTCACCTGCATATACCGGCGTTACCCTGCCGTCCGGCAGCTCCACCAGCAGTTCTCCGGTGTCTGTAATTCCTGTTGCCATTCCGCTGTATTCCCCTTTGGGGTCCAGTACGCGTACCTCTTTGTTCCTGTTTACCAGCAGGGATTCATACTGTTCACGAAGCAGGGACAAATTCAACGTATCCCTAAACTTCCCATAATATTTTTCAAAGGCCTTCATCACGTTTGCAATCAGAACCGCTCTGGATATCTTTTCCCCGCATTCCGCCTGCAGACAGGTAGCGGTGACTGCAATTTCCGGCGGAAACTCCTGAAGACCCACGTTAATTCCCGTACCCACCACAATGTGCTGGATAAAATCTCTCTCCAGGCTCATCTCCGACAGGATTCCGCAGGTCTTTTTTCCGTTGATTACCACATCGTTAGGCCACTTAATCTGTGCCGGAATTTTGCAGGTCTCCCTGATTCCTTCCGCCACAGCCAGGGCCATAATCAGCGTCACCATGGATGCCTTGTCCGGCGAATACTCAGGCTTCAAAAGCAAGGTAAAATAAGCATTGATTCCCGCCGGGCTCTGCCAGCTTCTGCCTCTTCTGCCACGGCCTGCCGTCTGCATATCTGCCACAACCAGTGCACCCTCGGGGGCTCCGTTCTCCGCGTCCAGCTTGGCCCGGAGATTGGTGGAATCCAGTGTCTTGTAGAATGTCACAGGGTGTCCTGCCCAGATAGTCTCCATACGGCTCTCCAGCTCATTTTGGCTGTAGACTTCCTCATCTGTCAATAACAGATAACCTTTGTTTTGAACCGCCTCAATGCGGTAGCCCTCTTTTTTCAGCTGATTCATTGCTTTCCAGACTGCTGTCCTGGATACGCCAAAGCGTTGGCACAGCTCCTGTCCGGAGACATAGTCTCCCCGCTCGCGCAGAAGAGATAAGATTTCTGCTTTCATTTATCACACCCTGTCGGCAAGAGTAGCATACATCACAGCCTTGATGGTATGCATTCTGTTTTCAGCTTCTTCAAACACCAGGGACTGCTCAGATTCAAATACCTCATCCGTCACTTCCATTTCGGTAATGCCAAAACGGGCTCCCATCTCTGCGCCAATCCGGGTCTTCAGGTCGTGAAAGGCGGGCAGACAGTGCATGAAGATGGCCTCCTTCCCCGCGTTGTCCATGATGGCGCTATTCACCTGATAAGGAGTAAGCTCGCTGATTCGCTCCGTCCATACCTCATCCGGCTCACCCATGGATACCCAGACATCCGTGTAAACCACATCAGCCCCTGCGGTGCCGGCCATGGCATCTTCCGTCAGGGTGATACTGCCGCCGTTCTGAGCTGCGATGACTTCACACTGTTCAACCAACGCCTTGTCCGGAAAGTACTTTTTGGTGGTACATGCCACAAAATGCATGCCCATCTTTGCGCAGGCAACCATCAGGGAATTGCCCATATTGTAGCGGGCATCCCCCATATATGCCAGTCTGATTCCCTTCAGATATCCAAAATGCTCGCGAATCGTCAAAAGGTCTGCCAGCATCTGAGTCGGGTGAAATTCATTGGTCAGGCCGTTCCAGACAGGCACCTTGGAATATTTGGCCAGTTCTTCCACAATTTCCTGACCATATCCACGATACTCGATTCCGTCAAACATTCCGGCCAGCACTCTGGCTGTGTCGGCAATGCTCTCCTTCTTGCCAATCTGAGAACCCTGAGGGTCCAGATAGGTGGTTCCCATACCAAGGTCATGAGCTGCCACCTCAAAAGCGCACCTTGTACGTGTACTGGTCTTTTCAAAAATCAGGGCAACATTCCTGCCCTTAAGAGTATCCACCGGAATCCCCCTCTTCTTTTTATCCTTTAAATCTGCTGCCACATCCAGAAGATATACAATTTCCTCCGGTGTAAAATCCAATAGCTTTAAAAAATCACGTCCGTGTAAATTCATGGCCCTACCTCATTTCTGTAAAAAATAACTGCCTGACCCCCTATATGATCAGACAGTTATAATATACTTCAAATTCGTTTTTTTGGCAAGCCCTGCTGGATTGCCGATTATTTCTCCCTGCCGGCTTCCTTCCAGGTAGTTGCAAGGGAAGCAATACCCTGCAGCTCTGCGGGAAGGAGAATGGTGTTCGCCTTGCCGTCAGCAACCTTTTCAAATGCCTCCAGGCTCTTAATCTTGAGTACAGCCTCGTCAGCACCGGCCTCCTTCAGCATGCGGATACCGTCCGCATTCGCCTGCTGTACCTTAAGGATTGCCTCCGCCTGACCTTCTGCCTCACGAATCATCTTCTCTTTCTGAGCCTCTGCACGGAGAATAGCGGACTGCTTATCAGCCTCTGCACGAAGGATGGCAGATTCCTTTTCACCTTCTGCAGAAAGGATGCTGGCCTTCTTTTCACCTTCTGCACGGGTAACTGCCTCACGTCTCTCACGCTCTGCCTTCATCTGCTTCTCCATGGCGTTCTGGATTTCAGCAGGAGGAATGATGTTCTTAAGCTCCACACGATTTACCTTGATACCCCAAGGGTCGGTAGCAATATCAAGTGCTGCACGCATCTTGGTATTGATGGTCTCACGGCTTGTAAGAGTCTGATCCAGTTCCAGATCACCGATGATGTTACGAAGGGTGGTAGCTGTAAGGTTCTCAATAGCCATCATGGGATTTTCTACGCCGTAGGTGAACAGCTTAGGATCCGTAATCTGGTAAAACACAACCGTATCGATTCTCATGGTAACGTTATCCTTGGTGATAACGGGCTGAGGCGGGAAATCAGCAACCTGCTCCTTCAGGTTTACTCTTCTCGCAACCTTATCGATAAAGGGAACCTTTACATGGAAACCTACAGACCAGGTTCCCTGGTAGGCACCCAGACGCTCAATTACATATGCCTGCGCCTGCGGTACAATTTTAATACAGGATACAATGATTATAAGCACAACTACAATCAATGCAATGACCAGCCACAAAATACCATCCATTTTAACCTCTTTCCGTACTGCATTCAGACAGTACTCAACTTTTAAATTTTATGTTATCCCCTATATCATACCCTGGGGGATTCCATCTCCTCCATCTGAGAAACGCTCATGGGCTCCGGTACAGAATTCTTTTCAAAACCCATTTCGGTCATCTGGACATTCGGTCTCACAATCAGCTTGACACCGTTAATAGCAAGCACATCAACCACAGCGCCCACAGGAATTCTCACCTTGTTGTCATTGCTTCTGGCACTCCATTCCTGACTGCCTACCGTAACCTGACCGATACCCTGAAGATTATCAATCTCACCGGTCACAATGGCCTGCCTTCCAACCAGGCTCTCGGCATTTGTCTTTACCCTGTCCTTGTTAAAATATTTCACCGCAATCGGTCTTGTAAAAATCAACAGTACCAGTGAAACTGCAAAGAACAGCACAATCTGCAGCCAGACAGGTGCATTAAGGATTGCTGCAAATATCGCAACCAGCGCTCCACCCGCAAACCATATGGTGGTCAACCCCATCGTCAACACCTCTGCGACAATTGCAACTATGAGAAGAACCAGCCAGACAATCATCACTTCCGTCATCATTTTATCACCTCCCATGTCATTTTGCATCTGTTAATTATGTTATCAGTATATCCCATTTTAATGCTTTCTGCAATGTATTTATTCGCACGTTATCGTAAGCTAACGTGCGCATCTGCCGGGAAGTGGTATTGTGTTATTGGATTCCGCAGTAAAAAAGCGGCACCTGCAAATGCAGTGCCGCTTCTGTTTTTGCCGATTAATAGAATACATGGTTGCCGATAACCAGACCTTCACGTCCGTTGTTTCTGCGGAAATGCGTCAGGTCACCCACATTGGATACTCCCGAAAGTGCTTCCTCCGCTGCTTTGATACAGCTTGGATATATATTCCCGGATTCATACACACTGTCCAGCTTACCGGTCATGGCGGGCGTAAACTGCCCCGATGCATAGATGACACCGTGAATGCTGTCGGGATATGCCGCGCTTCTCACACGATTCATGACCACCGCACCAACAGCCACCTGTCCTTCATAGGGCTCGCCGCCGGCCTCGCAGTGAATCAGGGCAGCCAGGAGCATCAGCGTATCCGCATCTGTGGTATACTGTCCGTAATTCTTGTAACGTTTTGCCTCTCTCTCCGCATCCTCTCTGGCTTTAATCTCTTCCACTGTCTCACCGGAGTCAATTACAAAATCCAGCTTTATATACTCTGTAGACACATAGCCGTTCTGTCCGTTATAATCCACGCATGCCCAACCGGTTTCTTCACCGCTTTCCAGCACTTCGACAATTTCCCCCCTGGGAAGCAGTCCGAGAACCCGGGCATCCATTCCGGCAGCTTCTCTTACACGCACCGTCTCCGCATCCACGGTGGCAATCGTCTTACCCACATCGTTGGCAAGGGCAACCGCATCCTCACCAAACAAAAGGTATTCATCACTGGCCCAACCGATGATATTACCCGACTGGAGTTTAGTCCAGCCGTCTTTTCTGTCCAAAATAATGCCGCCGCAGTCCTTATACAGCATTCCCACTCTCTCTGCCTCCACACTGGCTTCACTTCTCACATTGAGAGAGTTGGTTACATTTGCCATGACAAGGTTTTTTACCCGTTCATCCTCATTCTCATCCTCTGCGTCAAAATCTAAAAAATTGACCCTTGGGGTTGCAGTCATCCGGCTGACGGTATCGACACTCTCGTAATTCATGAGCGCCGCCACGCCTCCACGCATGTTGTCAAAATATAAGCTGCCGTCTGCCTGCACAGTAATATCAGCCTGCGCTGCCAGAGAAAGAGAAAGGATAAGCCCAATGATTGCGGCCCATATCTTTCTGCCTTTTGTCATTTTTTCAGCCTCCGTACAATCTTAACAAATAGTATTCTATTTTTAAATAATATGTTACATAATTGTTAACTTTGTTACGCCGAATATGTTAGCAGAAGAGGTTCAAAATGTCAATAGCTCTTTTTGGTCAGATTTTCCATCACATGTTTTTGGATTTTTCTATGCATGCCTCAACAGCATCCATTACCGTTCCCCGGAATCCTTTTTCCTCTAACACCTTGACCGCCTCAATTGTCGTGCCTCCGGGAGAACATACCATATCCTTCAGTTCCCCGGGATGCTTCCCCGTCTCCAAAACCATCCTGGCGCTGCCAAGCACTGCCTGGGAAACGAATTTATAAGCCTGTGCTCTGGGCATACCCGCAGCTACCGCTTCATCTGCCATAGCTTCTATAAACATAAATACATAGGCGGGAGAACTGCCGCTGACGCCTACCACAACATCCATCAGCCGCTCCGGCACAACCTCTGCCCTGCCGAAGGCCTCCATAAGTCCTACCACACTCTGAAGTTCCTCTTGTGACACCCTCTCACCTGCACAAATCCCAGTGCACCCCTCCAGAACCAACGCCGGTGTATTTGGCATACAGCGCACAAGCTTCAGTTCCGGTCTTCCAAAGGCATTCTCCAAATAATTCAGAGATCTGCCTGCGGCAATGCTTACAATCAAGGTATCTGCATCCACTGTATTCTTGATTTCTTCAATCACCTCATCCAGGAACAAGGGCTTCACGGCAAGAAAAAGAATATCCACTGTGGCTGCCACATCTTTATTATTAATAGCAATTGTTATATTATATTTACTTTTAACTTTATCCATTGTGGCGGCAGTTTTGGAATACCCTACAATATCTTCAGCTTTTGCCATTCCCTGCGCTAATATACCACCTATCATAGCTGTTGCCATGTTGCCCAGACCAATAAATCCGATTTTCATTTATTTTCTCCTTTTTTTGCTTTCCTATGCATTAACTCCTGTTACATACCCTTTGACTCCGTTGTCGGTGTGCCTCATACATCAGCAGAGAGGCTGCCACCGCTGCATTCAAGGATTCCACCTGCCCCTCCATGGGAATCCTGAGATAATGGTCTGCTTCATCCGCTGTTTTCCTGCGAAGCCCGTTTCCCTCATTTCCTATCAAAAAGGCAGTACCCTTATCATAGGAAAAACTGTCATAATACTCTCTGCCTTCCAGATGGGCCGCGTAGGTTTCTATCTGTCTTTCCCGAAGCATCCGAAGCACTTCATCAAGCTTTTCCGTATATAAATAAGGGACACGGAATATAGAGCCCATGGTTGCCCGGATTGTCTTTGGATTGAACAAATCCACCGTCCCCTTAGTCATAATAACGCCCGTTATCCCAGCACCTTCTCCGGTTCTGATGATTGTCCCGAGATTTCCCGGATCCTGGATATCCTCCAGAATCATAAGAAGCGGAGGTCGTTTTTCCAGCATCTGTTCAAGGGTATACTCCGGGCGATTGAGAATGCACAGAATTCCCTGGGGAGTCTGGGTATCTGACATTTTTGCAAAGACCTCATCTGTCACAACTTCCCAGCCCGTCAGTTCCAGTTTTATCTTCAGTTCCGGTTTTTCCTGGATTTTCTCAAAGGCACTCTCCGAAATATAAACCTCTCTCACCGACGGAACCGGTGCTTCTTCGTACAGTTTAAAGCCCTCTGTCAGGAAAACGCCTGCATTCCGCCTTTCCTTCGCTTTGTTCTGCCACTGTATGACCTGTTTTATCTTAGGATTGGAGCCGCTGCTGATCATATTGGAATTCTCCTATAAAAAACGGCTGTCTTTCTATTCAGACAGCCGCTTTTCATTTTTCAACTTAAAATCTTCTTATTTTGTTATACTGTCAGTATCTGTGCAACCTGGAACTGATATTCATCAATGCCCTTTTCCATCTGCAGAGCTTCCTCGATATCATAATCGACAAACTCTCCATGTCTGTATCCAACAACTCTGTTGGTCTTGCCCTGAAGCATGATATCAACTGCATAGGCCCCCATGATAGAGGCATAAAATCTGTCCTTTGCCGTAGGATTACCGCCACGCTGCATGTATCCCAGGATGGTAGCTCTGGTCTCAATTCCCGTTGCAGCCTCGATTCTTCTTGCCATAGAGGTAGAATGCCCGATTCCCTCTGCATTGATGATAATATGGTGACTCTTTCCTCTCTTGCGGCTTTCAATGATATGATTGATAATTTCCTGCTCATTGTAATCATACTTCTCAGGAATCAACACATCCTCCGCACCGTTTGCCACTGCACACCAGAGGGCAATATATCCCGCATTGCGTCCCATGACCTCAATGATGCTGCAACGCTCGTGAGAGGATGAGGTATCCTTAACCTTATCTATGGCTTCCATTGCGGTATTCACCGCAGTGTCAAAGCCAATGGTATACTCCGTGCAGGCAATGTCAAGATCAATGGTGCCGGGCAGTCCTACGGTATTGATTCCCAGCCTGGACAATGCCTGTGCTCCACGATAAGAACCGTCTCCTCCGATTACCACGATTCCGTCAATCCCATGCTTACGGCAGATATCGGCTCCCTTCTTCTGATACTCAGCCTTTTTGAACTCCAGGCATCTGGCGGTTCCCAGCACAGTTCCGCCTCTCTGAATAATATCCGAAACATTGCGTGCCTCGAGGTCGATAATCTCCTCATTCAGGAGTCCCATATATCCTCTTTTGATTCCCTTAACCTTCAGTCCTTTTGCAATAGCTGTTCGCGCAACGGCACGGATGGCAGCATTCATTCCGGGAGCATCACCTCCGCTGGTCAATATCGCAATTGTCTTGATTTTATTTGACATTTTTATCCCTCCCAAGTGATTGATGTTCACTTTTCAAATCCTGAGCTTAACCTACCAGTTCATTATTCTAATCTATTTTTGCACTGTTTTCAATAGGAATACCCCGGATTTTTACATTTTCCCTGCCAAATTTTTCCTCCAGCATCTGCCTCAGTGCTTCGTCAGCATGAACTCTTCTGTTTGCGGGAAGCACCTTAAACCCTCTGGTATCCTTCAAATAAATGACAATATTGTCATTTCCATCCGAATCTGCTATGGCTGTCAATAGTTCCTGTTCCCGTGCCTTATAGTCTTCTGCATTGGAAAACTGAATCCACAGCCCATCCGGAATCTGTTTTTTTCCGTTTCCCCCCACCGGATTGTTATATCTCTGACTACTCTCCGGGATGCCCTGCCGGCTATAACCACCTCGGGGGCTGTTCCTACCATATCGGCTCTGAAAAATCTCACCGCCTCCGGCCGACTTTGCATCCTCAAAACTGACAATCTGTTCACATATCAGTTTTCCGTCCTTGTCTTCTTCCAGGGAGGCATGTCCTTTTACAAAAATTTTGGCATCCTCTACCAGCTGGGAGCCGTATTTCTCATAATCCTTGGGAAAAACTACCACCTCGACGCTTCCCACCAGGTCCTCCAGGTTCAGTATCGCCATCACCTTGTCATTCTTTGTGTACTTGATTGTCTTGTCCGCAACCATTCCTCCAAGTACTACATTGGCCTGATCCTCCACAATTACGGCTCCGGTCTCCTCATCCAGCGCAAAATCATTGGTAGTATTTGTAATATATTTCTGCCACAGCTCCTGCCACGCTTCCAGGGGATGTCCGCTCAGATAAACCCCCATGACTTCCTTCTCAAAAGATAACAGCAGTTCTTTTTCATATTCTCCCACATCCGGCATACGAATGTCAAACTCTTCCTTCTGGGAATCATCCACAATGTCAAAAAGAGACATCTGGCCTGCCATATTATTTTTCTTGTCCTTTGTAATGTGGTCCAATATCTGCACATAAATGCTCATGTACTGCTGCCTGGTGCCTCCCAGACTGTCCAGGGCGCCTGCCTTGATAAGATTTTCAATTGCCCTTTTGTTCAAATCCCTGGTCACGGTTCGGGCAATAAAATCCTTCAGGTTCGTGAAGGGACCGTTCAACTTCCTCTCCTCCACAATTCCTTCAATAACCGTTCTTCCCACATTCTTAATTGCCGTCAGGGCATAACGTATCTTGTCGCCGCTCACTACAAATCCGCTCTGACCTTCATTGATATCCGGAGGTAACAGCTCGATTCCCATGGTTTTGCTGGTCAATATATATTCCGACAGTTTCTTTGGGTTATCAATAACAGATGTCATTAGTGCTGCCATAAACTCAACAGGATAATAATACTTCAGCCATGCTGTCTGCATTGTGACTACAGCATAGCAGGCTGCATGAGATTTGTTAAATGCATATTTAGCAAAATCCATCATCTCATCATAAATACCGGTGGCCACCTTTTCATCAATTCCCTTGGAAACACAGCCGGGAATATTCTCCTCCGGATTGCCATAGACAAAGTTGGCACGCTCTTTCTCCATGACCGACTGTTTTTTCTTACTCATGGCTCTTCGTACAAGGTCGCTTCGTCCCATGGTATATCCACTCAGCGAGCGCACAATCTGCATTACCTGTTCCTGATACACGATGCAGCCGTATGTGGCCTTTAGAATAGGTTCCAGCTGAGGACAGGCATAGGTTATCTCCTCATTACTGTTTTTTCCTTTGATATAACGTGGAATAAAATCCATAGGGCCCGGACGGTAAAGTGAGATACCCGCAATAATATCCTCCAGACTCTGGGGACGCAGCTCCTTCATAAAGCTCTTCATTCCCGCGCTTTCCAGCTGAAATACGCCATCTGTACGTCCGGTTCCGATGGAAGCCAGGACCTCAGGATCATTGTAATCGATATTGTCAATATCTATCCTTTTACCGGTGCTCTGCTCCACAAAGTTGACAGCATCACGAATCACCGTCAGATTTCTAAGTCCCAGGAAATCCATCTTCAGCAGCCCAAGCTCCTCCAGCGTGGTCATAGTAAACTGAGTGGTAATGGAACCATCACTTCCCCGGGACAGCGGCACAAATTCATCTGCCTCCTTTGGACAAATAACCACGCCTGCCGCATGCATACCGGTATGTCGGGGCAGTCCTTCCAAACGCTTACACATATCAATCAGATCATGTACCTGCTGGTCCTCCTGGTACAGCTTGCGAAACTCCGGATTCTTCTCAAGTGCCAGCTCCAGCGTGATGTTCAGTTCATTGGGAACCATCTTGGCAATGGTATCCGCAAAGGCATAGGGCAGGTCCATAACCCGCGCCACATCCCGGATAACTCCTTTTGCAGCCAATGTACCAAAGGTAACAATCTGTACTACCTTCTCCTTACCATATTTTTCACAGACATAATCGATAACCTTCTGCCTTCCGTTAGGGCAGAAATCCACGTCAATATCAGGCATGGATACCCGCTCCGGGTTCAAAAAACGCTCAAAGAGCAAATCATATTTGATAGGATCAATATTTGTAATTTTCAGGCAATAGGATACAATGCTTCCCGCTGCGGAACCACGCCCCGGCCCTACAGGTATCCCGTTGGATTTTGCATAGTTGATGTAATCCCAAACAATCAGGAAATAATCCACATACCCCATGGTTTTGATAATCCCTAATTCATATTCCAGTCTCTCCCCCAGGGTTTGTCCCGTATTTCCTGCCGGCTGATTTTCCACACTCTGGCCCTCCGGCAGCTTTTGACCGTAGCGCTCACGAAGACCATCCTCGCAAAGCTTATTCAGATAAGACCAGGAATCATAGCCCTCCGGCACCTCATAATGGGGCAGCTTCATCTCCCCGAACTTAATCTTCACATTACATCTGTCGGCAATCAACTGGGTATTTTCCACAGCCTCCCAGGCATAAGGAAACAGGCCCTTCATTTCCTCCTCACTCTTGACATAATACTGTCCGCCCTCGTAGCGCATCCGGTCCTCATCCGCAAGCTTCTTACCGGTCTGCAGACAGAGCAGAATATCATGAGGCTCCGCATCCTCTGCGTAAGTATAATGCACATCATTGGTAGCCACCAGAGGAATCCCCATCTCTCGGCTCATTTTTAACAGTTCCGTATTTACCAGTCTCTGCTGGGGAATCCCGTGATCCTGAAGTTCCAGAAAAAAATTATTCTTTCCAAAGCATTCCTCATACTTGCGGGCTGCCTTTCTTGCCTCCTCATTAAGCCCCTTTACGATATATCTCTGCACTTCCCCCGCAAGACATGCAGACAGTGCAATAATGCCCTCATGATACCGGTTCAAAATCTCCATATCTACACGGGGCTTATAATAATATCCTTCGGTAAACCCTTTGCTGACAATCTTGATCAGATTATCGTAGCCCAAATTGTTCTCAGCCAGGAGTACAAGATGATAATACCTGTCCTCTCCCCCCGTAAGCTCTTTATCAAATCTGGAGTTTGGCGCCACATACACCTCGCAGCCTATAATCGGCTTAATCCCCGCGGCCTCCGCTGCTCGATAAAAATCAATGACACCGTACATCACACCATGGTCCGTGATAGCCGCGCTATTCATGCCCAGTTCTTTTACCCGTGACACGTATTCCTTTATTTTGTTGGAACCGTCCAGCAAAGAATACTCCGTGTGGACATGAAGGTGTACAAATGCCATATTTTCGCTCCTTAATCTTTATTTTTCTATTTAAATATACCGAAAAGCAAATAATTTGTAAAGAGCCCAAAAGGACACGAGGCCGCTCCTGCAGCCCGTGCCCTCTTTGTCACATAACAATTATTTATTCACAGAAAAAATTAGAGATACTTCTTCAGAGTCTCAGCCTTGTCCACTGCCTCCCATGGAAGAGAAACATCATCACGGCCAAAGTGTCCGTATGCTGCAGTCTGTTTGTAAATCGGTCTGCGCAGGTTCAGCATCTTGATAATTCCGGCAGGTCGGAGGTCAAAATTCTCACGAATAATCTCCACCAGCTTTTCATCTGACACTTTTCCGGTTCCAAAGGTATCAACCATGACAGAAGTAGGCTGTGCCACACCGATTGCATAGGACAACTGAATCTCGCACTTCTCTGCAAGACCTGCTGCCACAATATTCTTAGCCACATAACGGGCAGCATATGCAGCACTTCTGTCCACCTTTGTGCAGTCCTTGCCGGAGAAGGCACCGCCGCCATGGCGGGCATATCCGCCGTAAGTGTCAACAATAATTTTGCGTCCGGTAAGACCTGCATCACCGTGGGGTCCTCCGATAACAAAACGGCCCGTAGGATTGATAAAGAATTTGGTATCCTTGTCAATCAGCTCTGAAGGAAGCACCGGGTCAAACACATATTTTCTGATATCCTCGTGAATCTGCTCCTGTGTGACATCCGGGTCATGCTGCGTGGAAAGCACCACCGCTTCAAGACGTACCGGTTTTCCGTTCTCATCATATTCCACGGACACCTGGCTTTTGCCGTCGGGGCGAAGATACTTCAAAGTGCCGTCCTTACGCACCTTAGTCAGCTGTCTTGCAATCTTATGTGCCAGCGAAATAGGATAAGGCATGAATTCGGGAGTCTCATTGGTAGCATAACCGAACATCATTCCCTGATCACCTGCACCGATGGCTTCCAGCTGCTCATCTGTCATGTTACTCTCTCCGGCAGCCTCGCTCTGCTTTGCCTCCAGAGCCTTGTCCACTCCCATTGCAATATCAGAGGACTGTTCATCGATAGCCACCAGCACCGCACAGGTATTGCCGTCAAACCCATACTCGGATCTGTCATAGCCGATTTCTTTTACCGTATCGCGAACAATTTTTTGAATATCCACATAAGCATTGGTGGTAATCTCCCCTGTCACCAGCACAAATCCGGTACAGCTTGCCGTCTCACACGCCACACGGCTCATAGGATCCTTCTCCATCAGCGCATCCAGAATGGCATCTGAAATTGCGTCACACATTTTGTCAGGATGTCCCTCTGTTACGGACTCTGACGTAAATAAACGTTTTTCCATCTTTACTCCTTTCGTATATCAATATATTTTAACATAAGAAAAGCCCGCTTACAAAAAGCGGACTGATGAATCATTGATATCAAATCCTCTTATTGTTCGACTAGACTCGCTCAGGTAGGCACCTTCCGTATAGACGGGGTTGCCGTGGCTTCACAGATCCTATGTATCTCCACCACTCTGAATAAGAGAAAATATGGACTTTTCTTATAAAAATAACTTACTACGAACAGCAGGCTTTGTCAACAACAAAAAGAAAAATACTGTAAGACTTATCCCACCTTCATTTTAAATTTCTGAATATCCTTCTCCGTCTGTACAAGCTCAATCTGGGCACCCAGGTTATGAAGCTTCACATGAAAATCCTCATAGCCCCTCTCAATGTATCTGATATCATCCACTGTGGTAAATCCGTCTGCCGCAAGTGCCGCAATCACAAGCGCTGCTCCTGCGCGAAGATCCGGAGCTGAAATGCTGGCACCGGTGTACCTCTCCACCCCATCAATAATTGCCGTATTCCCTTCCACCTTGATATTGGCTCCCATTCTGGTAAGCTCATCCACATATTTGAAACGATTTTCAAAAATACTTTCGGTGACAATGCTTGTCCCTTTTGACAGGGCCAGGGCAACCGTAATCTGAGGCTGCATGTCCGTAGGAAATCCGGGGTAAGGCAGGGTCTTTACATGGGTATGCTCCAGCTGTTTGGAGGCAACCACGCGGATACAGTCATCTGTCTCCTCCACTTCACATCCAATCTCCAATAGCTTTGCCGTTATGGACTCAAGATGCTTGGGAATCACATTCTTTACCGTCACATCTCCCTTGGTCACTGCCGCCGCAAACATATAGGTACCTGCCTCAATCTGGTCGGGAATAATGGTGTAACTTGTACCATGCAGCTTCGAAACTCCTTTGATACGGATGACATCCGTTCCCGCTCCCTTGATGTTTGCGCCCATACTGTTCAAAAAATTCGCCAGGTCAACCACATGGGGCTCCTTTGCAGAGTTCTCAATAATCGTCACTCCCTCTGCCATTGTGGCAGCCATCATAACATTAATGGTAGCGCCCACGCTGACCACGTCCATGTAAATATGACCTCCGGTCAGATGTTCCGCGCTTGCCTTAATCAACCCATGTTCAATGGTAACTGTTGCTCCCAGAGAACGGAAGCCTTTGATATGCTGGTCAATTGCCCTGGAGCCGATGTCACAGCCCCCCGGAAGCACAACCTCTGCGTGCTTATACTTTCCAAGAAGCGCTCCCAGTAAATAATAGGAGGCCCTGATTTTCTTCAAAGTCTCTTCCTCTACAATAAGGCTGTTGATGCTTCCTGCGTTGACCATAACTTTATGCCTGTCTTCACGCTTTACGGCAACTCCGATATTTGACATGGCACCCAACAATACATTGATATCCCTGACATCCGGCAAATTTTCAATAAAGACTGATTCGTTTGTCATTATGGAAGCCGCAAGAATAGGAAGTGCAGCATTTTTTGCACCGCCGATTTCAACATCTCCCACCAGCGGATTCCCGCCTTTGATTACATATTGTTCCATATATAATATACCTCATATAAGGTTAACATCATTTTTTAAGATTTTATGAATATATATTAAAAATCATTGTAGCACAGTTCCCACAGTTTGTAAACAGAACGTGCATTCTGTCCATTCAGACACAAAATATAGTCGCAACTGCTCAATGCCATACATGAACAGTTACCTGTATTTTACTGCGGCACATAATCAAGGGGATTAACCTGTGTTCCGTTCACCAGTATCTCAAAATGGAGATGCGGTCCCGAAGTAATACCGGTATTGCCGCTGAGTGCAATCTTATCTCCCTGCTTCACGGTCTGTCCCACTGAAACCAGTATTTTACTCAAATGTGCATACCTGGTCTGCTTTCCGTCAGGATGGTTGATACATACAACATACCCGTATCCGCTTCCCCAGCCTGCCTGCGAAACCACGCCGCCGCTGGATGCCTTGACGGCAGTTCCCACAGGTGTAGCCCAGTCCACACCCTTATGATATGTGCTGGCTCCCGCTGTAGGTGCTTTTCTCCGGCCAAAATACGAACTGATACGTCCTCCTGCAAGAGGTTTGATATAGGTAGGAGGAATTTTGGTACCACGCTTCATAATCTTGGGCACCGCCTCCATGACCACCTCTTCCTTTACAATCTCTCTGGAAATTGCTTTGTCATTGATATAGGTTGTATTTGCAATCACCTTTCGGAAGCCCGAGGAGGGATTCTGTAAAATCTCTGTCTGTGTGGTATACCAGTCGGCAACGTCAATGATGATTACATCCGCATCATAAATTTCCTCATAATAATCCTGTTCCGTTCTCACAACGGAAAGCTCCGGTTCCGGCACCGTGATTACAAGCTGCTGTCCAATCTGCAGTATTGTGTTCTCGTTCTCCAGACTGTCATTCATCTCGATGATCTTGTCCATGGGGATGTTGACCTTAATGGCAATCTCCGTCAGGGTATCCCCCTGAACCACCTCATAGATACTGGCAGTTTCCTGCTCCTTAATCACCTGTTCCACAGCCTTGTCCAAGGAAGTAAGCTGGGATTCCGGCAGATAAACCTCCACCACCTCAACCTTCTCAGAAAAGCTCATCTCCTGTATTCCAAGCTCGTAATCCTCGAAATCCTTATCCTTCTCTATGTTTGTCTCCTGCCCAAGGTTTGAGAATGCGCTGGCAATACCACCGCTGGAATAATCTGTCTCTTCCCCGTCCGTTTCCACATTCGTATTTGTCACATTCGCCGTCAGCACGCTGAACTCTCTGTCTGTATCGTAGTTCAGTCCCACTGCAAACTTATTCGTGAGATCATATTTGTGAATCCCCGTCTGAAGCAGGCTGATGACTTCGTCCAGGCTTGCCAGATTCACAACATAATCATCCACCTTCAGCGCATAAGAACGATGCATTGTTTCAATGACCGAATCTCGCAAAACATTCTCCATGTTTTTTAAGACATCCTTCTCATCATCAGGGATGCCCCAGAGAACCTCTTCTCCCGTCACCACGAGCTCCGTCTCCATGAACACAAGCTCCTGGCTCTCTAAGGCCACATTTCTCCTTGCTTCAATGAGAAGTTCTTCTGCCCTTTCGCTGCTGTCCAGGGTACCCACATTCTGTCCATTCACCTGTACATGAAAAAAATTCTCCCCGGTTCTCACAAAAGGCGTATAGCCTCTTACAAGAAAAAAGCCGAGCAAAAGTGTAAGCACTGTAGTTTTAATATATGTATATTTTAATTTTTTATAACTGTATTTCTTTCTTTTCATTTATTTCCCATTTGAATCTGCTATTTCGCATTTGCATATTTTGCTAAATTTAATAATTTTGTAACAAAGTTATTCTAGCAGTAATTCCTAAGCTTGTAAAGACAGATTTAAAATAGTTTTTCAAGATTACCTATAGCATTCCCGAATTTGTGAGTTCTATACCAAAAGAGAAGTCACCTGACCAATAAAGAGTTTTGATACCGTTTCCTCAACCAGTATCAGGATTGTATAAAAAACATGACGATGATGAATTATGTGATAAATTCAATGAGACCTATAACGTTGATGTATCCAATCCAAATTTTGTACCGGTCGAAAAAAGAGTGGAAGCTTTACCGGCAAAAAATACAACGATTACTTGATTACTAAACAACTAATTGATAATTGATTTCAGCATGATACATTTGATATGCTTTATTCACACCGGTGATAATAAATTTGGAGGCATAAAATATGCAGATTAAACCTTGGAAAAAAATAAAAGAATTACGAAAAAGAGACGGAAGAAAGCAGGAAGGTTTGGCAAATGCTTTGGGCGTTACCGCACAGGCAGTGTCCAGATGGGAAGCAGGCGGCTATCCTGATATGAGCATGATTCCTGCCATTGCCAATTATTTTCACATTACGATAGACGAGCTGTTTGGCTATAACAATGACAGAGACGCGAAAAAAAAAGGTTCTGTCAAAAAAGCCAACCGATTCCTCATCGATAATGACGGTGACATAACAGAATGTATTCGATTCATGAAAAAAGGCCTGGAAGAATTTTCTTCGGAACCGGAATTACAAATGTATTTGGCTCATGCATTAGGTACAAAAGAATCCCAAGAGGCCGAAAAGCCCAACCTGTATTTGGAAGAAGCCGCTGCTCTTTATGAGGAATTGTCAAAGCAAAACAGCAAAGCCATTATCCCTCTTCTATCCGTATACACTATGATGGGGGAATATGAAAAAGCTGAGAAAAAAGCTCTGGAGCAGCCAGGAATTCCAATGAGTAAGGAGGTTTTGTTAGTCTCCATTTTTGATGAAAAAAAGGGGAGCGCTATCGTGGAGAAGCGATACTGGCATTGCTTCATGAATTAAGATTTTCCATAGAATTTGCAATAGCTAAGAATGAAAAACTTGTAAACACTAAAGAAGGTATTGAGATTTCCTTATTGGTGCGTCACTTATATGAAAAACTTCATGGGGAAGAATATAGTGGTGATTTTGATAGCGATCTTTGTAATCCCAAATATGCAGAATTATTTGAAAATAAAGGTTCCCTTCACTGATTCTGATTTGTCACTTTTCATTTCTCTTTTGCGCAGAGTATGGTATGACGAAAGGAAATTGATATTTTTCGGATAAAAGAGTCCGACAACTCCTAATTGTTAAATTGACAGTTTTAGCCGAAACACCCGTCCATTTTCAAAATGGGCGGATGCTTTTTTGCTAAAGCTTTAACTAAATGACATTGGTCACCTGGTTTCCTCTTTTTGACCAGTTATTTCTTTTTGACACTGTATCCAAAGGTTCCCACCTGCTCTCCGCACACGAGGTATGCTCCGTGGGAATATACGATTGGTTCTGCTTTTTCGAGATGAAACTTGTGATTCTCATCCATGTACCTGTCGTCTGCATGAACAGCTACCACATCCGCCAGAAACATGTCATGTGAGCCCAGAGGCAACACCTGTCGCACCTTACACTCAATATTTACCGGGCTTTCCGCAATCAGCGGTGCCCTGACCTTATCTCCGGGCAGGGGTGTCAGTCCCATGTCCTGAAACTTGTCTGTATCCCGACCGCTTTTCACGCCGCAATAATCCGTAGCATACGCAAGCTCTCTCGTAGTCAGGTTGATTACAAACTCCCCGGTCGTCTTCAGAATCCGGCTGGAATATCGTTCCGGGCGTACAGAAATGCTCACCATTGGCGGGTTTGTACATATTGTTCCCGCCCAGGCAATGGTTAATATATTGTTCTTCCCGTTTTCATCCGCTACACTCACCATGACAACCGGCAACGGATACAGCATATTTCCCGGCTTCCAAAGCTCTCTGGCCATTGTGGTTCCTCCTCAACCTCTTCTCAGAAGAGTTTAATATTCAACATATTCAATATCTGAAGTGTCACACTCGCCAGAGATGCAAGCAATGCCACAAGGGAAATGCCAAAAACTGCCCCCATCTTTCCCTTCACTGATTTAACGGAATCTGCCAATTCGACAACCGGGCTCTTCTGCTTTTCATTCTCTTCCAGAATGACTGCCTGTACATTGCGATAAACCTTCACGCACTCCTTGTGAATGGAGTCGCTGATGGATGCTGTCTTGCCTTCCAATCCCGCTTCCAGAACTGCTGCCTGATTCTCCGCCTGCTTTTCAAATTCCCGTTCCAGCTTTCCCTGGAGGGAGGCATCAATCTGACTTCTCAGCTGACTCTGCAGCTGCTTCTTCAAGGCGCTCTCCACCTGACTTTCCAACTGACGGCTCAATGCTCCCTCCACCTGGCTTTCCAGCTGACGGCTCAATGCTCCTTCCACCTG
>JBJENR010000128.1:35487-41845 GCA_051880315.1 Acetatifactor sp.
TCAATGCTCCCTCCACCTGGCTTTCCAGCTGACGGCTCAATGCTCCTTCCACCTGGCTTTCCAGCTGACGGCTCAATGCTCCCTCCACCTGGCTTTCCAGCTGACGGCTCAATGCTCCTTCCACCTGGCGGTTCAGGGCCTCCTCAAGCTCACCGGACAATTGAGCTCTCACTGCCATCTCCAGTTGTTCCTCAAGCTTATCTCCGATTTCGTCTGCCATCCGGCCTGTTAATTCCGTTTCCAACAGACTCTTTATTTCCGCTTCCAGCTTTACGCCAAGCTCTTCCAGGCCTGCGCTATCCTGCTGAATAGATTGTATCCTGCTGATACTTTCCTCCACCAGGCGATTTATTTCAGCACCATTTACTTCGCTGCCCTGAAGCCTCTCAGCCCCATCATCAACGATTTTCTTCAGCTTCTCCAGGCAGGCATTGTACTGTGCCAGCTGCTCCCGCAGATTTTTTAATTCCTCCGTCTCCGCAGCCGTATTTGCTTTAATTATTTCCTGAGCGGTAAATTTCTGTGCAAGCTTGTCTATAAACATGTCCATCTGTGTCCCTCCACGATACCGGAAAAATACCCGGTCGTCTGTTTTGCTGTGCATTAACAAAATAAGTTTATCACGTTTTTATCCGAAAAACAATCCAAAGTGATTCCTTTCTTGTTTGTGCAAACTGTACAAGCAATATTCCTATTTTTTTGTCACCCGTTGTAAAATTAACCAATAATTAATATCGTGTTCACGTTTTGTTCATATTTTACCATTATACTTAAATCATCATAAAAAGTGCATATAAGATAAATTTTTCATAATAGCCCGGGTATCGAAAGATACCTGGGCACTCCTCATTTTATACTTCTTTTTCCATGCTCTGAAGTGCTTCCCTGCTCTGACTGAGAACAGATATCTCATTATTCAGCGAAAGCATGCGTGCATCAAGATCCGAAACCAGCTTGGCGCACTCCACCAGCTCCGATCTGATATGTTCGGGCGCATCTCCTTCAAACTTATAATGAATTTTATGCTCCAGACTGGCCCAGAAATCCATGGCAACCGTTCGAATCTGAATCTCCACCTTGGTCTCAACCGTTCTGTCGGACAGATATACCGGCACCGTAACAATCATATGATAGCTCTTATAGCCGCTGGCCTTGGGAAAGGTAATATAATCCTTCACCGTAATCACCTTGATATCCCTCTGCTCACCAATCATACTTGCGATTCTGAAAATATCTGACGTAAAAGAGCATATGATTCGAATCCCCGCGATGTCGTTTATGTACTTAATCATGTTGTCAATCGTGGATTCATAACCGCTTCTCTTCAACTTCTTGACAATGCTTTCGGGAGTCTTGATACGTGCCTTGATGTGCTCAATCGGATTGTACTGATGCACATGTTGGAACTCATCATTCAGAATCTGCATCTTTGTCTCTACCTGTCGCAAAGCCGCACTATATATCAGCGTTACCTCTTTCCAGCTGTCAATTCCCTCTCCGTTATTTGCATTCAGCTCCATTTTTGTACCCTCAACCAATAAATTACTTCTATAACACCAGTATAACACAAACACCCCTCAAAATATATAAAATTCCGCAATTTTTAATCTTTTTTTCAGACAAGCAAAAAAGCCAACAGCCATTCTACATGTTTATGCAATTTTCAGGGGAATATGCTTGCATAAAAGGAAAAAATAGATTAAGATTGGATGCAAAAAGGAGAGAAAAGATGTTTCGTTTATGGGCAAGAACCTTCAAAGACAATCATATGCTGCAGGATATCTGCATAGAAGACGGCAGTGATGACACCCGCACTCACAAGGTGTTCCGGGCCTTGGAGCAGGTATGTATGGAATTTGACCTGAGCAAGCCAATCTGGCTTGACAAGACCATCCATGAATTCAAGCGGCATCGCAAAGCCCGTTTCACCCGGGATAACTTTATCGACAATATCGAATTTGACTTTCTTGAAATTCAAGTGATAGAAGAGGATTAATCCTCATAGCCATTGGGGTTATTTTTCTGCCATCTCCAGGAATCGGCACACATTTCCCTGATGCCGTACTGTGCTTCCCAGCCCAGCTCCTTCTTCGCCAGACTTGCATCCGCATAGCAGGTTGCAATATCTCCCGCACGTCTTGGCTTGATACTGTACGGGATTTTCACCCCCGTTGCCTCCTCAAAGCTCTTTACAATATCCAGGACACTGTATCCCACACCAGTTCCCAGATTATATACTTTAAGTCCGGCTTTCTCTTCAATCTTCTTCAGGGCCTTCACATGTCCCAACGCCAAATCAACCACATGAATATAATCCCTGACACCGGTTCCGTCGGGAGTGTCATAGTCATTTCCAAAGACCCCCAGCTCCTTTAACCTGCCAACTGCGACCTGGGTAATATAGGGCATCAGGTTATTCGGTATACCGTTGGGATTCTCCCCTATGGTTCCGCTTTTATGCGCACCGATGGGGTTGAAATATCTCAGCAGAATAACGTTCCACTCCGGGTCTGCCTTCTGAATATCCGACAGAATCTGCTCCAGCATGGACTTTGTCCAGCCGTAAGGATTTGTACATTGTCCTTTAGGACACTCCTCCGTTATGGGAACAAAGGCGGGATTTCCGTACACCGTTGCACTGGAAGAGAAAATAATGTTCTTGACTCCGTGTTTCCTCATCACATCTACCAGCGTCAGCGTACCCGCAATGTTGTTTTCATAGTATTCCCAGGGCTTCTGTACAGACTCCCCCACTGCCTTCAACCCGGCGAAGTGAATGACCGCATCGATTTTTTCTCCGGAAAAAATATCCTCCAGTGCCTGACGGTCCAGGATATCCGCCTTATAAAAGGGAACCCTTTTCCCGGTGATTGCAGCCACACGCTCCAGGGATTTTTCGCTGGAATTGGACAGATTATCCAATACAACCACATCATATCCTGCCTGCTGCAGCTCCACCACCGTATGGCTGCCGATGTAGCCGGCACCCCCCGTAACCAGAATTTTCATATCTGCTATACCTCCACGCCGTTTTTCACAAGCAGCGCTCTTGCGCTCTCCACGGAGTCGATACCCGTTTTATTCTTGATGGGCGCAAACTCCCTCTCCCGCACTACCTCAAAAGGAAGACAGCTGTCCATCTGATGAATCATATCCAGCACAAGACTCTCAAACTTATAGCCGTTGGGGGCCTCAGGCTTCACAAGCTCCCCGTCCTCGTTCAGATAAGGTATCTTCTTCTCCACGATATGCAGCGGCAGATTCTTCTCTGCAACTCTGATCAGCTCCTGTACCTTGAACAGATAGTTCAGGATAACACCGAAGTAATATGCAGGGTCTCCGTTTTCGTCCCTGGCATTCATCAGTTCCTCCGTCAGCTCATAATACTCTACGATGGAAGGTCTTCCGTCTTCCAGACACATGACACCGACCTTTTCATCCGGGGCATTTTTCTTTACAACCTTGGCGCCTACCACACAATTCTTTTGAATTGTAGCTCCTACAAAGCAGGGATCTGCAATTCTCTGCAGCACATTGTCCACCGCAAATACATTCAACCATTCTATGCCTTCCCTCTGCACCAGTTCCAGCAGTCCTGCCTTCTGCATGGAGATAAACCAGCCACCGTTGCCGTTGGGGGAGGTGGAAAGCCTTCCCTTCTCCTCCAGATAAATCTTGCCGTTGTAGTCTGTGGCTGCTGCCATCTCCTGCATAAAGAAATGAACATATTCTTCCTTGTAGCCGAAAAAGTCATGCTCCTTCAAAAACTTCACCGTAGCCACATGATTCTTATCACTGGTCATCACAAAAAGATGCAGCCAGGTGCCGGCCTGATGCACCACATCCATCAAATTATTCACCAGACACTCAAAAATATAGAGCTCCCTGTGTACACCTACATTATACATTCCCTTGGGATTATCGGAACCCAGTCTGGTTCCCATTCCTCCCGCCAGAAGCACTGCTCCCACCTTTCCGGCTCTGATGGCTTCCAGACCGGTAGCCGTAAAGGATGCTCTGTTCCCCTCGATTTCCGGCAGCTGCATGGCTGCAAGCGGGGTAATCACGCCCTTCCTGGACAATTCCTCCTTGTGATTGCATGCTTCCAGAATGCTCATATCCGTAGCATCAATCTGCTCCAGCAGCTCCTCCTGCTCCTGAGGATTCAACTCATCATAATATTTTAAAACCTGTTCCTGCCCATATCTGGCAAGCTTTTCCTTTATTTGCGATAATGTCGCGCTCATTTACGGCCTCCCTGCTGCGACTGATTTTGTGAGCCGTGACAGCTCAAATCCGGTATGGATGCGCAGCAATCCACCGGTTCTTCATTTCCATTTTATGTCAGTATAGCAAAAGCCTGCTGCGGAATCAACCTATCCCGGGGATTTTAAGAAAGCTCTACTGAATTCTTAATTATTTCATAACTATTCAGAGCTACATTTTCCAAGCCGCCTCTTCGGCCTTTCCTTTTGCTCATAATTCCAGGTCTTCAAAGAAATCCGAAGCCTGACTCCCTGTGCTTCCGCTTAGGAAAAATGCTTTCATCTCAGGATACCCGCTGCCGATATCCGCAAGGACCCTGTCCAGATTACCGCTGTTGACACACCCCAGTTTTTGAAACAGACTGTAATAAGCTCTGTCATCTCCATGTTCCTTCCGTATGACCTGCCAGGCCTCATCCGTCTCACACCCTGCAGTATGCGTCAACAAATACTGTTCCAATTCCTCCCGCAATCCGTCCGACAGATTCATGGGATGTAACAATCGAAGCAGTGCAAGTCTCACCTTGCCCTTTCGCTTTTCACTCATATAACTTGTCAGGTCCGTGCTCCCATAATCCTCCTCCCCACAGAGAACCTGTTTGGAATACCCCTCCGTATCGGCCCCATGCAGCACGGAAAACAGCCTGGAATCCCACTTTCTAAGCCATTCCTCGCTGCCCGCCGTCTCCATATCCAACAGATAATAGCCATCCATGGAAACCACCGCAGCTGCCAGAAGCTTACCTATCCCCGGGGCATTATCATCGATTGCCCATATTCCGCCGTTCACTTCCAAAGGACAGATTTCTATCCTTTGTAAATCTCCGCATTCCAGAAAAATCGTCTTCCCAATATAAAGCTTCTTCCCGGGCAGACGCACCTCCTGCAGGCTGCTGCAATAAGCGAAGGCCCAGTCCCCGATTTCCTCCAATGTGCCCGGCAGTGTTATCCTTCTTAGCTGCTTTCTGCTGAGAAAAGCTTTTTTACCCACAGCTGTCACCGGGCACCCTTCCAGCTGCCCGGGAAGCACCACCTCCGAGGCCGTTCCGCTAAAGGAGGTCACCAGCGCCTTTCCCTCCCTTATCTCATAACGCAGGCTCCCGCCCGCCAACTCCACTCTTCTCTCCTGCATGTATCCCTTCCTCCCGGCCTGTGGCTTACTGCCGCTATTCCAGCTTCAATTCCGCAATCTGAGAACTGATGTCCCGGCTTCTCTCGCTGAGCATCATTTCTTCTTTGTGCCTGCCGTAATCCTCACTGCCAAAGGCCGCAATAAACCGGGCAGAAGCATCATTTACCGTCAGCTCCGTCATCAATATCAGCAATTCGTTGTTGCCGGCTTTGTCCTCTCTGACAAAGGCCTCCTCTGCAAAAACAAAGAGTGCGTGCAGCTCCTCCTGCACCTCCCCGGTCCGCTGCTTCATCCGGTTCACCAGCGCCCCATATTTTTCTTTCAGGAACCCATAAGCTGCTTCCCCTGTGGCCAGACCGCTCACATAGAGAGCCTTACGGTTTTCCTCCAGAAACTGAATCACACTGCGATACCGCTTTAGTTCTGCGTCCGACAGGGAATTTGCGCTCCGCATTTTCTCCAGAAGCTTTCGCCTGCCCTCTGCCTGATTTTCCAGCCCGGTAAGTGCATGTTCCACGAAGCTTTCCTTCCCGCAGACAGCTCCCACGGCCTTCAGCGCATTCTTCAAATCAGAAAGGTAAGCTCCCCGCTCCATCACTTCCTTCATGTCCGCCTGCACCTTGTCTAGCAGCATGCCAAGCAGAGACAACCGCTCATCAAAGGCTGCCTCCTTTGCACGGGCGATGGCCTGCACGGAAGCCCTGCCACCCAGGATATCCGCAATGTGATAATCCTTCTTGTATTTTTGGTAAAGGTCATAATAGGCGGTAAACTCCTTCACCACCTTTTCATTTCGCAGATACTGACCCACAAGAGTCTCATCCACCGTCAGCTGTTCCTCCTCGTAAAGATACAGAATCTCCGACAAATCTTCCCAGCCTCTGGCCGTCACATAACTGCGCCCCTTCACGGTCATTTCCATACAGTAGAAGTGCTCTTTTTTCAGTTAAAGATAGTTGAT
>JBJENR010000129.1:0-2422 GCA_051880315.1 Acetatifactor sp.
TTCCTTTATTTCATCTGGAATGGCATGAGCTGGCTTTCGTCCTGTGTTTTTATGAGAGTTATAGGACAAAAAGTGTTGATAAAAACCGTCTTCAACCCTTGTGAATAGAGGGCTGAAGGCGGTTTAATCTTTTTTTAAAGAACTTTGAGGGTGGACAAAAAGTGTTGATGAAAAGTGCTTTCAACCCTTGTAAATATTGGGGTTGAAAGGGTTTAATCTTTCTTGAGACAGTAACCATGGAGGAAGATTAAATGAATCAAGTAAATTGCCCTGTTTGTGGAAAGAAATGTGTAAAGTCCGGAAAGACAAAAGCTGGTTCACAACGCTGGCTTTGCAAGGAGTGTAAAACATCATTAACACATAAAATAGATAATGATTCGAAGGAGTTACAAATTTTCTTAGATTGGTTGTTCGGTAAGGAAGCACAATCAACAATGCCTGGGGAAGGAAGATCATTCAGAAGAAAAACGGCAAAGTTTTGGGATATATGGCCAATGTCACCCAAAATAGAAGAATCCAAGGATGTACTATTTCTTGATGGTATATATCTTGGGAGGAAGGCGTGTGTTCTAATCTGTTGTGATGAGGAAAATGTACTAGGGTGGTACTTGTGTAGATATGAACATGCAGGTGCATGGATGGCATTGATGAAACGAATAGCTGAGCCACGAATGGTTGTGTCAGATGGCGGAACAGGTTTCGCAAAGGCACTCAAAAAGGTGTGGCCAAACGCAAAACACCAAAGATGTTTATTTCATGTATTCTGCCAGGTAAAGCGTTATACAACGTCCAGACCTAATACAATGGCTGGAATAGAGCTTTATGGCCTGTCTAAGGATCTCTTAAAAATAAAGAGCAGACGAGAGGCAGAGATATGGGTGAAACGATTTATGGAGTGGATAAAGAAATATCAGAAATTCCTAAGTGAAATGACAATAGATGAGAATGGAAATAAAAGACCAACTCATGAGAGGCTGCTAAAGGCAGAAAGGTCACTTCTCAAACTCATAAGAGAAAATACACTGTTCACATACCTTGATGGGGAACTGAAAAAAGAATTTTCTGCGCCTTCTACGAATAATCGAATCGAGGGTGGAATCAATTCGAGACTTAGAGAGATGCTGAGAAATCATAGAGGTCTTTCAATAGAGAGGCGAATAAAAGCGGTTTACTGGTGGTGCTATATGCACTCTCCAGAACCGCTTTCTTTGTCTGAAATAATAAAGATAATGCCCACTGATAAAAGTATTGCGGCAATATATCAAAGGATGAATGAGAAGAATCGATTAGAAAAGAGTCTCTCAATCTGGGGTGATGCCATTGTTTGGAGTGACTTCCACAAGGTAGACAAAACCGTTGTTGAATGGGATTAGTCATCAACACTTTTTGTCCTATAACCCGCTTGCGGACTCTCGCGCCGAGCGCGGTCGCGAAAGCACGAAAGTCTTTCCTTTCAAGCAAAAAAGGTCGCCTGACGGCGACTCTTTCAAATACATTATCTATTCACAAAACAGTGCTGCCAGATAGTTCACTGTAGGCAGAATCACCTGCTCGTCTATCTGAAATCCCGGCTGATGAATTGTAGGGCCCTTGCCGGTTCCGATCTTAATATAGCAGCCCGGTATCTTTTCTTCAAAAAACGCGAAATCATCTCCACCCAGAGAGCTTTCCTCCGGCACCACACGAAGTCCCTGTTTCTGCGCCACTCTCATACACTCCTTTGCCATACCTGCGTCATTATAGGTAGCAGGCGGACCGGCGATCCATTCAAACTCAGTCTGCGCACCGTAAGCCCGTGCAGTCTGCTCTGCAATTTCTCTCATACGCTTTTCAAAAAGGATTCTGTCCTCTGCGTCCATCGTCCGGACGGTCCCCTCAAGCTCCGCTGTTTCCGGAATCACATTCCAGGTATTTCCGGCCTCAATCCTTGTGACACTGATTAGGGACGGATGAAAGGCATTGATATTTCTGGTGACAATAGTCTGAAATGCCTGTACCATTGCTGTTGCTGCCGGAATGGGATCTATCCCGTCATCCGGATGTGCGCCATGACAACCCACGCCCCTAATCCTGATTACAAAACGGTCGACCGCGGCTGTTACATAGCCTTCTCTGATGCCCAGAACACCTGCTTCATTGGTAGGATCTGCATGAATGCCCCATACTCTGTCTACCTCTGCCATCGCGTCTGTTTCCAATATCTTAAGCGCTCCCAGAGAGCTTTCCTCCGCGGGTTGAAAAATAATTTTAACCGTTCCGGCAAGTTCTGCTTTTTGCTCCTGTAAGAGAAGGGCACAGCCTATCCCCGCCACAATATGAAAGTCATGTCCGCAGGCATGCATCCTTCCATTATGTTTTGATGCATAAGAAAGGCCAGTTTCTTCCAAGATCGGCAGGGCATCTATGTCACATCGAAGAGCCT
>JBJENR010000130.1:0-2418 GCA_051880315.1 Acetatifactor sp.
TCTTAATTTACCATCCATGCCGATAATAATTTTGGCATGTAACCGTGTATTCTCCGCCTCATACACCATATCTTTTCCGCGGAACCTGATTTTGGGCATATCCTTATACTTAAAAACATCAAACAGTGCCATATTCTTCTCCTGTAAAATTATTTTTTATCCAAAAAGATAACTTATAATTCATTGTAACACACATAAAAAAACTGTCAATCCTTTACGCATAACCGGTGACTGCTGCCGGATAATTTCTTTCCCAGTTCCTTTTTCAGATATTCATATCTCAATCGCTTTTCTTCCTTGGCAAAGTGCTCTTCCCTACATTGTTTCGGATGATTTTCATATACCAGGACCTCTTCCCCAAACTGTTCACTGGTCAGATCAAAAACGCAATCTCCGATCACATTGTAACAGTGATAATTTCCACCCTGCCTTAAAATTCCATAAACATCTCCACCAAAAATATCCTGTACAAGGAAAGCCGTAATAGAACACTGCCCTAAGGTCTTATTTTCTTTCGTCCAGTTATCCCGCAATCTTGGGGCACAGGTATCTGCACACCAGATCTCAGAAAGCAGATCATAGAGATGTCTCGGATCTCTGATCTTTTTATATTCAGCAGTTATGGGAGGCATAAGTGCCTGCTCCCAACCATAAAACTGATATTTTTCCATAAAAACCTCTCTTTCACAGCTGCATCTTATTAATAACCCAACCCTCATTTTCCATATGATACTCTGTACCACAATAGGGACAGACTTTTTGTCGTACAGCATCAAAACTTCCGCCGCAGTATGTGCATCCTACAGAAGTAATGGAAAAACCGGGCGGTTCCATCATAGCTACGTTCCTGCTTATTTCCACATCAATGCAGTCTCCTGTTTTTTGTATTTTTCCCTGATGCTCACTATAATTAATCCACCAGGTTCGCAGGGACATATGCAGAACATTTCCTTCCATCCACATGCGATTCAGGCATGTGGCATTGGTATATGTCATTTCCAGAATATCCGAAAATCCCGGATCACGCTGTCCGGCATAATAGCAGGCCAGATTCTCCGGATGCTCCGCAAACACTGCCATACGTATCAGTGCCACAATCTGTCCTTCAAATTTATCAAAAGAAAAGTTGGGATCATACCGTTTCATGGTATTTGTGATTTTTCTCCTGGAACCGGTCCATTTAAAAAAGGGAACGTGCTTCATGCCATCCTTATCCGCTGCGCTGAAAATCACCAGAATGTCTGCCAAAATCAGTCCAAAAATTCCACCACCAAAACCTGCCGCAAGAAAACAGGTTGCCAGTACAGCAGGCAGGGAATCAATACCGCCAAAAATTGAAATCGAAAACATCACCACGAATACCGCAAGCATAGAAAAAAATATTGTTCTTTGAACGATACCCGAAGTTGCAGCTGTTGATTTATTTTTTATAAAAAAGAGATTTACCACCCTCGGAAACAGATCCCTAATCTTAAAATGGGTACCACAGTATTTGCATCCTTCTTCCAAATCTGCCACAGAACTGACAGCGCCACAGTTCGGACAGGTTGTGGTAATATTGGCAAGTTGTGTATCATTCGGCGTGTGGGCAATGATTTCATACATCACCTGCTCCACTTCCCTTTCATAAACTACTCCCTGCATATTTTCAAATTTGATTCTTCTGTGGATATTTTCATATGTCATATCCGTCGTATACCAGAGCGATTGACGCGAAAGTGTGGCTGTACCAAAACCTGAGCCTTTTACAGGCATGATCTGATCTGTCATTTTCAGACCTTTTTTCTTCAGACGTTCCTTTTGCAGTTTTAAAAAATATAATGTATCCCCATCACAGCATGTGGGGACAATATCATTCTGATGCCAGGCATTCAATTCCTGTGCAAATCTGTCATACATTCCTCGTCCCGCATCCCATGAAGGTACAAACGCTTTAAATGCCTTATACGCCAATACATATCCATGAATCTGCCTGCCTCCGACAATACAAAAGATAATTCCCACAAGAGCAGGAATCGTCTTCCAGACAAAAGAAACAGAAGTTGTAAGAAAAGAAATCCCAATCACTCCGGCTGCTGTCCATGCCAGCCCCTTCATCAGTTCTATACCTTTTGGTTCATTGACTGTCTTTCTTTTCCTTGATTTCAATTCAGGAAATAACCCCATCATTATCCTCCCTACTTGAGCATCTTGCTTTTCTATAATATCGCTATTTTTTTGTTTATGCTCACTATCGAAAGCTTAATGACTACCATCAGCTTATGTATTGCTTGTTTTAGTCTTGGATATACTTTCGGTAAGAGAGATACCAAGACAAAAAAATAACCGCCCCAGTCTGACAAGCTTGGCGATTATTTTTCCACAAATATCAGGCTAACCGTCTATCGGTAGCACCTTTATAATCATTCTAACATTCAA
>JBJENR010000131.1:0-2380 GCA_051880315.1 Acetatifactor sp.
TTTGTCACAGGTCAATTATTCTTCCACAGACCTTCTGATGTACGCAAGGAATGGAAATCCTAATCAGCACTGGCTGGAGGAAAAAATTGCAGCATTGCATGATGCGGATGATGCTATCGTATTGGCAAGCGGAGTTGCGGCACTTCATGCCTTATTTTGGACACTTCTGGAAACAGGAGATAGGGTGGTGTATCCAAAGGTCAGTTATATGGCTGTATACAGAATGTTCCATGAACTTTTCAACCGAAAATTCAAAGTAGAAACGGTTATGGTAGATATGACGGATCTGGAGGCGGTGAAGAAAGCAATCACACCAGGTACTAAACTGGTACATATTGAGACTCCTGATAATCCTACAAACGGGATTACGGACATTGCAGCCATTGCTGAAATTGCACATCAGAACGGCGCCGTTCTGTCAGTAGACAATACATTCGCATCCCCATTTAATCAGAAACCACTGGAGCTGGGAGCTGATTTTGTGTTAGAAGCGATTACAAAATATATTAATGGACATGGTGATGCACAGGGTGGAGCTATCATATCCAATGATCTGGAAACAATGGACCGTATCCGATATGAAGCGCAGGTGAATGTGGGTTCTGTGATCAGTCCTTTTAATGCGTGGCAGATATTCCGTGGTTCGGTTACATTTCCTCTTCGTATGGAACGGATTAACAAATCTACTCAGAAGATTGCCGAATGGCTGGAGGAAAGGGAAAATGTAACCTTTGTATCGTATCCCGGGCTTCCTAGCCATCCCGGTCATGGGACTGCAGTAAAACAGATGAAAAATGGCTATGGAGGAGTAATTTCCTTCGGATTGAATACGGATGATAAAATGGTGGAATGTTTTTGCGCAGCTTTAAAAGTGGTGACCTTTGCTGTTTCACTGGGACATGATGAGAGTCTTATTTTTCCACAACCAAGCTATGATGAACGGATACATCTTTATCCGGAGAGATTCCGGAAAGGTTTTATCCGTTTCAGTGTGGGCTTGGAAGACCCGAATGATATTATCAAGGATTTGGATCAGGCACTGAAGGAAATTGGATTATAACATACAAACTGGAGAAAGGTGATGAATCTAGGATATATTGATGATAACTGGAAAACATCTATACACAAAGTTGAAAGAACAGGATGTAATAAGATTGCTTTGGTGTACTATACATTTCATTTTCTGGGAAATTATGACAGTTGATTATTGATGTAAATAGCAGGAGTTGATTAAATTATGGGAGAACAATTTGAAAAATAGTTCAGATTGCAGCAAGGTAAGATTAAATACTATGAGTAGTGTAAGGAATGTGTTCTTACCTGTAAGCAGGGCTTTTGAATATCGGAGTTGTTTTGTAGAAGGTGTCAGGAAGCCAGATAGCTAAGGGCGTATCATCAGAAATGGTGGTACGCCTTTTTGACGTTTTCGTACGCATTATATTGAGAAAGATTATCAAATACGCATCTGTACATCTCAAAAACAAGATGTTAGAATGAGTTAGTAAAATCTAACCACATTATACAGGCATATTCTATTTGCAAAATTTCATAATAAAGTTTTTTGGCAAAAATATCTAAATGGTGGAGGTAGAGGTTATTTGAAGAAAAGAAAAACTACAGAAGATTATCTAAAAACTATATATATGCTTTCGAGCAAGGGAGAGGTGAGAGGCATAGATATTGCGAAGGAGTTAGGCGTTACAAAGTCGACTGTATGTGTATCGTTAAAGGAATTAGAGGCGGAAGGCTATCTTTATATGACTCAGGAACGGACGGTTATATTAACGGATACAGGCAAAGAGATTGCGAAGGATGTTTTGGAGAGAAATACAGTTTTTCGGAGACTGTTGTTAAGTCTTGGCGTTGATAAGGAAACAGCTGCAAATGATGCATGTGAAATGGAGCATGCTGTCAGCTCCAAAAGTTTTGAAGCTCTGAAGCAAATGATTGGAAAAGAAACGAAATGTGAAAGGAATGGATAAAAGTAATGGAATTAAAAGAAATATTACTGCTGGTTTGCATAGCGGGTGGATTCATCGCATTGACCTACAGTATTAAACATACGTGTAAAAAATATATGGAGAGGCAAAAACACAATGATGATAAATAAGAGACTGAGTGTATTGCTCAGAAAGTATATTCGGTGGAACACGGGAGGGTGAGCTGATGAAAAAAGATACCCTGACCAAACGTGAAAGAGAAAAGGAAATTGTTTCGCAGATGATAGCCCTTTATTGTAAAAAGAAACATGGAAACAAAAAGGTGCTCTGTGCACAATGTGAAGAATTAGAGGCTTATGCAAAAATGCGCAGCGACAAATGCCCTTTTATGGAGACGAAAACATTTTGCTCCAACTGCAGAGTGCATTGTTATCAGCCTG
>JBJENR010000132.1:0-39512 GCA_051880315.1 Acetatifactor sp.
TTTTTCACGTAATTCCGGTCTGGCAGTAACCTCACGGCGGCTCCCCGTTACAAGATACCGGGCTCAAAGAACCAGTATCGTAAAAGAAACTCCGTCCTTGCGACTAAGTTCGTGACAGGATACCGGGGTCAAAAGTACCACTGGGTTGAAGTTGTCAGAATTGTTTGTCATCTACAGGAGCCTTAGTTGCACTTAGAAGTGACAAATATGCGTTATGAGCAAAAATCCGCTTGTCTGAGCATAGCGAGTTAAGGATTTTTGTGAATTCTCTTAGCAGATTTGTCAATACTTAGTGCAACTTGGTTCCGCAGCCCGCAAACAATTCTGACAACTTCAAACCCGTAAGGCTTTTGACCCCAGTATCGTGACAGAAGCCCCGTCCCTGCGACTACTGCGACTACAAGTTTCTTTAATAATTCATCATGTAGACAAAACCAAATAATCTGGCAGACTGAGCACCCTGGCTTCCCTTAAAGGTAAGGGGAATCACCCTGTGCTCTTCTCCGTTTGCCTTCACGTTCTGTGCCCGGTCTACCACAGCCTTCGGAATTTTTACACGTATTTCATAGGTTTCTTCCGCTCCGTCATAGTCCAGTACCTCCTCATAGAACACATCATCTCCTGACGCTATTTTGATAGACTTTCCGTTGTCTTCCTTCAAAAAGGTAAGGGATAAGTAATTATTGTCCCGGTCAGAGACACACATGTGGTAGGTGAAGGAACCTCCGGATTTGGCATAACGGGTGGTTCCGTGCTCGGTGGAACCAACGGATCCGCCCCAGTCATACATTCTATGAAGCTCATCGTTTTCATATTGTCCATATCCGGGCTGTACAGTATCGATCACAACACCTTCAGGCTTCTCCGACAGTGCCTTTTCCTTCTCCCTTTTTGCTGTAAGTACCTCCTCCTTTGTTCTTACAACAAAGTAGATACCGTACCTTTCCTTATACCTGGAAAAATGCGGGGCAAAGGTCAGTCCATTCACTGTCAGTTCAAAGGAGAGGTCAGCCGAATTCTCGTCACGAAGCAGATATTTTTCTGCATTTTTGATAAATTCCTCCGGTGAAATATCATCGGGAAGAACAATATCGTCCCAACCTCCAAGCTTACCAGCCGGAATGGTTACCATCATACCGGTTGTGGTAGTCGTCATGTCTTCACATCCAAGATTGGCACTTAATACTGTAGGACCATACTTAAATGCTACACTCCTTTCGTTGTCCGGAAGCGGGTGGGCAACAATCTTCATAGGGAGAAGAAATGTGATGATGCTGCCATTCCTTATTCCGGATGCCAAAAGGGCATAACCATTTTCTACGGTATAATCTACCCTCTCCCCATCAATAAGAAGTGTGGGGGGCTCTGATACCCATTCCGGAATGCGAAGCGCAAGTCCTGCCTGAACCGGCTGTCCGTCTGTTGATTCCACCAAAATGGTAACCTTTTCAGATTTCTGTAAATTAGCTGTCATAGAAACCCTGCATTTCTTCTCTTCCCAGGTTAACCGGGAATCTTCATATAGATTTACGATGATATGAGAATCACTGTGGAAATAAATACTGTCATTTAACTTGGTGAAGTTCTCCATACCGGTTCCGGTACAGCACCAAAACTTATCAAAACGCTGACCAAACACCTTGAAATAGCCGGTTGACATCGGTTGGAAGTAAGTGGTCATTCCGGTTTCCGGATTTTGGGATGACAAGATTGTGTTATAAAACGCATTCTCGTAGTAATTTGCATACTTCACATCTCCGGTCAGGCAAAATAACGTTCTGGAATATTTCAACATATTGTAGATATTACAGGTCTCGCAGTTGCAGTTGGTTCTCTCCTTGTCCAGGATATCATCCTTTCCAAAGTGCTCCCATTCACTGTTTCCACCGGTTACATAGGTATGTTTTTCTACTACCATATCCCAGAAGTTTTTCGCATACTCCAGGTACTTGGTTGCATCTACTACCTCACCCTCAATGGTCTTGCCATGACAGGTAAGATAGCGGTGTAACGCGCCAATGAATTTGGGAATGGTGGTGTTGGCGTGATGATTATTCAGTACATCCGCGCTGCCTTCATTCACACGCTCAAACAATGCTACGGAATCAAAATAGTGAGCCACTATCGCATACTTTTCTTCCCCGGTAAGTGCATAGAGTTCATATAATACCTCATTCATTCCGCCGTATTCCACACGGATTACCTGGGCAGCGGTTGCCTCATCCCACCCCATTGCTCTGTCATAGGACCAATCACCAATCTGCTTTGCAACGGTAAGTGCGTTTTCATATCCGGTCAGCTTGTAGGTATCCAATACACCGGCCAACAGCTTATGCATGGTATACCAGGGAACCCATGCCTGGGTGATAATATTGGTTTGATCCTTTTCTACATTGTCAAACTGAATCTCAACATTTTCGGGATCCAGAATCACTGCACCAAACAGGAAATTTTTCTTTCCCCTGGAATGAGCCTGACACTCCAACAAGCCATCAATTAAAGTGGTAATCATTCCATAAATAGTAGCCTTGTCCTCCCGGCAAACACCCGGATTAACATAAGCCTGAGCAACGGCAGACAAGTAGTGCCCCAGGGTATGTCCCCCAATCAGGGTGGATTCCCATCCCTCGTATCTTTTTGCACCCCTGGTATCTAAGCCCGCCGTCTCGCGAAAACCGGCAAGCAGTCTGTCTGTGTCAAAAGCCATTAAATAAGCCAAATCCTTATCCAATGCGTTCACACAGTAGGGATCCAGATTCATCACATCTTTCATGGAAAATTCAGCAATGTTGTGAATAGTTTCAGTCATTCTGCTGTTCCTCCTATGGATTTGTTCCACACATGGGCAAAGGGAAAGCTGCATAGCAGCAATTTTGCAAATGTGCTCTGAATAGGTAAACCTGTTCTAAGATTATTAGTTCCTATATCATCTGTTTATATCTTATCGAAAAATCTCGGAGAATAGAATGGCTTTTTCTTGTATTTTCATGTATAATACGGCAAAAGAGATTTATGTAATACCGGATAGAACCCTATATAACGCCAATCTAGTACATCGTTTCGTAAATAACTGGATCATTAACACAGAATATTTTTTCGAGTGTGCATGGCAAAAAACGTAGGCGTAGCGGGCTACGTCGAGGCTTTTTGTCATGTGCAATCGGGAAAATAGGCAAGTTATTTGGTATAGTTATTTAGAAATCGGTGTACTAGAGCATAAATGCGAGAAAGGATGATAATTACGATGGAAAACAAATACATTCTTTTAGACCTGACAAATCGCAGACAGGTTACCTTATGTAATCACAATTTCAGTAAGGAAGGTATCTTGCACCCTGATCGCATTATGGATGAATACGATCTCCTATTCATGCAAAACGGGGAATGGGATATTATCGAAGACGAGACAGAATATCATCTGTCTCCGGGAAGTGTTTTACTATTAGAACCGGGGAAACACCACTACAGCACCAGGAAGTGCTCTCCCCTGATGAGAAATGTATATATTCATTTTACTGCCGAAAAAAAAGATATTGATTCCGTCAAAGCAGAAGAGCTTTTACGAAACAGGCTTTCCCCTGAAGCACTTTCACACGGCGTTTCCTACCCGGAAGTCCCTTCCTTAACTTCCTTTCTCCCTATCCCCAAGCTGGTTCAAACCGCAGATCACAAGGAAATTCACCATACCTTTGAGCGTGTGATTGATGCGTTCTGGGCTGTTGAAAGGAATCAGAAGGAGCTGCGCTGCAGTTTATATTTAGAATCCCTGCTCCTCCAATTGTCGGAGTTGTCCCGGAAGCCTCTGACCAAAACAGATATCCTGATTTCAGAAATCATTCACCGCTTTCACTGCGAACCCGAAGTCTTTTTATCTCCTCAGGAACTGGCTGAAAACTACAATGTAAGTGTCAGAACAATATCCGGGAGATTTAAGGAACGAACCGGCATGTCCCTGCATCAGTATCAGCTACAACTGAAGCTGGATATGGCCTATGATCTGCTCCCTATCTCTCCCGGAAGAAGTTTACATGATATTGCCTTGAGCTTAGGATTTTACGATGAATTTCAATTTTCCAGGCTGTTTAAGAGAAAATTCGGAATCTCACCCTCTATGCGAAGATAATCAACGCCGCGGACACAGCATATAGTCCTGATTACTATGATCATCCTTTTCCTGTTTCAACAACAAATAATTCTTCTCCAGCCTGAATTTCTCCTTCCTTCAGTAAGTGGACTTTCTGGTTTTCCAAAAGTTCCGTGCATACAACAGGTGACGCAAGGGAAGGCGCATTCTCTCTTAAATACTCCATATCCAGCTGAAGCAAAGGCTCTCCTTTTTTCACTTTTTGCCCGTTTTCGACATATACCTCAAAGCCTTCCCCATTCAGCTTCACTGTGTCGATTCCCACATGAATCAAAAGCTGGATGCCCGAATCGGTCACAAAACCGATTGCATGTTTTGTATCAAATACAAAGCTGACTTCTCCATCCTCCGGTGCACTCACAATGGGGTCAACAGGAGTGACCACGGCCCCGTCTCCCATCATGCCCTCTGCAAAGGCTTCATCCGGTGCGGTGGAAAGCTTGGCAGCAATTCCCTTCATAGGGCTGGAAACGACGATGCGTGTCGCCTGCCCCGGATTTGGCGTCTGCTCCGCATTTATCACTTGCTTCGGATTTGGTGTCTGTTCCACATTTATCGACTGCTCCGGGTTTGGCGTCTGCTCCAGATAATCCTCCAGATTCGATTTGATCACTGTGACAAGGGGACCGTAAATAATCTGCACCCCGTTTCCCTTGTGAACTACGCCTGATGCACCGGTTGATTTCAATAAAGAGTCATCCACCAGTTTTGCATCAAATACACTACACCGAAGTCTGGTTGCACAACAGTCCACATCGCTGATATTTTCTTTGCCTCCAAGTCCTCTGGTTATAGCTTCACTGACCGAATCAGGCTGGTATTCCCCTGCCTTTCCGGCTTTCTCATTCTCTTTTCGTGCATTCACATCCGCCCTTGTATACAGCTTCGTCTCAGAATCATCCTCTTCTCTTCCCGGTGTCTTAAAATCAAATTTCTTTATCATAAATCTGAAAATAAAGTAGTATAAGAAGAAGTACAGAATCCCTACAGGAAGGATTCTCAACCAGCTTGTCTTTTCATTTCCCTGAAGGATTCCGAACAGAAAGAGGTCAAGCAGTCCTCCGGAAAATGTCAGCCCCACCGCAATATTTAACACATGGGCAATCATATAGGCAAAGCCTGCCAGAATAACCTGAACTGCAAAAAGCGCGGGAGCGACAAACAGGAAGGAGAACTCCAGGGGCTCCGTGATACCTGTCATCATACAGGCCAGAGAAGCAGAAAGTAACAATCCACCGGCTGCTTTCTTTTTCTCCGGTTTTGCACAGTGATACATCGCCAGCGCTGCTCCCGGGAGTCCGAAGATCATAAAGATAAATTCACCTGAAAAGTACCTGGTCGCATCAGCACAGAAATGTACAATGTCAGCAGAATCAGCAAGCTGTGCAAAGAAAATATTCTGCCCGCCCTGCACCAGCTGTCCGGCTACATTCATTGTCCCGCCTACCCCTGTCTGCCAGAACGGCATATAAAATACATGATGCAGCCCAAAGGGAATCAGAGCTCTTTTAATCAATCCGAAAATCAATGTCCCAAAATAACCGCTTCCTGTTACCAGGCTGCCGAGAGCATAGATTCCGTTTTGAATCACAGGCCAGACAAAATACAACAGGATTCCCACAAACATATACACAAGGGTAGAGATAATGGGAACAAATCTTGTCCCGCCGAAAAAGGACAGGGCATTGGGCAGGACAATTTTGTAAAACCGGTTGTGCAATGCCGCCACACCAAGCCCCACAATGATACCGCCAAACACACCCAATTGCAGGGTCTGGATTCCACAGACGGTAGTAATTGTTCCCTCCAGAACATCAGCTGATATCTCACCGTTGTCCAAGAGCTCTCCACTATTGATAAGCATCGCTCTGATGGCTGTGTTCATGACAAAATAGGCAATCACCGCTGATAGGGCAGACACCTCTTTTTCCTTTTTTGCCATCCCGATTGCCACACCCACAGCAAAAATCAGAGGCAGGTTATCAAAAACCGCGCTTCCTACCTGATTCATGATTACCAAAAGGCCATGGAGCAGGGTTTCCTCTCCCAATATCCTTTCCAGGCCATAGGTCGCAATCATTGTCTCATTCGTAAAGGAACTTCCGATGCCCAGCAAAAGCCCTGCCACCGGGAGAATAGCGATAGGAAGCATAAAGCTGCGACCGATACGCTGCAATACCCCAAAGATTCTATCTTTCATAATTTTGCTCCTTCTTTGCGTTGGGGACGTAGCTTTTGCCACGAGGAGCGCCCTTTGTCCATGGCAAAAGAAACGTCCCTACTACCACATTATTTTTGCCAATAAAAACTTCACTAATACACAAAAAGAAGAAATTTAGCCTCCTTTCTATTGCTAGACTTAAGTCTGCTAAATACATGGTATCAGTTATAAGACAGGCAGAAATTGAAATTACGACAACATACTATAAATATATTGATAAAAGTTGTATAATAGCTTGTAGCTGAAAGTATTAGTCTGATTTCTGGGAATCTATTAATCAAAACAAGAAAAATTACTGGTATAATACAACAAATAGCGGGGGGTAAGAATGAAAAAAGCATTTAAGCTATTGAAATGGATATTGGTGTTAGCAGTTGCCGGAGTACTTATTCAGCAGTTGATTACTCTGGTTTTGCCGGAAGGAAGAAAAACTAAGAATGATGATGAAGTCTATCAAATAGAAATTAGAGAAGATTGGTTTTATGATTCTCATCTAAAATATGGCAAGGTAAATAAGGGGCCTTATGATGTGCAATATAGTCAGAAGATTAACGAGCCTTATAATACGATGTCTGCTACTGTTATGGATTATGAAGCATACTGCGAAATGTGTAAGAAACTGGAAATCAGACAAACTTATGTAAATTCTGACGCGGATTATATTGTGTGGAAAGCATATGGTGGTCAAAAAATCCGTTGGGATGTTGTAAATGTAATTGCCAGAGACAATGTGGCAATGGTTTATTTGAAAAACACAGTGAATATTCTTCGTGGTAAAAATAAGGCAGGAAGGGTAATAATTATTCCTGTAGAAAAAGGAAGCATTGAATCTGTAGGAGTAGGAGATGCATATAGATTTGACTTTGAGAGGCCGGCAGTTGACAAACCGGTAATATATTTATATCCGGAAGAAGATACTGAGGTTTCTGTGAGTCTGGAGATGAAGGATGCTATACTAAAGTGTACCTATCCTGAATACAAAAACGGCTGGAAGGTAATAGCAAAACCGGATGGGACTCTTTTTGCAGAAGGAAGAGAATATAATTACTTATTCTGGGAGGCTGAAGCACTTTTCCCATTTACCTTAAAAAGTGGTACTTGTGTAGCCGGAAAGGATACTTGTAAGTTCCTGGAAGAAAGATTGGCACAATTGGGACTTAATGATAAGGAACAAGAGGACTTTATTACATATTGGCTCCCCAAGATGCAGGCTCATCCGTATAATATGATTTCATTCCAAACAGATGAATATGCAGAACATTTTAGGTTAGAAGTTACTCCTAAGCCAGATACAATCATCAGAGTTTTTATGACTTATAAAGCAAGTGAAGTATATGTGGATATGAAACCGGAGGAGATTGCAACGCCTGTAAGAACCGGATTTACTGTTGTGGAGTGGGGAGGATGTGAAATCCCATAATGAACTGCTTATGATTCAATGCTGTTAATTGTGTAGACAAATTGGGGTACCTCCACCGCCCCGATGGGAGGCATATAGCCGTTTGCCAAAAGCCGCCTCATACACGCCAAATTGAAAATAAAAGAATCCGCGGTTCAGTACTGATAGCTACTGTCCCATGGGTAAGAACTACACATTGAATTGCTGTACCGTTGCAGATACTTCGTCTACTGCTACGGATACCTGCTCTACCTTATCCTTCATGGACACCGCATCCGCCGCCACACCCTGAATATCCTGGCTTGCACCGAGATCCGCAGAGATTGCACTGTAATACTCTGCGCTGGCTTTATACCGGCCTGCGAGCTCATTCAGCTTTTCATAAGCCTGTTTAATATCAGAGGACATTTTATTCACGGTGTCCGTTGTCTCTTTCGTCAATGTGTCAACAGCATAAAGCAATCCGGCTGAAAGGCTGAAGACCTTGTTGATCTCATTGCCGGTCTCATCAGATAATTTTCTGATTTCCTCTTCCTCATGTTTGTAGTAAGGAACTTTATCCTGACCTACAACGGTCTCCTTAATAAAGGACTTCATGGTATTCATGGAACCAAGCTGCTTCTTCAGAATCACTGCCAGGGTGACGATGCAGACTGCACTGACTATGACAGCGGATAAAGCCACGAAAATAACGGCTTTCATAACTCTGCCAAATACATAAGAATGCGGCAGATATGCCTCTGCCGCATCATCGGAAATATTCGGCATCGCCTTGAACGATGCGGCTATAATCTCTGTCTGAGATGCTTTTTTCTTTAACCAGTTATCAATAAAGGTGGCACCATTCTCAGTCTTCATGGAAATCTCGTTATGCGTATCTGTGACCAAAGCCTTCCGGATGGATACCACAGAGCAGATTTCCATAATGAGAACCAATACAACAATATCAAGAATTACCATGTGTCTGATGTGGGAGGTAATACTTCTTTGCCCTTTTTTCATATGAGTACTCCTTTATATCTCATGTATTTATCAACGAAAAACAGAAACAGCGAATGCTAAAATTATAACACAAGGGCAAGAAATATAAAAGCAATTTATAACCCGGCTCTGTCGAAAAGATACCCATATTCCGCAAAGTCCCGGGGAATCATCGTCTTGCCCATCTTCAGATTTTCTGCCCGGATACTTTCCAGGATATGTATCATTTCCACAGGCTTCTCTTCCGAAGCAGCCTTGAACACCGCATTGAGAACAATATTTTTAATATTGCCGCCGGCCAGTTCAAACTGGCGTGCCAGATAATCGAAATCAATATCATTAAGCGGCACTTCCGGTGCAAAGCAGGATTCCCAGATCTGGCGGCGGATTTCCACACCGGGGAACGGGAACTCCACCAGATATCGGATACGCCGCATAAATGCTTCGTCTATGTTATTTTTATAATTTGTCGCCAGGATAACGATTCCCTCATACTCTTCCATTCGCTGGAGGATATAGGACACCTCGGTATTGGCATATTTATCCTTCGAATCGTTGACTTCGCTTCTTTTACCAAAGATGGAATCTGCCTCATCAAAGAACAGAATGGAATTGTTTTTCTCTGCGACATTAAAAACCTCTTCCAATCGCTTCTCGGTTTCACCGATATATTTATCCACAACCTGCGAAAGGTCTATACGATACAAAGGAAGCTCCAGCATGTCCGAGATCACATGTACCGCCATGGTCTTTCCGGTTCCCGGAGGTCCTACAAACAAAGCGGAAATATTGCGGCCGTAGGCATATCTGCTCTCCATGTTCCACTCATCATAGACCTTATGTCTCTGCCATACATGGGCACAGATATTATTAAGCTGTTGCTTTTGTTCCTCCGGCAGCTTCAAATCCTCCATGGAATATCCGCTTTTCACCAGCTTGATATTTCCCCGGGAGGTGGGTTCCAGCACATCTCCGCAGGCTTTTGCCACATCCGCACTGTCCGGCTTCCTTTTTCCTGCCGCTGCAAGTCTGGCAGCTGCTTTGCAGATTTCCTCGGTAGTCAGCCTGAACTTAATGGCTGCCGCCACACAGTCCATTTCCAGACCTAAGGTTCCGGCACAGCCTTCCCAGACCTCAATCCTGTCATCCCGGGTAAGTGCAGGCAAATCAATTCTGCATAAATACGGCTTCAACAGAGAAATCAACTCTGTCCCGGGGAGGGTGTTGATACAGATTACCGTATCGGTTTCCAGCAGGGGCTCCACACACCGGCGTAAGAACTCTTTCCGTGCCTGCCTGCTGTTAAAATCTTCTCCGGTTTCCAATCCATAGTAACAGATGCCCATCTCGTAAAAAAGGCTTTCCCTGCGCAGACTCCATAATTGTTCTGCCTGGATTTTTTCACTGCTTTCCCTGATCAGACCGTAATCAGCAAAAATAAAATCCAGCCGGGCTTCGTTACTTGCGTACTTCAGCAGGGTTTTGCGCCCTGAGCCTTCTTCACCTGTAATCTGCACCAGATTCTGCTGCCCATCAGCACGGGGCATGAGTGCCTCTGTAATCGCTTTTGCCTGCGCATGTCCTGTCAGCAGATGGATGGCTTCGTCCTGTCCAAAATACTGCTCCGCAACCCCGCTTAAGCGCTTATCCATGGTATCGGAATCCAGGAGGTAACCCAGCAGACGCTCATCCGCCCAAATCGGGTATCTGTAAAAGGGCATGGAAGCCGACTGATGACAGAGAACCGGTTCAATCTGTCGAAATAATCGTTCGGCCGTTCCAAAGCCTTCCTCCGGCTCCTCTCCCCGCCCGGCCGCCTCCAGGCGTATGGCAAATTCCAACGTAACCTCGGTATAGCCGAGGGCTTTGATCACTCCCAAGAGCTCCGGGTAGCGCTGTACGGTCAGACAGGTTTCCAATGCACAGACTGCCGCCGGCTCCATTTGGCATCTCGTCACCAATTTGTAATACCGGACGACGTTTCCCGCTCTCATCTTCGAGCGGATATTCCTCTCCAGCTCGTACTCCGCCTGACTGACCCGTTCCATCGAAGCTGTTCCCAATAATTCCTTTTGCTTTACCTTATCTAAAATATCCTGTTGTTCACAAAGCACTGCCATCCGGGCCAGTGTCCGTTCTGTTATCCCTTCTAAAATAATCGTAATCCCTCCAGTCGTCCCTTATCAATACTCTGCCAATGCCTTACCAATTTTAGATGCCATAAGTTCCTCCCTGGTAATCTTGACATCCGCTGTACTGGAGGAGCTTAAATTCTCCAACATGATGTTTTCCGCCTCTGAATTTGAAATTCCTAAGTATTTCATTACTTCAACCATCTTTTCGGCGTCGATAAAACCTCTTGCACCTTCACCGGTAAAAACGGCGTCTATCAACATTCTAACCACCGTATTTGTCGCATCTCTGGCGTTAAAATATGTATCTTGTAGTGTAGATCCTCTGAGCCATTCCTTCATACTGCTTCTAACGGCCTTTTTTATAAATTGCTCTGTTCCCTCCGGTGTAGTCAAATCACAGGTTTCTACGGTTTCAGCATACTTTTTCAATTCTGCTGCCCTGTGCACAGCCGCCATCCTCATGACTCTGTCGGCATACGGCATGAGAAGGTGATTCAAAGCTGCCGGATCCAAATTTTGTAAAGTCTCCTTTACTTCTTGTGTCATCATCGGAAATCCTGTTTCCAGTTTAACACCGTTATCCATAACAATTCTGTCATTAATAGCGGCCAAAGCATGAGCTGACTTTTTATTACCAGCTTGTCTGGAATTATTGGAGCCCAATACATAATCGTTGTCGATACCGGTAACCATGGCTTCCGTTTCATCTGCATCCAGATTAACCAAAAAATTTTTCGTATGTCTGTCGTCATGCATAATGATGTAATCCAGCACATTCATTTTCATGATTTCGCCAATCAGTCTGCCCTGCTTCATGACATCCAAATTCCGATATTTATCATTTTTTCGATGTTCTTGCAGGAATTCCTGAGACTCCAATCCCATCAACAGATTGATGCTATCGGCTTCCACACCATCCGCCATTTCCATGACACTTCCGCCAAATACCGGTGTCGGATTATTGCCTTTATCATCCCTTGCCACAAAACCACCAGCCTTTGCCTGTGCACATACATTAAATCCCAGAAAACGAGATACGACACCTGACGCTTCATCTTTGATTCCGTTTAATGCAGTCTTCTGCTTCTCCTTTGTAAAACCTTGCGGCGCCCGGAGAACTCTTTTGTTTTTGCGATCCAAAATAGCAACAGAGGCACTTCCTCCGCCTACCTTATAATCCTTATCTACCTGAAGTTCTTTTCCATTTTCATCTTCCAGTCTGGCGTAGTTTGCCTCATTCATGGCAATTTCGTTCAGAGACGCCACCGCTTCAGAAAGTGTCTGCCCTCTCATTCCCCCTAAGCTGTTGATTTCCTCATATCCCGGCATATGCGACACATTGGGTACATTTGTTACGATTGCTTCCAGGGTATCCCTGTGTTGCATCACAAGGTAAATCAATCGGGCCAGTCTGAAATTGAGCGCCTGTTGGTCATGCACTCCCAGTCGCTCGTCATCCATGACACTGAATTCGGCGCTCTCCGCAGTATCCTCTAATGCCGTCATAAGCTTCCTCAAATCAGCCAGATACGAATCAACTTGCTCGACTGCTTTCTGCCCTGTATACCCCATCGGCAGCGTTGGGATTTTCAAATTCATGCGTGCCTCTCTGGTTGCATTCCTTCGATGCTCCATGATATTTTCATAGATATCAGCATCCTCACCGTCCTGCTTAAGCTTACCTGCTTTCCTTGCATTTTGAGCGGTCTTTGATGCTTCCTTTGGTGAAAGCATAATCGCATCACTGTTCTCATTTTCATATCCGTGCATGGCAAGGCCGCCGGAACGGCCGGCTGTTACAGCATGGTCAATCACATCGGAGAAGTTGTATGTTTCCTGATCCGTTGCCATCAGATAGGGAGGAACTGCGCTTTCCAGATGTGCCACCTTTGGCAGAAGACTATATGCCTGCGTGAGCATATTGGCAAATACAGGGGTTAGTCTTTTTAAATTATCTGATCTTCTGGTAAATAATCCCTTCCAGCCATATACTGCCTTTTCTGTCCAATGAATAAAATCCGCCAGCTTCAGATAAACCTTTTCTGCCTCTGTAAGCTTCTCTTCCGACATCGCTTCTGCATATAAATTAACCTTAGGGTTAAAATATTTTCCGGTTCGACGCATTTCAGCATCATTCACAGAAATCATATGCTGCTTCGTCACCAGCGTCTGATACTCCTCCAATGCACTAAGTGCATTGGAGAAACTCTTATTCAGATTTTCTTTTTCCAGCTTTATTCCGGGCGCCATATTTTGAATGGATGTCACGGTCGGCAACCCGCCTATATTTTCCAAAAGATTTGGTAACGGTGCCCTAACTGCATTGTCAACAGGAGCTTCTGTTTCTGCCGTTTCCTGCTCCGCAGGGGCTTCGGTTTCTGCTGTTTCCTGTTCCGTATCCGCATCAAAAAGAGGATTTGTATACTCAGTTCCTTCCTCTGTTCCATACCTGTCCCCAATGGTTCCCGGTTCATAAAGTGGATTATCAACAACTCTATCCACCCCGTATCTATCCGATATCGATTCTGATTCGCCCTGATCCTTGCTTTTTGATTTTCTGAATATGCCCAGTATTTTACTGAATATTGAATCGCCCATACCATACCACTTTCTAAACAATATCAGGATGCCTGTTTTGCTTTTTTCTGTTCGTCATCCTTTTCCTTATCGACCACTGCCAATGCTTTTGCTTCCTCAAACATCTTGTCCAATTCACCGTTCTCTATCATCTTTTTCAAATCAAAATCATCCGCTTTTGCCGCTTCTGCTAACATATGCATCAGATGAGGAACGATAAAACAACCTAAAGTATAAGTTTTCAAACGACCATTCTCCCAATAAACAAAATCCCCCAATTTTTTCTCTACATATCTGCCTATAATAGAAATTTCATGATTTCCATACTCATCGGTAGCAAGCATGGGCCCCATTTGAGCTGTTATATGATTGATCTGATTTGCTCCGCTTGAATTCTTTACTTGTGATAAAATATTAAAGTTCTGATATAATTGACCCGGTGTGAAATTATAAGCTTCTCCATGATTTTCTGAAAGCTGATCAAAACTGTCTATAATTCTTGCATTATTCCTTAAATAGTCTTGTAATGCTTCTACTCTTTTCACACACGCCTCTATCTGTTCATCCCGAATCAGCCCTTTTAGCGCTCCTTTCACTGCTGATGCAGGTACACGCAATATCTTTTGGCGAAATGCTTCGGTAACCTCAGGAAATTGAGTATCCAGGAATAAATATGCCTGATGATTGGCGTTAAGTGTATCCACTCCGCCATCTTTCACTTTTTCCCTAATTTGATCACGTGTAAATTCCTGATGATTCTTACCTAACTCCATGACATCCGCCATACCAAAAGCCATGTCATTATCAATTCCCTTCACTCCTTCCTCCGACGCCATTATATTCCCATAATGTCTGTCTACATGACCAATAATAACATCCAAAGCAGCCAGATTAAAAGTACTCTCTATAAACTTCGCAGAGCTTGTGTCTATTATCTGTCTTTTTTGGGCTTTTTTGATGGCTTGCTTGCTTTTCGGACTCTCTTTCCCCAACAAAGCCTCTTCATTGACAGCAATCTGTTTATATAATGCGACTTCTTTTTTGCCTGCTTCATCGGAATAAGTGTAAACGTCATCTAGAGTCGATCCTTTTGCCACATCCATCATGGAAGACTGTTCTCCCCGTTTGGATCTTGCAAAACTAGTTTCCACAGCTGCATTTAGATTAAACAATTTATCAATGATGGAAACTGCCACATCTCGATAGGCAGTATTCATAGTAAGTTTTCCTTTACTTTCTTGTTTTTGATGCATTAGTCTTTCAATAACCTCGTTATTTGTATTGTTTGACAAATCAAGACTCGCTTGTCCTTCCTTCAACGCACGTACTTGATTATCTCGCGAGGTATCCTCCATGGTATAGATTGTATTCATCTGTCCGCCTCCCAGGTAGGTACGCTCTGTGGAGTCCTTTTCCTGGAAGATATTCAGATCCTTCGAAACCAATACCTGTTCGTATGACTGACCGCTATAAGGCACCTCTCCCGTTGTGCGCAGATGATAGAAGCAATTTTCCTGTATTTTCAGGACATAGTCCATCTGTGTGCGGATTTTCATCGCTTCATGCGCACACATGCGCATCACATTTCTGTACCTTTTGGTCTTATCAGCATAGCCTTCGGCCTTCCGCACCAAATAGTCCAGCATTTCCTGCATACGACTGACAACCGCTCCATTCACCTTCGCTATTTGATGCATACTTTCCTGCTCTGTCCCACTCATATCGGGAATCTTCGTCCTTATCATAAAATCATGATAGTCGTCTATTCTTTCGAGCAGCCTCTTCACGGAAGGACTGTGTTTGACTTTCTCATAGCCCTCGGTATTTTCAATTGCAGACCTGTCCAGTACCTTTCTGTCCATGGAGCGCAACTTACGCTGATTAAGATCTTCTTCCGCTTCCTCTTCATAGAGTGGATTCATCTCCGTCCCGGTATTCCCGCTCTTATTCTGAAACATCGGGTTATCTTCCCACCCTTCCTCTTCATCATCTACAGCCTGGGCATCCTTTTTACCCCATCCCTTCACCCATCTTGCAACGTCATGGGCTATATCATTTATCGGTTCCCAAAATTTCATACGTTCTCCTCCTATCAATATACGTTCCTGTCTGCCGTCCGCTTTTACGTTTCAAAATAGTATCCGTATTCTGCAAAATCACCGGGGATCATCACCTTACCCATTTTTAACTTCTCCATCCGCAGGCTTTCCAGAATATGGCGCATGTTAACCGGCACGTCCTCGGAAGCTGCCAGAAATACTGCGTTCAGGACAATATTTTTAATATTTCCGCCGGACAGTTCAAAATGCTTGGCAAGGTACTTAAAATCAATATCCTCCACAGGAACCTCTTGTGGAAAGCATCCCTTCCATATCTCCTGCCTCATCTCCACATCCGGCATCATGAACTCTACCACATAGCGGATACGCCGCATAAACGCTTCGTCAATATTATTTTTGAAGTTTGTTGCCAGGATAACAATGCCGTCGTATTCATCAATCCTCTGGAGGATATAAGAGACCTCGGTATTGGCGTATTTGTCCTTGGCATCGTTGACCTCGCTTCTCTTGCCGAAAATGGAATCCGCCTCGTCAAAAAAGAGGATGGTATTACTCTTCTCCGCCAGATTAAAGATGGCTTCCAGCTTCTTCTCTGTCTCCCCGATATATTTGTCCACCACCTGGGACAAATCCACCCGGTACAGAGGAAGCTCCAGCATAGTCGACATAATCTGTGCCGCCATGGTCTTACCTGTTCCCGGAGGTCCTGCAAACAGACAGGAAACACCGGTTCCGTAGCTGTATTTGCTCTGTATATTCCAGGTATCAAATACCTTGTGCCTGTGCCAGATGTGATTGCAGATATTGTACAAAATCTGCTTTTGGGTGGGCTGCAGCTTCAAGTCATCAATGGTGAGCTGGGTATATACCCTCTTGATGCTTCCCTGACTGGGAGGCGGCAGGATTCGGTTACAGATCTGACCGATCTGATTGTCGTCTATTGCTTCACCGCTAAGCTCCCGCTGTCGCAGATATTCTACCGCAAGCTTAATCTGTCCCACAGAAAGCTTATATTTTGTGCTGATAATGGCCGTGTCAAGAGGGGTTGTCAGACCGATTTCCTCGGCAAAGCTCTCCCACAGGATGATCCTTTCCTTTCTGTCAGGCGCTCCAAGCTCCAGCTTATATATGGTAAAAGGCAGTATGGAGGCAACATCCACCCCCTCGGTAGAGCAGATATAGGCTCTTGGTACCTTTGCACCATAGGAATAAATACAGACAAGCAGAAAGGCCTCCACATCCTCCCTATTGCTGCAATTCTTCTCATTCAGTCCGCAGAAGCAGGGAATGGCCTGATAAAAATAGCATTCCCGGTAAAAATACCAGACCAGCCTACGGGCTGTATGGATATCCTGTGCCTTCAGAGCTTCATAATCAATGAAAATAATGCTGTTTCCCAGCTCTCTTTCAGCCTGCTCCGCCAGGAATCTCTTTCCGTTCTTCTCATTGCCCTGAATGTGGATGAGATGATATTCGCTGTCCGTATTGTCATTTTCTATGTAGGAAACCAGGCTTTCCTTTTCCTTCAGTCGAATGTACTGCTTCTTAGGGGCAGAGGATACGTCCACACGATTGCCAATCGTTGCATATTCCTTCTTCGTCTGATCACTTCCCTGCAGGTAAGCGTACAAACGCTCATCCATGGTGATGTTTTTTCGGATATACTCCGTCTGGTCCCCTCGTTCAAAATAAAATAGATTCTTAAGCTGCTCGTAAGCCTCTTCCATCATGGAAAATGCATGAATCACGGGGTCGTTGTCGCAGTAGCAGATACGTGCGGCATTCTCTATGGTGAGATAGGAATCCCCGATATTCTCCCATATCTCCTTCCAGTCAGGATAGATATATTGTGCAAGTGCCAGTTCCATTACGGTTTCTGCCACGGGGTTAAAGTCCCTGACAACCTTCTCATAACGATTCTGCCTGCCGGAAAGCAGGTCATCCTTGACCCGCAGAACAATCTCAGCCTGCAGCTCCTCAATCTCCTGAGACGACGCGTCTTTGTCCAATATATGAGGATACGCTGCCGAAAGCGCCTCCTGATGCATCATTTCCAGATATAGCGCCGCTTTTTTCCGAATCAGATTCAATACTAAATCTATCATGACTTGACTTTTCCTTTCCTGTCAGCAATCCACTACTGCAGAATCACATTTCCGTACAGCTCCATACCGTTTGCGCTGGCTGCCGACAAGGTCGCCAGCATACTGTTGTGATCCAGATAACAATGGGAGTCCATATGACAACTGTTATCCAGGAAAATAAGGTTACAATGCATACCAAGAGGAAGCATTCCCGATACCACCTTACGCATGCCTTTTCGCTCTGACTCTGCGAACTTTGTGCCATTGTTTTCCTCAATCAGGATTGTCAGACAGGAGCTGTCCCTGCCGTACAGCTTCTGATACAGCTGCAATTCCTCCGGTCTGTTTTCCAGAAATTCATACCACTTAAAATACTCCAGAATCCGAACACTCTCACCGTATAAGGTCTGCAGCACCAGCTTCAGCGCCTTCTTCGTTCCCTTGCCGGACTGTATCTCGTTGACATGAGCGAGAAGCCTGCGCAGCTTCTCTGTCTCTCCCTCTCTCACAGCTTCCCGGACGATGACCTCGTCCATTCCGACCCAGTCCGCCAGCTCCTGCAGATCATCCAACTCTGCCTTCTCGTAATCCATCCGTTCCGGGAGCTTATCAATTCTTCCCTCCACATCCAGAAACATACTTTGGAAGATGGAGATATATCGCTCAAAGAAATCATCGCCGGTCTGATATACCTCCGGCATATACTCCAGAAAGCTGTTTTTCGGAAATTCCACCGAAGCCATCTGAAGCGTAAACTCACATTCCGTCTGACCGCTGACACCGAAAAACAGATACAGATATCTTCCCTGAAGTCCGGTTAACAGCAGATCGGTGGCATTTACTCTCCTCGTACCGTTCAGGGAACGAACCAGCTCTTCTTTTTCCTGAAGTGATGTCTGTCCGTCCTCCAGATATTCACGATAATCCCGGTCTGAGGCAGCAGCCACCACCTCCAGCTTACAATCATGAAAAGTACCCTCCAGATGCAGAGACTGCCATGTATTGCCCTCCTCCCCGGAATCGAATACAGGCGCAATATAGAGATATCTGCCGCTGCCGGCTCCGCTCAGGGAATAGTCCTTATTCAGTTTCATACCCTTGTACTGCCCTTTTTTCAGGTACGTTCCCACATAATGTACATATTTCGGTTTACTTTTCATAATCGTCATCCCTACTCTTTATACTCAAACTCCAGTTCACCCACATACGGAAGACAGTCGCTGTTCAGCAACAGATCTCCCTTGTCGTTCTTTCTGCCCATGTCTCCGCCCAGGGACAAATGCAGCTCCTCTACCCGTTCCACATGATCCAGCGCTTCCAGCTGCATGAAGATGTCACCATAGGAGAATACCGCACCAAAGCAACATTCTTCCTGTCTTTTCTCAATATAATTCCTTAAAAACTGCTCTACCTCATTCCTTGCCGCCTGAGGCTTTCCCTGGATACGGATTCTGCCGCTGAGGTTCACACAGCCATAGACGGGCTCCACCACCTTCACTCTGGTGTTCAGCATGCGATACTGCTCCAGATAGTCACAGATATAGTCATGATATTTTTTCCCCAGCTTCTCCTTGGGCTTCATGGATCTGGGACATACCACCACATAAGTGTCATAGGGCTTGTAGGGAACGGAATGGTTACTGCAATACTCCTTTGCAGAGACCACCCTGGCACCGCGAATCATGAGACCGGGAATCTCCTTCACTTTCCTTTCGTAATCCCCGGGACTGACCACGCGATTCTGCTCCAGCACCCTGCGCTCCAGTCTCTCCTGCATCTTTTCGATGGAGTCCGCGCCCCTGCCGCCGGTGGCCATGGCGGTATTGTACGCCTGTAGCCCTCCGTAGCGGCTGTCCCCTATTCTTCTGATCTCACCGGCCCGGACATTTCCCTCCTCGTAATCCGACAGGGAACATTCGCTGACCAGCACCAGCGCACCTCTCTCCGGCACCATGCCGTGAATACCGTCCCCGAACCGCAGGCTGTTGGTCTCCTGATCGTAGGTAAATACCCTGTCCTCATAGGAGCACTGTTCCAGACTGGAAACATAGTTCCAATGCTGATAGATGACCTGATTCTCCGTCTCCTCTGCCAGTATGACCTTTACTTCATAAGGGTTCTGTACAAAAAAGGGAAGCTTCTGTCCGGCGCATCCGTCAGTAACACCAATCCGGCTGTCGGTGATGACCTCTTCCTTCATCAGGAAAATATCTACGAGACTGCCTTCCCCGGGCTCCATGCCCTTCGCAAAGGTAATCTCTTTCCTTTCATAATCCACCTGTGCTTCATCCGTCTCCTGTGCTTCAAACTGAAACACCATACGGTACAGACCTTCCTCCTCATTCGTGCACACCCCTACCGCTATCCTGTCCTTTTCGGACACATAGCAGGGAATCCTGTACTCCCTGTTTTCCGGGGAGTAACGATAGGAAATTCTCTTGGATAATTCCCGTTTCTGTATCATTTTTACCGGGTTCAGGAAGATCCTTCCAAGCTCCGGAGTAACATCATAATGATTCTCCAAAACCGTCAGACGAAGATAATAGCCTTCCCCGGCACCTTCCGGGGCAACTTTCTGCATCCCGGACGGAAGCCGAAGTGTAACCACGCCGCTGCGCAAAAGACCGTTGGTCCGGTCCTCCGCCAGCTCCACAGGCACCCATTTCTCACCGTCATAGCAGGAGTACTGTACCTCAGAGAGGGTAAAATCCTCGGGAAGCTCCCTGCGTTCCTCATATTCCCTGACGGTTATGAACAGCTTTACCACGCCTTCCAGGGGTTCTTCGAAGCCCAGACACAGGTGCTCGGCACTCTTCTCTCCGTTTTCTGCCCGAAATACCCTGGCATAGCTCCCGTCTTCTCCGGCAAAGGCTGTCAGGTCCGTAATTTTTCCGTTTTCTTCGTACAGCAGCGTCTGAAAGCGGTTGTCCGTCACCTCAGCTGCCTCTTCACAGACGAAGCACTTGGAACCGGCGTAAATCGGAAATCCCTGTGGCAGTGTCACTTTCTTATGGTTGCTTTCCACACACACCCAGACCTGTGCCGCCTGTCTGGGCAATTCCGTGATTCCCAGCAACTTCATATACTGTAATTCATGTACCCTGCCTGTGGCGTTCACATAGTAATTCAACATGTCCGTCAGCCATGCAAAGGTTTCCAAGGTCGTAATTCCCGGGTCGTGACGGTTAAAATCCGTCCACTCCTTTGTCAATAACGGAATCTTGTGAACCGCACCCTGTAATATCTGCTCGTAGGTTATATCATCCAATTCGGGAATCTGTAACATTACGTTTCCTCCCATTTCTCTACTGTCTCAAATCAATATGTATCACGTGCTCTCCGCTGACCGGCAGGATAAAGGGACTTTTGCTGATGTCACTGATATCTTCTTTGATTTCCACTTCCTGATCCTCTACCAGCGTAGTCACCGCAAGTCTCGCAATCGTCACATTTTTCAACCGTTTCCGCAGATAAGCACGAATCTGGGAGACCCGGGGAAAGCTTCCGATTTTCCAGCCGGTTCCGTCCGGACCGCCTGTCAGCGGATGAATGAATTCCTCAATGACAGTGTTTGCGGTATTTTGCATATCATAGGCGTTTTCCATGGTGTCCTTTTCCAGCCAGAGCCTTACATTCAGTCTTAAGAAATGAGGCTGTGTCAGCTGTACTTCCTTCCCCATGACCTGAAAGCTTCCGCATTCCTCCAGCTTCTTTTTCATTTCTTCCTTGATCTCATGAAAAATATGCGCACCCTTATCAAATTCCCCGGTCAGCACGGCGATGGTCACACGTCCGGGCGCCGGATTTCCCAATGCATCCACGTCCAGGGCACATTTGATTTCCTCCACACTGTAAGAGGTCTGTCGAAGCAGATCCAGAATATCGCCCTCTGTTACCACGCGGTTTCTGCTGCGGAGCACTCCGGTGATATATTGTGTCGCACTCTTTTCCGTGTAGGCATCATTCCCGCCGTAAGTGGGGAACGGATTCGTCACGGAGCTGACATAGCGGTTGCTGTCCCGCAGCGTCACGATGGAATCCTCCGGCAGATTAGCCGCTTTCCCTTCGTAATTGCGATGTCTTATCAGAATCTCCGGTCCGTCCTGGGACAGGGCGATATCGGAAAAGGCAAAGCTTCCGAAGGTAACGGTCCCCGCTGCCATATCTGCCTGATAGACCCTGCCGTACTCAAAGCTGTGTGTGGCCTGCTTCCATTCCACCCATTCATCTCCGGAACCGTTCTTTTCATGGATCCATACGGAGAGCTGCTTGAGATTCTCATTCTTAAGCTTTACGGTAAGCTCCTCGTTTTTGTCGTCAATATAAAAGTATTCCTCACTGGTGCTGTGGTTCTCCACCTTTGCCACATTGGGATAAATCCCCTTGATCTTCGGAAGCCGATAGGCGGGATATTCCTTTTCATAGCCGGTAAAACGGAGGAAATATCCTTCTTTTCCGAACAGCGTTGTCTTCTCCATATCGCTTGAGATGAGGAACTGCATGGTACCGGAGTTCAGCATACCGTTGGTGCCGTCCACGATGCGGATGGGCTTGAAATCATCCTTTCTGCTGTATTCTACGGTGAAATCAACAGGAAGGTCGCTGTAATTTTCCAAATCAAAATAAAGGGTAAAGGGCAATCCCTGTATGGAATGGTCAAAGCAGAAATACATGCTCCGCTCAGAACGCTCTGTTGCATAAAATATCACTGTGTTCATCCCGTTCTCAAACTGTTTTCTGCAATCCCTTGTCTGATAATTGTTCAAAGTGTAGACAAATTGCGGTTCCTGCTCTCTTCCTTCATAACTGTAGGCAAACCGAAGCTTCTTGATCACCGGACATTTATACACAGCCGGCATCTGGTAAATATGATCCGCCTGCATCAGGCGCACCCTCATGCGGGGCTCCTGGGAGTCATCCATGGGCAGCATGTCCTTGGGGCAGATAAACTGCAGGGTAATCGTCCCTTCCCTTTCCCCGTTGAAAATGCGCTCTGACTCAGAATCCTCCATCAGTCGTTTCCAGCCGGTAACACTCATATATTCCCATGCCACTCTGTCCGCACATACCATGACGGGCTTCGCGTATGCAGCCTCCGGAGGCCGCTTCATAATGGATTTGTATTCGATATTGATATCCGCCTCTTCCGGCTTCTCTTCCCTGATTTCATAATCCAGGTCAAAGGACAGGGTAATCCTTGCATCCTTCTTGGAAAAAGCCTCCGCAGAATCCATTCCGCATTCCGCCAGCAGCTGCAGAGGCGCGCCGAAGGGACTGAATCTCTCCGCCTTCGTGTCCGTTCCCTCCAGCCTTATCTTGTCGGGAACAAGCTCTGCTTTCTCCATATTGATCCTGAGACCGGACAAAATAAGCTCCGGAATCTGCTTTACCGCCTTTACGATGAGGAAATATCCCTTTTTCCCATTCAGCACTACAGGAGCCGGCGTATAATCCGCCTTCTCGAGACAGAGCACATCCTCCTCGGCTGTAATGCTGTCGAACCCAATCTCCCGGTACCTGTCTTCTGCTTCACCGATGGGCTCTGCGATCAGGACTTCCACACGGTCGGAAGCGAGAAGCTCTGCGGAACGGATTGCCTCCTCCTTCTTCTCAGCTTCAAGTCTGAGTGCAAGCTTCAGACCCCCGGTATGGTCCAGGATTGTGTCAAAACAGATGAAAAACAGGTGGGAGGCTTCGTTTGTTCCACTGCAGTCAAATGCCTTGCAGTCAATCCTGTCCAGTCGCTGATTGGTCTCTTTTCCTGCCTGAAATACAATTTTATCTTCCTGTCCGTCCGTTACAACAACAGAAGTGATTCCCGCATCCGCCAGACAGACATCGTGCATTGTTTCATATAGTATCTCCTGCTCCCCGGAATCGGCAGACAATTCCGTCCCCCTGGGCACCACCATAATGCCCTCTCTGCCCGCTACCGGCGTAAACTGTACATATCCTCTGGCAGACGACACAGGCTCCTTCATCAGTGCATCAAAGCGGTTCAGATAATGAAGCTTGTGCTTGTGCAGAGCCCGCTCCACCCGCTTGTTACTGTCCTCCAGCATGTCGGATATCAGGATTCCCAAAACAGAACCGGCATCGGGATTCTCCTCCGAAAAATGCCATTCCGGCGTGTACGAAGCTGCAAGTCTATGTAATTGTTCTATCCTCTTAGATGTTCCTGTTTCCATAGCTTGGACTACCTCCATGTGCTGAAGCCTTCCTCCAGATAATAGGGAAATACCAGATTGACCGCATTATTATTCTTGCGGACCGTATAGCCGATCTCAATGAGAATGATTCCTTCCTGCATCCGGTCCTGATTGATTGTGACCTGTACATTATCAATTCGGGGTTCCCACCTGGTCAGTGCTGTGATAACGGCGTCTTCAATTCCTCGCTCTGCCCTGCTGTCCGGCAGGTCAAACACATAGTTCTCTATGTCGCAGCCAAAATCCGGACACATGGGGCGCTCCTCCAGCCTGGTCTTGAGAATGAGAAAGATAGCTTCTTTAATATCCTCCTCTCCCTCTGACATGATAAATCGCCCTGTTGTAGCATCTACTCTTGGCGGAAACTGAAATCCTTTTCCCAAAAACATAGTTGCATCTGACATATGGTAACCTCTTATCTTTCTAATTTATCTTTACCATTGCGCCGCTGATGGATAGCTGACCGCTGGCCTTCAGCGTGGCTCCCTGCTTGCCCTCCGCCGTCAGGGAGCCGCCCTTTACGGTGGTGCTTGTCTTGCCCTCCATGGCCAGTGTCTGCTTCGCATTCACTGCCACCTTATTGCCCGTAATTGTGATATTTCCCTGATTGCCGTCCATCTCAAGGGAGGCCTTGCCTGTCGTAAAGGTAATCTTTTTCTCGGCGTTCAACAGGAGCTCACCCTTTTTCAGATCCAGAAAAATCTTGTTCTTCCCGTCCTTATCCGAGACGAGGATGGTTTCCTTTTCATCCTCGATGACCACCTTGGTTTCCTTCGGTGTCTGAATCGTCAGAGAGCTCTTGTCTTTCGTATCGTCAATGGCGATCAGGGTTCCTCCCTTGGTGCTCAGAACCTTATTTTTATTATCCTTGTCAAACTGATCCTTTACCAGCTTGGAGTCCTTGGGATAAAGACTTCCCAGCAAAAAAGGTCTCTTCAGACTGCCTCCGATAAAGCCAATGAGTACGGTCTCATCAATCTCCGGCACGAGATAACTGCCGTAATCCTTGCCCGTATAGGGAGAAAGCAGGCGTACCCATTCGATCATGTTCTTGCCGTCCTCCCATATGGTAAAGGAGACCTTTACCATTCCGGGGTAATCTTTATTATTATTTTCAACCACAGTTCCCTGAACAAATCCGGGAATGAGCTGGTTATCATACATTTCATTTGGTGTCTGCAACAGATCGATAATGGAATCTGACATATGCTGAAACCTCCTCTTACAGACTGCTTCGTCTTGCGAGCACCGTCGTTCGGAAGCCGTCCTGTCCGAAACGATGCTGAATCTTTGTGATGTAATACTTTCCGTTCACTGCGGAGGCAAATTTATCCAGTTTTACAAAACGGCCGGGAACCAGCTCCGGAAGTCCGATACAGAGCAGCTCCATGGAGCCGAAATGGCTTTTCAGTGCATCCAGACGCACACTTGCCCTATTGGAGGCCTCAGCCGCACTTGCAACACCGGGCTCATAGAATACCTGTGTCGTTGAACGGTAAAGCTTGGTTGCGGAAGAACCTTCACTGAAGCTTCCTGACAACTTGGCCTTCCCCTGAATCATCTTGCCGTTTTCCTGATTGATGGAACGCACCTCGATATTCTCCACCAGCTTGTTCCCCGAGAAGGATACTGTGTTTTCCTCGATTCCGCAGTCCGGATCCAGTGTCATAATCGGTGTGGTGGTTTTCTCCGCCTTCCTGAAGTAAGCCTTCCCTTGAATGATAAAGAATTCAAATCCCATCTTTTCGGCCTGCTCCACCACGATCTCATAATCGGTCTTCATACCGGTGCGGAGGGGAACCTCATCATCCGAGCATTTATCCAGCTCCTTACCGGAGAGATAATAGCTTACCGGCTGGCTTGACAGGAGGCTTTTCACCACTGCGTCCGCACTCTTCTCCTTGAATGCCTCCAGACGCCGGTTCTTCATCAGAAGCCCCTTGGCGTCCATGCAGCGGACTCTGATCTCTCCGTTTGCTCCCCCTGAGAATTCGTAGCTCACGGTATCGATATAGCCTAAGAATACGCTCTCGGTCTTCTCATAGCCTGCCAGAATTTCCACCTTTTTGCCAATTTGGAGCTTGCCGGTAACGGCCTTGTCAAAATCACACTTTTCACTGTCATAGCAGTTTCCCACCGTAAATTCGCAGCCGCTTGCCTCATATCCGCAGGTCAGGTCTACCATCAGATCCTGAACCATGATATCCTTGGAGGCTACCATCTTGGTTCCGTCCACTACGATTTCCAGCGTAGGAATGGCAAAATCGGAATATTTTGTTTTTAACGCTTTAAAATTGGTAGTACCTGTCATCAAGCTCATACGATTACTTCACATTCCTTACCTTTATCTGCTATGGATTCTGCAATGCCTGCCATGAACCTTACGCACCTGACCGGGATTCTACAGAAGTGACCTGGGATTCATGGCTCCCTGGTCCGCTGCTGCCTGTCTTGCGGAAGAACCCAGAGACATGCCTGAGGAGAAATCCTTTTTCATAAAGCAACTGTCGTCTCCCATAATCTGCATACCCACCTTGGCACGGGTGGGATTCCCTGCCCTGTCAAACATGATAAACTGTACATTGATGCTGCAGAGCTTGCCGATAAATCTCATATCCCCCCAGTTAAATCCGATAAGCGGGGTTGTCTTTGACTTGTCATCGTAATGCAGGAAACTCTCCAGAAACTGGCAGATTTCCTTTACATCCTTAGGCGTGGATGAAAATCCCCGGTATTTCACCGCATTGTATATTTTGCCTCCGTATTTGAGAATGGAGCTCTGCAGATTACTTTTTTCATCTACAAAAATACTCACGGAAAGGGTTGCATGTTCCCCTCGTCCAAACTGAAGCTGATTCGCACTGAAGGGTTTTCCAAAACCGGTTGCCCTGTGATAACCGATAGACTGTGATATGGAATATTCTGTCGGATTAAAGCCGCATTGCATGGATCTGAGCATCTTGCCTTTGCTGTTACAGAACTCCAATGTAGCTTTCGCTATGGGACCTGCAATAACGCTTTTTGTTTTATCCACTAATGCCTGAAGTCCTATTGACATACGCTATATTCCCCTCCTTTCCTGTTCTTTTTTGATCTGACGTTCCAGATTGCGATAGACCTGACGGGTGATTTCAGGAATATTCTCATCCATTTTTCTGGATACACTCTCGGAAATCATCCGCTCCATCCTGACGGCGGAAATCTGTTCCCGGGGCAGGATATCCGCCGGCTCATTTGTCATGCTCTGACCCTGTCCGGACATCATACCGCCTGCCGTCTGTCCCGTGGCAAATACCTGCTGCTGTTTCTGAACGCTTTCTGAAATCACATTTTCTATATTCTGTTTTGTGACAATTTCCTTTGTAAATACGATATCGGGTTGTATGTTCTCCGTGATTTTCGGACTCTGGGTGGCAGCTTCCTCCTCTTGCTCGTCCTTCCTGACTTCCTCACGCTTGTGAATCAGCTCCATGGGAGCTACCTCAATGCTCTGCCCCGATCGTGTCACAGCCTGCGGATATCGTACGCCACTCTGTACAAATCCCGTATTGACCGGTGTATAGACGCCTTCGCTCCCGTTAATATCCGCCTTCCTCCGGGCTGATATCCCTTCGTCCTGTATCGTTCCTCCGGGCTCTGCTGCATTTTCCACCGGCTCCTGACCCTCATGAGTCAATAAGACCAGCTCCAGGGTTCCCGACCTACGGGGAGCTACCGATTCCGCTGAGAGATATCCGGTTGCTGGCCTCTCCTTTGAAGGAATCTCACTGTTGGAAATATACTGTCCGACAGGAGGATTCTGTCCTGCGGTAAATTCCGGTATGGTCCGGCGAATGACTCTTCGCTCCGTATGTTCCGGATACGCAATGAATTCCTTCTCTACTTCCTTCTCTATTCCTTTCTTTATTTCCCTGATTACTTTGTTTTCTATTCTGTTTGTTTCCTGATAAGTTCTCTCATCCCTTGGTTCTTGCTCCCGTGAGGTATCGGTCTGATTCCGGGAGAGCATCTCCAATGGCAGCCTTATCACATCTTTGTTGACAAAATGTACGGTTTCCCTGGGCTTTTGATGATATATGATTCCCGCGGGAAACGTGCTCCTGTCTGCTTCCTCTTTCTGCTGTTCCTTTGCAGCCTTTAAGAATCTATCCACGAAATGTGTGTAATACTTACTCTCTGCCGTCTGCTCTTTCCTGATAATCTGTACTATCTTTTGCTGAATAACGGCAGCTTCTTTTTGTGCAGGCAACGGTTCCTGCGAAGTACCTTCTGTTTCCTGCTGTTCTTTTCTGAACTCCAGCGCAACCGGTCTGACCGGTAGAGGAGTCAGGCGATTGACAAGCTGCCTTTCAAATCTCTCTTTGCCCCTTCGACAGGTGTCTGTATGCTCCACAATCTCCTGCAACAGCAGCTGTATCGTTCCCCGAATCACCGCCGTATCGTCTTTTGCTTCCACTGTCCCTGCAACATATGCCCCGGCAAGATTCTCAAGCTCTCGCGTGAGGACTTCCACCGCTTCTTCCCTATTGCACACCTTCAGGATCTCCTGACGAATGACAGAACGGGAGGTTCCCGGTGATATGGCCATAATGTATGGCTCTATTTTTCCGATTAACAGGTTACGAATGACTTCCCTGCTCGTCTCTGTCTTTTCTGTTGTCTTTTCTGTTGTCTTTTCTGTTATCTGTTTTGTTGCCTGTTTTACTGTTTGTTCTGTTATCTGCTTTGTTGCCTGTTTTACTGTTTGTTCTGTTATCTGCTTTTCTGTCTGCTTTTCGATTGTATGCTCTGAATGTTTTACCCCGGTGATCTCTTTTTGCTTTCCTGCGGCTTCAGAAATGTTCTTCCACTCTTTTGTCAGCCGCACCGACAGCTCCTGAGTCAGTCCGGCTGCCGTCTCGGCAATGACCGGACGGGGCAGTCTTCCTGCATTCTGTTCCAACACCGTCTCTATGGTTTCCCGTAAAACCTTTGTGGTTTGATTTGTCAGTGTGGCGGTATTGGTCTGCTTCCATACTGTCGGAAGCACCTTTTCCTGTACTTCCCTTGTTATCTCCGAAAATACCTTCTCCCTGACCTTGAGAGGCAGTACCTTCAGACCTTCCGAAGATAATCCTTCTGTCAACTTTTTAATTAAGACTTCCGTCGTCTTTTCCTGTATCTGATCAACCCGTACATATTCCTTTAGCAGCTGTTCCGTAACCTGCTTAACCACTGTTTCCATCTCTTCTGCGGTCTGTATCGATGTGTGGTTCATCTGAACGGGATGAATATCCATTTTAAAGTTCGGACTTTCGGCATAAATTGAGTTTGCCTGAAGAACGGATACTATCTGATTGTAATTCTGCACATATCTGTTCACGATGTGATTGTATATGTAGCGGTTGGTGCGATAATGGTAATTTTGTACATTGAGAATTGTGGCAGGGCTCACCTGTGGCGCTTCCTCTTCTTCCTCCTTCCGGAGAAAAACAAGAGCAAGCGGATTGATTCTGCTGGTCATACCGCAATATTTCTGTAGGATGGAATTACCAAATGTCAGATAGTTATTGTTCAGCATTATAAGTCACCGTTTTCATAATATAGTATTCTTCAAACCGCCAATACATCAATATACCGCCGGTGTCTTAATGACTGTCTCATAGGCTATTTCAACGCGCTCAATCAGTATTTCACTCTTGGAAGCGTCCAGGTCTCCGTAGGTAACCTTTTTTACATAGCATCCACTGAAAGAATAGATAAAGTGCGGTACCTGCTCCACATCCAGTACCAGTACCAGAAGGTCCGTGGTGAAACGATAGCCCGGCATCAGCATGATCTCCGCAGGATTCAGACTCTCGCAGACTCCTCGCTCCAATATTAAGGTTCTCTCTGTAGTCGCCGGTGCTTCCAGGGTGTATACCCTATCGTTGACTCCGCCCTCCGACACCGTGGTTGTATCTATTACTCTCTCAATTCCGGATACTCTGGCACAGCGCATCCATACCGGTCCCAGAAATACCATGAAATTGTAGGTAGTGGCTTTTTTCCACATTGTTAGGAAGTCCATATTGTCATCCTCTTTATTGTCATCTTATAGCTCAAATATGTTCTTGGGAGCTCCCGAAATCTGTTTGTGTATCGCTCCGATTTCACTGCAGAATCTCCGTCTTGTGAGGTGGTCCAGCTTCATCACCTCGTCAAAAGGCCAATGGAAATAATAGGAGATATAAGATACTTCCTTGTAAGCCTCATCTCTCGGATAAACGGCTATTCCGCCAGTGTAAAATTTATGGCTTTTTCAAACATCTTGCCACACTCCGGACATACACAGGTCTCTTTCACTTCTTCCATTGCATTGATCTGCTGATACATGTTCTGAAGATATGCAAGGTCTGCGGAATACAGTCCCTCGATTACTCTCGTGGTAATCACCGGCACATCCCCCAGCTTGGTAATGACTCTTGACAAAAGCATAATCGTTAAATAACCGGGATTGCCCACCACTCTGGGATCTCTCAAGGGTACGATTTCATCTGCCGCTGTTGCAAGGCGCATTACTCCGTGTCTGTGAATCACACCGCTGTCATCCTTATAACCCTTGGGGAGATCAAATTCAAATTCTGTCATAAATTCAGCCATTCTGCGCTTCCTCCGTATCTACTCGTTCTTAACAATTTGGGCAGGAAGAAGAAGTGTCTCTTCCTGCCCGATTTTACCTGACTATCCGGCATCAGAGGTCCTGATCACGGAACAATCGGTATTAGCTTCCGCTTACAACCTTGGAAATGCTGTAGCATACCAGTTCGATACTCTCAAATGCAATCTCGGAAGAGCTTGCGTTGAAATCAGGAGCGGTATACTTGCTGGGCCATGCCTTCTCCAGCTTCCAGCTTGCAAGTACGGTGCTGTTTGCATCATCGTAGAGCTCAATGGTCACATCCTTTTCTCTGTCGGAATCCTTCAGGGAACCGTCGGAAATGCCCATAACCCAATCATAGAAAGTGGTGGAAGAGGTCATGCCCCATTTCAATGTTACATTACCGTACTTGGTCAGACCGGGATACTTTCTGGGAGAATTGATTGCGTCATCTCCCTCTCTGTACTCGATTACGTCAACTGTTGCGTCAAATCCGCTTACCTCGGAAAAGGATGCAGAGTCAGCACCTGCTACATTGACCTTATAGTTATATTTTTTAAACGGGTAATTCGCTGCTGCCATTTTTTATATTCCTCCATTCTTGTTATGATTATTGTTCTTCCATCATCTGGGTAATTCTGAAGATTACAAATTCAGCCGGTCTGCTGGGAGCTACACCGATCTCACAGATCAGACGTCCGTTCATGATGTCGTTCTGGCTCATGGTGTCACGTCCCACATTGACGAAATATGCCTGAGTCTCGCTGTCGCCCACCAGTGCTCCTGCACGCCACATATCACGCAGGAAGGAGCTGATAGTGGAGTTCACTCTCGTCCAGAGGAAGGTGTCATTGGGCTCAAATACTGCCCAGCTGGTGTTGGCCTTGATGCTTTCCTCAAGGTAAATGAAGAGTCTTCTCACGTTGACATATTTCCACAGGGTGTTGGAGGAGCAGGTTCTTGCGCCCCATACACGGATTCCCTGTCCGGGAAGAGTACGAATCAGGTTCACGCCTGCAGGATTCAGAATATCCTGCTCTGCCTTGTTGTACAGACAGCTGAGGCCGATTGCATTGTAAACAACCTCGTTGGCAGGTGCCTTATGTACGCCCCTCTCCGCATCGCTTCTTGCGTAGATACCGCAGACAGCACCTGAAGGCGGGATGTATGCGGGCTTCTTGTTCAGGGAATCATAGATCTGAATCCAGGGATGATACATAGCTGCATAATCGGAATCGATCTTCTCTCTGCATGCAAGAGCATCCTGAGGCTTGGTAACCTCCAGAGGCAGATCCAGTACTGCGAAGCGGCTTCCGAGATTTGCACACTGTGCGCAAAGTGCCAGCTGTACGGCAGGACTGGTCACGCCGGGAACAGCCATAATACTTACATTGTTCAGCTCAACGAAGGCAGCCAGACCGGTTCTCTTGCCGGGGCCGTTGTCAACACCCATGAAGATGTCGTCGGTAATGCCCTTCTTGCCACCGTCCTCACCGCCTGCAAGACGTACAATTGCTTTCTGGCTGTCAGCCTTGTCTGTGAAGATGGAGTAAATAGCGGTTGCTTCTGCAGGCTCTGCAGCTTCTGCATCCACTACCTGGGATTTGGAGAGTACCTTTCCGATAAAGCTTGCGCTTTCACCGTTTAAAGATACCTTCTCATATACCTCGATGGTGTCCTTGTAGCGAATCTCGAGATTGCATTCGCAGGTAACGAACTGCTTCTTGGGAACCACATTCTTGTCAACCATATCGTCCTTCAGTGCGGCTGCAAGAGTAATCTTGTTGTCCTGAACGCTCTCAACCTTTGTGTAGGTAACGACCTTGCCGTTCACCACTGCTGCCACGGTATCGCCTACTGCGAATCCGCTTGCATTGGATAAGGTGTAGGTTCTCACGCCATCAGCTCCGTCTACAGCCTCGATTACTGCTGCCTTGCCCTTGGAAGCGGGAGTAGCGGTAATGGTGATCTCATTTCCCCACTTACCGGGGTTCTTCGCTTTCAAGGAAACTGTGCCGAGCTTTAAGGATGCTGCCTTGGCATCTGCTGGAACAACACGCATTACGTAGCATCTTGTTCCTCCGTTTGCGAAGAACTGCTCTACGCTGTATGCAAGGTAACGGAACTCGCCGTGAGTACTTTCGGACAGATAGCCTCCGAACTTACGGGTAAAGTCAGCAAAACTGGAAACAAACTCCGGTGTGCCGATTACATTACCTTTTTCTGCCATTCCTACGAAGCCGGCTGTAGATGTTCCAACTCCTTCCATAGGTCTGAGACCTGATTCAAATTCCTCCACATAGACTCCGGGAGATAAATACTCTGCCATTTTTTAATCCTCCTTTAGAAATATTGATGTTTTTATGTTAACTTTTTATGGAACCACAGTTTTTGTCTGCCCCGGGTTTGTTATCTGTATCACACCCGCATAGGCACACATGCATTTACATGTCTGGTTTACAGCCGGCTTGCCGCCAATCATTACGGTTGGTGAACCGGGTACCCATGTACCCGTGATCACGGGAGTACAGGGCTGAGGCTGCAGTACACCGAGTGCTGCACTGGTAGCCGCAGCTACCGCCGGATTCGCCATGGAAGTACACAAGCCAAAGGGTGGAATATTGGTATTGGGAATACAATCACCGATATTGGCAGCAGGCGTACCGGACATGACCTTGGAGGCCGGTGGAACTACTAAGGTTGACGGTGCCAGACCGAAGCTGCACATCATCATCGCCCCATTGGTAACCAGCATTGACATATTAACTCCTTTCTACCCTAAGCATCCGCAATCCCGGTTACGACCGTGATTCTGTCCTCCGTTCCCTCCGCTACAGGCAACACATAATTGCCGTCGCCGTCCGCGTAGGTCCGGTATATCCTAAAAAGCCTGTCACCCTTCTGGTGCTTTTTTTTCAGCTTTCCGGATATGGCATAATCATTGATTCCGGTCTTCTCCGTTATTACAAATACTTCCAGGTCTTTTTCATCCCCCAGACCAAATACCCGTCCGGGCAATTTTTCTTTGTTATAACCGGTCAGCTCTATCACGGAGGCATCGTCCATATTTTTTACTGCTTTCAGCGCATATCCGCTGTCCACACTGCTGATGCCGTACACCATGAAGGGCTTCCCCGGCTGTGGCGGCTCGATTCTTCCGCAGCTGAGGCTGCAGCGATAAGGAAACTGTCCGCCGGGTTTATGATAAAGTCTTACATCCACCACAGGGTATTTGGGATCCAGATCTCTCCGATCAATCAGAACCATTCCCGGGAAATAATCTTGTGCCTCAATCTGTACAGTACAGGGGCATTCCATTGGTTCCAAAAAGAGATACACACCCTCCTCCTTGTAAATTGTGGGTATAAAACGTTCATCCGTTTTAAATACACAGGATGTTCTGCCGATTTTTCTTCCGGTAAAATCATCAATCAGCCGAAGTGCAAAGGATAGCTTGTGTCCTGTCATCCTCTTCCTCCCTTACATATGCTGAGTACCAAACTTCGCATCCACAACTCTGGTAAAGCTGTTGACCTTGCGCGACGACAACAGTACCGGTGACACGGAGAAATAGACAGCCAGCTGATACGGTGTTGACAGGACTGACCACAGCTTGCTCTTCTCCTCAAAGCTCATGGTCTGAAAGGTAATCGTAAGTCCCATCTCGTCTTCATCGGTCAATTCCTCAGGCAAAATCGGATAATCCATGAGGATTTGCATGACCCTTCCCAGAATCCTCTGCTCATTTTCCGAATCCATCGTCAACTGGGATTTGGAATTGATATACAGGGCATAATACAGATTCAGCGGCTTTGGCGGCAGTCTTCTCTGGGATGAATTGATTCTCACATATTCTGTCTGCCGGTATTCCCTCATTTCCTGAATATCATACAGGTATAAGCCCAATTGAAAATCCGCGTTTTTGTCGGATGGCATAGACAGTGCTATGGCTTCCGGCGACTGAATTAATTCGGGACACAGATTATCTCTCATCGTTTTCAGAATTGCATTGCTGACATCTGAAATTACGCTGAAGTCTCCCATTTTTACACCTCACTTTTCTATCAATAATTATTTACTGGACACGGGATATTTTGTAGTAGTACAGCTTCTTGGCGTCATCAATCTGATAACATAACTGATAAGAAAAGTTCTCTGTATCAATACATTTCTCATATATCGCCTGTGTATAGTTGATGTTTTTCACATAAGTGTAACGATAATTTCTGCTTACCTCTTCGAAGAAGATATTGCTGAAGGCGGTGGGCGTCCGCTTTCTGACCTTCTCAATTGCGATACAGTCCATCAGCTCTGTGACTCCGTTTACCGGGATGTACTCCTTTTCATTTGAAAAAGGCACGTCGGGCTCATTCTTGAAAACTGTTACACCTTCAACCTTGACGCTTCCCTTGTCCATATCCGCTTCGGCAACCCATTCCGAGTTGTTCACATAATAGTAAATGCTCTGTTTCTCCGTGCTGAAATCGGTAGGCAGGCCATCCTCACCCTTCTGTGATGTGTCGAGACTGACCATATTGCCCGCTTCCTCAGGCAGATACCATCCGTCTCCCTCATTTGAGGTGCCGGAGGAATTCTCTTCCGAAGTCTTGTCCTCAACAATCCTTACAATACAATCAAGCTCTACGGCTATCTGCGCTGTCTCATATACGTAACAGGTTCTGTCCAGGGTATAATAGACAGTCGGGTCCTCATAAAACATCTCGCTGATTTCCTTCAGGGAAAGAGAGATTAATGACTCATATGCGATATCACCGTTCGCAACGATTCCGGTATAATATAGTCTTCCGGCATCTGTGTACAACGACCCGGTTCCCTGGGGCTGACCCATCACAAATTCGCCCTCGTATTTACGGATACCGTTCTCGTGGTAGAGAACGCCGTCGCCGTGATACAGACCGTTATGAAAGGTTCCTTCATAAATCAGCTTGCCGGTCTCGGCGTACAAGTAACCGCTTCCGCTGTAGAAGCCGCCGGAAAACCCACCGGTGTACTGAATCTGTCCGGAAGGGTAATACAGCGTGCCCTCTCCTTCATAGACGTTGTCAACATATGCACCTTCATACCGGAGACTCCCGTCCTTGGCATATCCCTTACCGTGTCCGTTATAGGAATTATTGGTAAAATCACCCTTGTATACCAGTACACCGCTCTGGTTGTACAGAATACCCGTACCCTCGCAAACACCGTTCTTGAGGTCTCCGGTATATACCACACTGCCGTTGGCGGCTCTGATATTGGCTTTTCCGGAGAATTCCATCAGGTCCATGTCGTCATAGTCAAAATAGACATTGGAGATAATCCCGGTGGTAGCTGTCACAGGCTGCTCTATGGGCTTTGCAACAAATTTGAAGTAAGAAAACACTGCAATACAGCAGACCACAATCAGTGCAGCAACCAGCTTTTTGGCAATCAGTACCTTGCCTACGGAATAGTAATCCTCTTCCGACTTGGGCTTAATGTGGAATAAGTCCCGGAACTTCTTTGTGACAGGTTTCAGAATCTTATTGGCAATTACATTGGTGTTGAACATCATCTGAATCCTGCGTAAGGTATTCCTTACCGGATTCAGTGTAAGTGTCTTAAGTCTGGAAAAAACTGCCCGTAATAGTTTTAAAATATAATTCATTGAGTAGTACTCCCTTAAGGGCTTAAGCTAGCTTATTCACATCGGAAAATATAATATCTGGCAACCATATCGCCCGGATTGTCCTGCAATACAGCGGCAAAGAGGTTCTTGGCTTCATACAGATAGCCCTGTTCAAACAGCTTCATCGCCTTGCGGAAATTGCTGTTCGTAATCTTGAGCAGATGGGCTTCCTCGGCGTTTCTATCGTCATAGAATTCGTAGAAGCCATCCTTGTTCTCTGCAATCCCGAGAGTACCGATATACCGGCTCTCAAAACCGTCTTCTGCCTCCAGTTCACTGTATGCCTGTCCTGTAACCAACAGGCGGGAACCAAGCTTTGTAATGATTTGGTTGTCGCTCAGTATACTTTCCAGTTCCGGTGTGATCAGTACCGGAATGTAACGTTCTTCATCTCCGCATATACCTACGAAAATATCCGAACGATGCAGAAGGAACATCATGTCCAGCTGCCCGGCTTCATCTTTTCCTGCATTATAGGTATCCACATTTGCCAGGATAGCCAGTGCAGTCCGGATGGCAGAAGCCACGCCATCCTTGCATATCAACAGCATGCCGGAAAGATTTGCCCTGTCCACAATGGGAATGGCGTTCTGCTTCACAGCCTGCGTGTTAATCAGATTAAAGAAACGATTTATCTTCTCCTCCCGGGCTTCAATAGGACCGGTAGCTCCCGTATTCCTGATTTGTACGGAGAGAACTGCATAATTTCCCTGAATCCCGGAGCCGGGAGTGAGGTTTGCCAGGTTATCTTTCCCCAGAATCTCTATCATACTCAGGGGCATAAACCTGTAGTAAATGTCGCTCATGTTCTGCAGATTCATAATCTGCAGATCTATGTCATCCGCCATCTTATTAAACGCCCGGCAGATGCCCGCCAGCTCATCTCTCGTTTCCGGTTCGATACGGATGTCACGATTGCCACCCGTAAACAACTTCATGCCTTCTTTGATTTCCGACAAGGGCTGCAGAATCTGTAAAAACATTGCCGTCAGCAGGACGGAAACCACAATCAGAAACGCAAAACAAATCCAGACGAAGCTCTTGATATAGGAGCTCTGATATTCTTCCGGAACAGCGCTAAATACACCGGCCTCGTACAGGTAAACACTTCGACCTTCTGTACCGCCAATCGGAGTCACACTGACAATTCTCTTACCCTGTCTGTCCTGTATCGTCTTCGTCACGGTATCACCGGACAGAGCTGCTTTTCTGTAGACGGCGTCCATCTGTGAATTCACAAGAATGCCGATGGGATAAAAACAGGGGCTGTTCTGATCCACTCCCGTATACAGCTCTCCGTCCTCAAAATAGATAATTCTGGAATACAGCTCTCTGCCTTCCATCTGGTTCTTCAGGTAGCGATAGCTGTCAGTGCTGTAATCATAAGGGTATTCCAAAGCATTAAAGGATTCCTGTCCGAACAGGGCCGTCATCATATTGCCCTCATCCTCTGTCTGCTTCTGATAACTCAGTATAATGGAATCGCTGTAGTAGCTGTACGCAATCACGCCAAATACGGACATCGCCAGAATCATCAGCGGCAAAGCTGCCATCATCAGTTTTCCCATGATGGTCCTGCCCTGCGTAATACTGCGGTATATACCGGTGATGACCAGCAGTACCAGAGCCGCTACAGCAACATAGATTATAAAATATTTCAGGAAAATAGCTATCAGCCGGCTAACCGGTCGTTGCATGGATTCGATCAGATAACCGTTTCCCTCCCGCATTACCAGAAGTCTGTAGCCTTTTCCGGAGTCGCCGGTGACGACCGCCGTGAAATTATTCAGGTTCGTCATGGACATCATACAGATATCCTTCGGCGTGATGACCTCCTTCACAGAGAAGGCAGTGTCACCCTTCATGATGACATCCTCGGAACCATCCGTAAGATTCAGCTTCAAAACATTGCCGGAAGCTCCATCCTGCAGATATACAAAGCCGGTTTCTGCGTAGGAGAGATAGAGGGGATACATCAGCTCCTCGACCTGTCTGGCCGGATATACCTCTGTCACCGAAGCTTCGGTGGCGAAAAACAATTTGCCCGAATTGGATACATACGCTATATTGCTGCCGTTGCCAATCGCCTGATAAATGCCCTCTCCTTCCGCGAGAGGATAGGTTCGTTCAGACTTGATATTCAGGCTCTTTTCCGTAATCGACCCGAATTCCACAACCTTTCTGATTGCTTTTGTGGAATTGTCGTTTACGCCAATCAGGGACAGGGAACTTCCGGAACAGCTCATCCATTTGAAATTCCAGTGTTCCTCAACATCAGTTGTCTCGTCCTTCTTCGGTGTCTGAAGATTATCCGTGGAAATGACGGTCTTCGTTGGAATCCACCGGCTGAAATCATAGATATACAGGTTCTCGTCTTCTGTTTCTCCGCTTGCACTCTCGTAAGTATTTACGAGGAGGTATACTCTTTCGTCCTCCCCCATACAGGCGGCTTCTATACCATAAGTCAGCTCATCCCTTCGGATGGGAAGCTGAACGGATTTCTCAATGGCTCCGTCCCGGTCGATGGTGGCAACATTGATATAATCCTCATCGTACCATGTGACGAGACTGTCCCCATGCCCGGTGGTATTGACGGTATATAACTGGTCTATTGGAATTTTTCTGTCGGCGAAAGCTTTTGCAAAGGCAACTGCAATCAGAACAATCACCGTCAAAGCAATCAGCTTCTGTTTCGTTTTTTTCATGTGTTCATTCCATTCTTTTATTCTTCATCGCCCAAATATACCGTACCGATATATTCCAGGGCGCTATAGGATACATTCTGTTCATATGCCTTGTTTATCCTGATTCTCATATAAATCTGCCAGGAAGCGTAGGCTATCGTGACAAATACCAGCAGCGTAAGCGCTATTCTGGTCGGATTCCTGAAGAGCACGGAACGAATGTTGCGGAATAATTTGCGGATTTTCCATATCGTCCCCATCTTTGCAATGGGCTTGTTCGGCATTCCGCGAAGCTGGGACACAATCTGTCCGTAGGAGAGGAAGGAATGATTCTGCAGCTTCATCCAGAATAATCGCAACTCATCGGGGTAGTTCTGTATCTCCCCGTTCAGCTTTTCCTTCCATGGCCGCTCCAGGATACCAAACAGCACCTCAGCGATAAAATCCATGTCGTTGAAGGTCTGTTCCTCCAGATTATACTCCTGAAAATCCAGGAAATAATTCAGAGTCACCCCGCAGTCACTGTCCACATTGATATTCCGGGGATTCAGAAGCAGCTTACAGATCTGCCCGGAGATGCCCGCCTCCGCAAGAACGCTTACCAGATGAATCGCTGCTTCACGACACCTGACAAAATCATACAAATAAATACTTCCCACATTGTCAATCAGGTTCTCGCTTTCATAGCGAAACAGCAGTTTCAGCTCATTGCCGATGCTGAAGGAACCGAT
>JBJENR010000133.1:0-2364 GCA_051880315.1 Acetatifactor sp.
TAGTCGTCTGCTTCATGCCTTATCCTCATTCACAAGGAGAAAGCATTTTACAGCATTTATTTATGATGTGAGTTCAGCATGAAAAATTGTAGTATGAAATTCCAATTGTTTTTAATTGTCATGGTCTTCCTGTTTTGCGGTTGTGAATCAGAAGATAATACAATGACCGTAACCATGCAAGACGGGAATACCATAACTACCAATTCGTCGCAGAGGTATTATCCTGTTGAGGATGAGTTTGTTCATGGTGTTTCATTTGCTTTTGCTCGTTCATACGATTATTCCGAGATTGAGGAAATGGAGTATCAAGACGATTCGGAAGGTAAAGTGACCGGCTATAATCAGTTCTTCATTGGAAGTTGGGAAATCGCCAAATTCGGTGAGTGGATCCGCGATTACGGGCTGGAGCCTGACAAGGCTTATTATATTGCGACAAAGGTGTATGTCAAATACATTTCGATGCCCCCGAAAGGTTTAAGAATCGTTCCCAAGCCGGGAGTACGGTTTATGGGATATTGTCCTGATATAGGACAAAGAACTTTTCGGGTATATAACAATCCCGATGAACAAGTGAGTATGTTAATCACGGGTGTCCGGTATATCGGGTATGATTCCGAGCGGAACAGTATAAATTGTGAGGTGCCTTCATTCACTGATAATAAAAACGACAAATTAACATGGGAATTTTTAGTTCGAGACGATGGATGGGATTGACTCCCTCCGTCTGCACAGTTTTGTGCTTTATGCTGAGTGCATGTAATTCAACAGATGAGCCTATTGAAGAGGCTTTGAGTAATGCGAATCCAGAAATGATACATCTTTCCAACGGAGATGCCCTATTGACATCCCTTGACAAAACTATAGATAATAAAATTAATTTACGTCTATGATACGATTGCTTTCGATTGTTATAATGATTACTATTTCGAGTACTGCTTTCAGCCGTGATATTTATGGATATATCAAAGATGGGAAAGGCACCCCTGTCCCAAATGCTGATGTTCGCATAATGCAAAAGCATAGATCTATCTTCATAGGACAAACGGAAACAGATAGTATAGGTATGTTCAGGGTTGGAAATGTTCCTGAAGATACTATTACTATAAATGTATCAAGTGTAGGATTTGAACTTAAAGAGGTTGAGTTATATAACTATTCCTGTCCATTACATATAACATTGCTTGAAAAAGTACACGCACTTGATGAAGTCACGGTTACTGCAAATTCAACTGTACTTTACAAGAACAAGGTTTCATTTTTTCCATCAAAAAAAGAAAAGAAAATATCTAATGGAGGATATAACCTTCTCTACAATATGCCGATTTCTGTATTATCGGTTAATCCTTTGTTAAAAAGCATAACCACAAATATGGGTGATGGTGTAGAAGTGTTCATAAACGGTATTCCGGCATCTTCAGTTGAAGTTCAGAATATCCGAACCGAGGATGTGAAAAAAGTTGAGTATTTGGAACAACCATCTGATCCGCGTTTTAACAATGCACGCTACGCATTAAACATAGTTGTAGCCAGATATGACAGAGGTGGATATACAAAAATAGACGGACAACAAAGATTCGTAACGCCATCAGGAAATTATTCAGTATATACACATTATGAATTAGGGAAGATGGCTTATGATTTATTAGGCGGCTTCGAGTATGACAAGCAGTCACATTTCGGAGAGAGGTCCAATACTGTCTATAATTTCCCCAATTTAACAATGGATAAGAGTGATTACAAAATGGGAAAAACTAAGACCAAACAGGGATATGCAACATTCAGAGCCAAATACGTTTCGGACTCAATGACTATTGCAAATTCGGTTGGTGTGCAAATTAATCGTACTCCATACCGAAATTTGTCGGGTAACACCTCCATAATGTTGGAAGATAGAGAAGTTCCTGACGAATTTACATTTGAAAGCCATAGAGATGAACGATACTACAGTTTTGAATGGAACGGAGATTATTTTTTAAGGCTGAAAAATAATTTTGATCTCACATCGGAGCTTTCAGCATCATATATGAAAACCTCACAGGATTATGACTATTCTACATTAGGGCAAAGTATCTTAAACGATATAGAAGAAGATGCTTGGAATTTTAAGGTAAACGCCACATTATGTAAGCGATTAAGAGCTGTCTCATTTGGTCTTAATCTAATTTCAAGCTATAATGGGAATACCATTCACTACCTCGGTACTACTCCATCTAATGTGAAGGTGACTGACTGGTATGTTATGCCTCGGCTTGTTTTCAATTTAAGCACGGGCAAATTCCGGGTCAATGGAAATGTGGGAGTTTCTTATGAAGAAGCGACATACAATGGACTGCGTGAGGTATATTTCTTCCCAAAATCATTCAT
>JBJENR010000134.1:0-2347 GCA_051880315.1 Acetatifactor sp.
TATTCTTAGACAGAAATCTCTTTGCATCCCATTCCAGCTTTTGCAGATCATTTTCAGCTTCCTTTAATCGTTGAAATTCCTTAATTAGGTATAATTTAAACACTGGACTGATAGCAGACGCGAATTCAAATGCAATGTCCTTATGTGCAAATGTTCCGCCGTATTTTCCACGCTTAACATATAGTCCAACAGCATTCGTCTTTTCTACCCATTCTGATACGCTGGGTGTAAATGTAACAAGTCCTGCCTCTTTTTTAAAGTGTTCAGATTCGAACACTTTAAAATTCGGATTACATATTTCTTCCCATGTTGATAAGAATTCCAATGTACTTCTATTTCTTAACCAATTTCGAATAACATCTGCGGCACGAGAATTATCCGATTTAGCTGCTGCAATATCTGTTATACAGATATAATCATCTATATCCTCATACGACACAGTAACCGGTATTCCCTGAACTGTAATAATTCTATTTTTTGCCACCCTTCTTATCCTCCTTCTCCTTATTCATCTGCTCCATCCTCACATAATACTCCAGTAAACGCAGAAAGTACTTAGGAACCCGCTTCTTGCCATGTTCCCAGTCACTTACTGTCATATAAGGAATTTCAAAATACTCACAAAACTGATTCCTGTTCATACCTGTGCTTTCTCTAAGTTCAATTAAAATATCTTTTGCATCTCTATCATCATTCAAAATATAATCTGCCATATCTTTGCCCCTTTCACGCTAAGCGTTAATAGTATTTTATCACGCAACACGTGAATATTCAAGATTAAGTATATAATCCTGCCTGTCTCCGGACGCATTAAACCGCTCATATATCAGTACTGCTTTCTGCACTGTTCCAAGCTCTATGCTATCTCCATATTTCTCAATCATTCTTGCTAAAAAATCACAGCATCTATTAAAATCTCCCTGCTGCTGTCTTGTCATACGAATCATATTTTTCCTCCGTTTTTTCTAATCAACATTTCAAAAAGTCTGCTCACCTTGCTCATAGTGCTCCTTACATATCAGGATGAGCACCACGAGCAGGTATTTCCCCAATATCAGTCAAAAGGTGTTTTAGCGGTAATCCGCTCACAGGCATTCCTCCTTCTTCTTGGCAGGTGTCTGCTCTCTTTGCTGCTTGGCAAGTGCAACCTGCTCCTTTTGTTCCTTAAGTTTTGCCAGAACAGATGCTTTTGCAAAGTCTGCTATCTCGTCTGTATTTTTCTTTTTTGATGTCGGATTAGACAAAGCTTTTTCTAATTTCTGAGAAATTGCACACGTGCTTCTTTTCAAAAGAGTAGCCACATGCTCTAACAATTTCATTGCAAATGGTTTATTCTCCTTTTTAACTCCGGTTTTGTCAGTAGCAATTCTCGCTATATAATCTTCTACAATTCCTACATCTTCTTCAATCGTCAAAGCACGGACTTCTTCCGCAACTACCTTGCAGGCTTTTTCATAAGCAACCTTTGCCACCTCCTCTGAAAAAGTTTCTACATCTTCGATTTTAAGTTCAAGGGATTGCAGCTTAGCCTCATTATTTGCAATTTCCTCCGCCTGCTTTTCCAAAATAAAAACATTTTTCTCAAGATGCTTCTTACCCTCAAGAGGAATCTTTTCAATCAAAACTCCATATTTTTCTGCAATTTCAATATAAAGCTTTCTTACTTCTTCATCAAAAACCATCTTAGCATTATTGAATTTATTGGATTTCTTTTCCGGATTCGGGCGTTCAAAGCCTAATGCCTCACAAGCCTTCTCCTGCTTCGGAAAATTCATTCCATAGCCATCATCTGCAAAGAAAACATGCCTCTCATGAATATGCGGTGTGGCTTCATCCATATGCAAAGCCCAATCCAGTACCTGCACATGTGAGCCAAATCTTTTTGTAAATTCCTCTACAAGCTCAGCAACAACCTGTGCAAAAAGCACAGGGTCTTCATGTCCATCTTTCGTACCAAGCTGATATACTGTTTCCTCAGGACAAGTCTTTGGATCTTCTCTAATCTGATCCATGGTTCTGATTCTATCTTTGTGCCTGGACTTGATATGCCTCTCAGTCTGTGCATCCAATGAATCTCCAAACTGATTACAGTAAAATGCTTTCTCGATTTCTTCAAAAGAAAATCGTCTTTCAGGTCTTACACCATTTTCATCTGCGATGTTATATCCCTGATACATATCCCAGTAGACATTCATAAAACTTCGGCTCGAATCTATATGCTCAGCCGCATCAACATCAAATGATCTGTCATTGTGTCCCGCCTTAAAAACACCATTTTCTCCTTTGCGGCCATTGTGCCTGGTCGCTCTTACCTTTTGTTTTGCCATTAAAATAATTCTCCTTCCTC
>JBJENR010000135.1:0-2326 GCA_051880315.1 Acetatifactor sp.
ACTCCGTGGTTCCCAGCCCATCCGTCATGGACAGCACCCTGCCCAGGGCGTCGTACTCATAACTCATGGTCCGGGCACCGGTGGAAAGCAGCTCTGCCGTCTCCTTCAGGTTGCCCGCTGCATCATAGCTGTAGACCGTTCCCTATTTGTCTATTATATATACCCTCACCGGACGATTGCAAGGGTCATAGACCACATTTGTGGTGACACCCATGGCATTGGTCTTGCGGATACAGTTACTGTCAGCTGTCACGTCTTTATACACCATTTGCTGAAAAAATCTGTGCCAGCACTTCAAGATACCATCACCGCTTTCTGCCCACTCTCCACCATACTGGCAATGACTTTGGCAACGCATTCCATATGGCACATACGGAACATATTATGAAAATGAAACTGGCATACCATTTCATGGACAAAGATTATTACTTTCAGAAAATGCCCCTCAAAGAAGATACTGAGCTGATGATCAGTAACCGACAGTAGGATGAAAATATATAATTTACATGGATTTTATCGGGATTGCCCTATAACAGAAAAATCGAGAATGTTCCATTGTTGCTATCGCCAATAGAACATACTCGATTCTGTGTTTACTCCTAAGTATTATAGAGATATGTCATCCCCCTTACACCCCCTGGTGAGTGCCATTGTAACATGGGCATTTTTGTATCGTCAAGGAAAATATTACAAAATTGTTACGTTTAAATTTGTGTCATTTTCTAACTAATCACAGTTGGCTCTTAATACTTACTATTCCATTTGCATCTGGATAACTTTAAGTAGAGACATATTAAATATACTTGCTACTTCACTTTGTAATTTAAACAAAATAACAAGGCTTCATCCAAAGCACTAAGCACATCGTCTTTTTGCATAGTATCATCATCATGAAAACTATATATTGGTGTTATCTCTTCTAAATCTGATACCTCTATATCCATTGCCTCAAAATACACGAACTGGTACGGAACATACTGTGAACTAGTCACTGAAAGTTGTGCGATACAATTTTGAAAATCAAAATCAATGATTAATGCATCATCATTGTTTTTTGATAGCATAATTTGGTCTCGATTTAGAAGCTTTGATAACACCTTCTCATACCATTCTAAAACTGATGCTTTTATAATCTCATAATTATAATCACTCATATTACTTACTCCCTTCGATTGATATGTTAGTTGCATTTGGCATCTCTGTAATTCTAGGCAAACCTTTTTTTGCATTTAACCTATCAAGCAAAGATCCTGGTCCATTTATAATTCCCCAGCCATCTTTTCCACCTTTCGAAATAGTATTGCTAGGAACATCGAATTCAACATATATAGAACCCTTAGGTGCTTGTTTTCCAAATGCATTAATATCTGCAGGATTAGCAACATGTACTTTATTGTCTCCAGACATCTGAACTTTTCCTGATGCAACCATCTTGTCGTATTCGTCTTGTGACATCCATCTTCCTACTCTTGTTGTATCATTACCACTTCTACTTCCCCCATCCAGTCTGTTACCGTATAAGTGGTCTCTTGCACCCTGCTTGAGCTTATTCCAGCCGCTGCTGATTTTACTCTTCAGAACCCCTCCGTCCTGCCACAGCATCCCGCCAAAATCGGTTCCTTCCTTGTACATGCCCTTGCCGGACATGGCCATGCCAAAGAGGTTCAGGCATAGATTATAGCATTCCGCACGGGTCTCGCTGTCATTCCAGTCGAAGGTATGACCTCCTGCAATGTACTTGTTGTACATCTTATGGAGGTTTTCTCCTGCCATGGAGGTATTCTTGCCAAAGCTTAAGGTGTTGGACAGAAGACTGGTGGTCACCTTGAGGTACATCGCTGATTTGGAAATTTTTTGTCCTTTTCCCACCGCCTTTGCGATCTTTCCGGTGGCACCCATGCTTACCGCGTCCAGTGCGGAGACTGTAGCCATCAGATAGTCATGATCTACCGCGAAATAAATTATTGCATCTGCTGAATTGGCAAGGATTCCCACAGGACCCGGGATGCAGCCTAACAGCCCCAGTACCGAGTGGGCAAATGAGGTGTCCGCAAACAGGCCACTGATGGGGGAGAGGCCGAAGGGATCCGTATAGCTTACCGGGTTGCCCTGGACATAGCTGTACCGGTTCAGGCTCTGGCTGTTGCCGATGCTGCCCCTTACCACATCCTGGTTCACGAAGCGCTTGATTTCCGGGTTATAGTAGCGCTGCCGCATGTAGTAGAGGCCGTTGGCGTCGGTGCTGACACCGCAGCGGCCGTTGTACAGGTATCTGGTAAGGGAGGTGTCCCCGCTCAGCAGCTCCCCGTAGGTGCCATAGGTATAG
>JBJENR010000136.1:0-39376 GCA_051880315.1 Acetatifactor sp.
CATTGACAGTGGAGTTTTCCGTGATTACCGTTCCGTCCTGATATCGCACCCCTGTTATTCCGTAGCATTCGTTCAGTAAAATTCGAACAATCCATGTCTTAAAATACTTCTCGTCCCGTAGCTTATCCAAGCAACTATAAGCCTTAAGGATTGCTTCCTGAACAGCATCTGCGCAATCCTGTTCATTACGCAATATCGAAAAGGAAATATGAAACAGGGTTTCTTCTGCCCCTAATACATGGGACAGAATTCTTCTTTATCCATCCGTCGGCCTCCTTTGTACAAGTTTTGATGCATCTTTTTTGTACATACATTAGATGAAGCAGAACCTCTTGCGGTTCATTCTGACTATTTTATTTTGTACTGTTTTCCTTATTTCGTTATGCTATCATTCCGGCACAAAATAAACAATTTGTTATTGCATGGCACAGCTGAAACCAATGTTCCCTTGTAGTTTTTTTCAGGGATTGCTATAATAAGACCGACGAAAACTAAAATGAAAGAAATAAAAGTGAGGAAACCTACCATGGCATTTGACGGTGTTACGATAGCAAGTGTAGTCAGCGAAATGAAGCGGGAACTGCTTGGCGGAAGATTATACAAGATTGCCCAACCGGAGGCGGACGAGCTTCTCCTGACCATAAGGCAGCCCGAGGGACAGAAGCGACTGTTCCTCTCCGCGGAAGCATCTCTCCCCTTAATCTATCTGACCGAGGCCAACAAGCCCAGCCCCATGACTGCGCCGAACTTCTGCATGCTCCTTCGAAAGCATCTGCAGAACGGCAGGATTACGGAGATTTCCCAGCCCGGACTGGAACGAATCGTCCATATCAAAATAGAACATCTGGATGAGATGGGAGACCTGCGTCACAAGACCCTCATTATCGAAATCATGGGGAAGCACAGCAACATCATCTTCTGCAACGACGATGGCGTGATTATCGACAGTATCAAGAGAGTCTCTGCCGCTGTCAGCTCCCTCCGCGAGGTGTTGCCGGGCAAACCATATTTCGTGGCAAATACCCAGGACAAGCTGGATGCCCTGACCACAGACTATCCTCTGTTCCGCGATACCTTAAGTGCGAAGCCCCAGCCTGTCTTCAAAGCGATTTACGGCAGCTTTACCGGCATTTCTCCCATACTGGCACAGGAGCTCTGCCATGAAGCCGGAATCGACGGAGAACGCCCTACCGCTGCTTTGACCGAGACGGATTATCAGAACCTGTATCAGGCCTTCTCCTCCATGGTGCAGGCCATTCAGGAAGAACGTTTTTCTCCCAATATCGCTTACACCGGCAAGAAACCCGTGGAATTCAGCGCCCTGCCACTGACCATGTACTCTGCCGGCAGAGATGAGGAGCACTCTGCGGGCAACGGCGGTCAGGGAGATCACTGTGTTTCCTACGATTCCATATCCCGGCTTCTGGAGACCTACTATGCCGAAAAAAACAGTCTCACCAGAATCCGCCAGAAGTCCTCTGACCTGAGAAAAATCGTTCAGACTGCCCTGGAAAGAAATATCAAAAAATACGACCTCCAGCTTCATCAGATGCAGGACACCGAAAAAAGAGAAACCTATCGCATCTACGGTGAGCTGTTGAACACCTATGGTTACAGCGCAGAGCCCGGTGCCAAATCCCTGACCGCGTTGAATTATTACACCAATGAAGAAGTCACGATTCCTCTGGACAGCACCCTGACTGCCACGGAAAACGCCAAGCGATACTTTGAGAAATACAACAAAATGAAGCGTACTTTTGAGGCTTTATCGCAGTTGACCGAGGAAGTCAAGTCCGAAATTGAGCACCTCGAGTCCATTTCCACTGCGCTGGATATTGCGCTCTATGAGGAAGACCTGGCTGAGATCAAGGAAGAACTGACAGAAAGCGGCTATATCCGCAGAAAAGGCGGTTCCAAGAAGGAAAAAATCACCAGCAAGCCCTTCCACTACCTCAGCAGTGACGGCTTCCATATGTATGTAGGTAAAAACAACTATCAGAACGATGCCCTGACCTTCAAATTTGCCACCGGAAACGACTGGTGGTTCCACGCAAAAAAAATCCCCGGCTCCCATGTGGTGGTGAAGCTGGGGAACGCCACCGAGCTTCCCGACCGTACCTTTGAGGAGGCAGCCCGTCTGGCCGCCTACTACTCCAAGGGCAGGGAACAGGAGAAGGTGGAAATCGATTATATCCAGAAAAAGCATGTGAAAAAGCCTGCAGGCGCAAAGCCTGGGTTTGTGGTATACTACACCAATTATTCCATGGCCATCGACAGCGACATCTCCGGCCTGCAGCTTGTCAGCGAATGACCTGTGCCCTGGGGCTTGTCAGTGTAACCCCATGCCCTAACAATAGTGCTGCAGAATATACTGTACCTCCGTCCGCCCTCTGTAGGTATTCCTGCCAAGCTGATAGACCACGGAGACCTCATATTGCCCTCTTCCCTCATACAGTGCGGCCTCGCTTCCGGGGCCGTATTTTTCCTCCAGAAACGCACCAAACTTCTCCAAATCTCCAAAGAAGACCATCTGTGCCGTACCTCCCTCGGGGAGTCTCACCTGATATCGGGCAAAATTCTGACTGGCCCCCATCCTTCTGCCGGAGAGAAATACAATCTTTTTTTGAGCAAATAGAGGTTTCGGATTCCCCACCCCGAAAGGCTCCAGCAGTTCCAGCTCCTCCGCCAGCTCCCTGGTACCGTAACACAGTGGCATGGGAACATCAATGTGCACCTTAGGTTCAAAATCCTCCGGCGTAAGTCTGCAGCGCTGATTCAGCTCTCTGCGCAGTCCGTCGATATCCTCCTCCCGCATGGATAGTCCCGCAGCCATAGCATGGCCGCCGAACTTCGTAAAATAATGAGACACCTCCACCATGGCCTCATACATATGATATCCTTCCACAGAACGCCCGGAGCCCTTGACCCCCTCTTCTCCCCTGGTCAGCAGGAACACCGGATGATTGTATTTTTCCTTCACTCTGCCTGCAATAATCCCTGCAAGGCTCTCATGCACCTCCGGCAGGAAAATAACCATTACCTTATCCTGCTCCAGGTGGTTCTCTTTCAGATACTGTACTGCCTGCTCTACTCCCTTCAATGTCATGGCCTTCCGGCTGTCATTCAATTCCTTCAATTCTGCGGCAGCGCACATGGCCTCTGCCCTTGTCTTGCTCTGTAACAGTTCCAGGGCCCGTACGGCGGTATCCAGTCTTCCTGTTGCATTGAGACAGGGTCCTAAGACAAACCCCAGATGATAAGCACTCAGCTTGGAGGGGTCCATCTGATTTACCTCCATCAATGCCCGAAGTCCGGGATTTTTTGTCCTTCGGATTCTGTCCAGGCCCTCCTTTACCAGAATTCTGTTCTCATCCTTAAGCTCCATCACATCGCATACGGTAGCAAAGGCAGCAAACTCCAGGAGCTCCTCCAGCTCTTCCCTCTGTAAAGGAACCTCTGCCTTTTCTGACAAAGCCTGCACAAATTTATATGCCACCACGGCACCGCAGATACCGGGAAAAGGATAACTGTCCTCCGCTCTCTTAGGGTCAATGACCGCCAGAGCCGGTGGCAGAAGCTCCCGTTTTTCTCCTGCCTCATTCCTTTCAAAGGGTACCTCATGATGATCCGTGACAATGACCCGGATTCCGTAGCTGTTTGCCAGAGCAATCTGCTCTGCCGCTGCAATACCGTTATCACAGGTAAGAATCAGTCCCACTCCATCCTCCCTTGCCTGTTCAATCAAATGATCATTCAATCCATAGCCATCGTGAATGCGATGGGGAATTGCTGTGTCAGCCTTTGCCCCAAGCGTGGTGACTGCTTTGGTCAATATGTAGGAAGCACAGATGCCGTCCACATCATAATCCCCGATAATTCTGATAAAGGTCTGCTTTTCCATCGCCTCCAGCACCTGCTGCACCGCCTTTTCCATGTCCTTCAGAAGCCACGGAGAATAGCAGTCTTCCAAGGTGCCATACAGGAACCTCCTGATTTCGCTCTCCTCTGTCAAGTCACGGTTTCTCAGTATTCTGGCAAGCACCGGACTGATATGAAACTCCGCTGCCCACTTTTCAAAATCCGCCTTCTTTGCCGCCACAAACCACTTCTCCATCTGTAATGTCCGACTCCTCCGTATGTATTCGCACAGATTGCGTTAAATCTCTTTTCTCTTCTATACTAACACACCCGGCCATAAAATCCTACCCACAGTTGTCGTAACTTCTTCTAAGCAGCCATAAAACAAAAAGAAATCTGTGCCTCTCTCATCAGGTGACAGGCACAGATTCCTCAAATTCCTTCCCACAGACCGGCTCCCCATACCGGACAGGGCAATCACGCAATAAGCCCGGAAAACAGACTGACTGCTAAGTCCCTATTAGAAATACATGACCAAAAAGAAAATTAGAAAACAGAAAAATAGGCGTTATCCGGAAAGTGCAGAGGAAAAAGCATGCTATATCTTGCGATGATGTTGTGTGTTGGTACAACATCTATTGTTATATTACCACATTATTTTGTCACTTACAAGTGTTATAATTTTAGGATTCATAAAATACAAGCATCGGATGAATATTCCTCACCCGATGCTGACTATTTCATTAACCGACATTTCTTTGCAAGCTTCACCAGCAGATACCCCTTGGGAAAACACCTCAATTCCTTCTCACTGACGCCTCTGAACAGAATCAGAAGCACAAAGTAAACACAGGCGCCCAGCAGAATGGCCGGTATAACCGAAATTCTGGGAGAATCCGTCAGAAACAGCAGTCCCTCGTATACCACTCTGGCAAAGCCTCCCATAAGTACTGCTGCCAGCAAAGGAATTCCAAAGGTCCGCACATACTCCTGCCTGTACCCCGATGCGCGACGCACCGCTGTCTGATTCAGCACGGCCATGATGCCGGAATATACAATATTGGCAATTACAATGGCATATAAATCCAGCTTCGTGCAAAGCAGCAGAACCACCGCCGTCACCGTCTGCAGCGCCAGCGCCAGGGCTGCATTTATGATAGGTGCATTGAGTTTTCCCAGTCCCTGCAGAATTTGACTGTTCAAAGTGGACAATGCATAAAATATCACGGATACCGCCAGAGCCATAAGCAGTCCCGTGGCCAGATCCTCCGCCTCCCGCTCATTGAAAAAAAGCAGCGCCGTGATTGGTCTGGCCAGCGCAAAAATTCCTATAGCGCAGGGAATCGAGATAATCATAGTTGTCTTCACTGCCAGTGCAATTTTCTCTCTGGCCCCCCTCATGTCCCCGGCAGCCGCGTGCTGGGCTACCGTAGGAATCATGGCCGCTGCCATTGCCGAGGCAAAGGCAATGGGAATATTGGCAATGGTCAATGCCTGGGTGGAAAAAATACCCCATCTGGAATGAATCATCACCGTGTCCATTCCTCTTTTTGTCAGAAACAACTTCGTATAAATACTGTTATTGACCACACTGCTCAAATTGTAGACAGCCGTGCTTAGAATAAAAGGCGTCACTACCAGAGTAATCATTTTCAGGATAGTGCCATAAGAATCCACCTCTCCATGCACGTCCCGCATCACTCTCCGGTCAATCATTCCTTTGTTCAGCTTATAGATACCTGCCATAAACAACAGTGCAACCAGCACTCCGGCCCCGGTTCCCAGGGCGCTGCCCACTGCACCTTTGGTGGCTCTTTCCACCTGTCCCGGCACATCCCCCGGCACTTCCAGACTGCCATATGCACAGAAAATAAGAATACAGGCGGCACCAACACTGACAACCGCATTTGCCACCTGCTCCAGAACCTGAGATACAGAAGTCTGCGCCATGCTTTTATGGGCTTGAAAATATCCTCTCAGTACTCCCAGGATGCCGTAAATAAAAACAGTGGGTGCAAAGGTCCGCAATACCGGTACAGCCTCCGGTGCCACAAAAAGCCCGGCACCGAAAAACAAAAACAGGCTTGCCACTCCTCCTACCGCCAGCACATACCACAAGGCACACTTAAAAATCCGATGTGCATTCCGATACTCCCTGACGGCCAGTTTCTGGGCAATCACCTTGGAGATCGCCGACGGAATACTGTACGAGGAAATCAGAAGAATGATAGTATAATAATTATAGGCAGAGCTGTAATAGCCCATTCCCAAATCACCGATGACACGCTGTAAAGGGCTTCTGTAAAGAAGCCCTATGATTCTGCTGATGATTCCGGCTGCTGCCAGAATACCGGCCTGCACTATGAAATTATCCTTTGCACTTTTTCTTTCCATATATCCTAATCCGGGAAAACCACAGAGCAGCTCAGCCTATCAACCAGTCATACATCTCCTGATACTTCTTTGCAGAAACATTCCATGAGAAATCAGCCGCCATCGCTCTGTCAATCATCTTGTTCCATTCACGCTTTCTGTCATAATAGATATGCTCGGCATAGCGGATGGTATTCAACATTTCATGAGCGTTGTAATTTGCAAAGCTGAATCCCGTCCCCGTACTTTCGTATTCATTATAGGGCTGAACAGTATCCTTCAGTCCGCCGGTCTCACGCACAATGGGCAATGTGCCATAGCGCAGCGCCATCAGCTGACTCAGGCCGCAAGGCTCAAACAGGGAAGGCATCAGGAACGCATCGCAGGACGCATAAATCTTGTGGGACAGTTCATCCGAATAATAAATATTCGCCGAAACCTTGTCATTGTACTTCCAGTCAAAGTGACGGAACATATTTTCATAGCGCTCTTCTCCTGTCCCCAACACCACAAACTGAATGTCATCCTGGCACAACTCGTCCATAATGTAGGCAATCAGGTCAAGCCCCTTCTGGTCCGTCAGTCTGGATACAAGTCCAATCATCATCTTTCTGTCATCCTGACACAAGCCCAGCTCCCGCTGAAGTTCTCTTTTATTCTTTACCTTCTCCTTACGGAAATTCATGGCATTATAATTCTTCACAATATACCGGTCAGTCTCCGGATTAAATTCCTCGTAGTCAATACCGTTGACAATTCCGCGGACATCCCTGCTTCTTGCACACAAAAGTCCATTCAGTTTTTCTCCATAGAATTCTGTCTTGATTTCCTCCGCATAAGTGTTGCTCACGGTAGTAATTGCATCCGCAAATACGATACCTCCCTTGAGCAGGTTGGCATCCTTGTAAGCCTCCAGCTTATCCGGAGTGAAATAATAATCCGGAAGACCGGTGATACTCTTTACCGTTTTGGTATCCCACTTTCCCTGGAACTTCAGATTATGTATGGTAATGACGGATTTCATATTGCGGAAGAAATCGCCGTCATGAAAACGCTCCTTCATATACACAGGAATCAAACCTGTCTGCCAGTCATGGCAATGCACAATATCCGGACGGAAACCGATTACCGGCAGTGCAGACAATACAGCCTTGGAGAAAAATGCATATCTTTCAATCTCCCATACAGGACTGTCGGTATAAACCTTGGGACCGCTGAAATAGTATTCATTATCAATAAAGTAATAATGAACCCCGTCCACCTCAGCCTCCATGATGCCTACATATTCATTCTTCCAGTTGAAATCCAGGTAAAAATGTGTCACATAATGCATCCTGTCCTTCCACTCCTGCTTCATACAGGCATACTTCGGAATCATGACACGCACATCAAAATACTGCTTGTCGATGTATTTGGGCAAAGAACCGACTACGTCTGCCAACCCTCCCGTTTTAATAAAAGGGACACCTTCTGACGCTGCGAAAAGAATATTCTTCATCGAAAGACCTCCACATAATAGTAATCAATCACTCTGTATTGATTATACCTTATTCTTTCTGCTGTGGAAAGTATTTCTAAAAAAATTTTTTATCACAGGGTCCTATTGACACGCCGTCTCCTCATCCCCTGTAGGACAGCCTGATTTTATCCGCAATCAAAGCAATAAACTCCGAATTCGTAGGCTTGCCCTTTCCGGTGTCAATGGTATATCCGAACAGAGAATCCAGAGTCTCCATTCTTCCCCTGCTCCAGGCCACCTCTATGGCATGCCGGATTGCCCTCTCCACACGGCTTGGTGTGGTTTGAAACCGTTTTGCAATGGTGGGATAGAGAATCTTGGTGATGGAGCTTATCATTCCGGAATCTTCCACCGACATCATAATGGCCTCACGAAGATATTGGTATCCCTTGATATGCGCCGGCACTCCAATCTCGTGAATCATATCCGTCACATCCTGTTCCAGGTCTCTTACCACCTCTTTGGAGGCCGTTGCCCGGACTACCGTCTGTGTATCCTCCTTCTTCACCGAAGGAACTGTAATCATAATCTGGAATTCCTTGTCTCCGTTCATCAAATCTCCCAAAATTTTGTATATCCGCTCATTATCTTTTGCAGTGGCAATGTTGAGTTGTTCCATTGATTACCTCCTGACTGTCCTGCTTTTTCTCTTTTTTTCTTCCTCTCTCGTGTACTTTTCCCATTATAAAAGTAATAAGTCCTTATCAGCAACCCCAACCCGTCGCAGAATTCGTCCTCAACCTCCAAATCCTCCGTGAATTCTATGGATTACTACGGTATTCTCTATAATCAGCATAAAATATTATTCCTTTTGCAAGGATTCCCCACCCTTCACTTGACATCTGTGAGGAACAAGGTCAAAATAGAAACAGCAGACAATTATTTCCCGTCACGATTCGGAGGTCTCCCATGAAACAGCTCGCAGAAGACATCAAACAGAATAATTTCAGGCAGGTATATCTGCTCTTCGGAGAAGAGCGTTTTCTCCGCAGATACTACAGGGAAAAGCTGCGGGATGCCCTCTGCGCCGACGGCGATACCATGAACACACATTTCTATGACGGAAAGGATATTTCCGTGGGAGAAATTATAGACCTGGCTGAAACCCTCCCTTTTCTTGCGGAACATCGCGTTATTTTTATCAACGAAAGCGGCCTGTTCCGTTCCGGCGGTGAAAAGATGGCAGAATATCTTGCCGCCCCAAATGAAACCACCATCTTCATTTTTACGGAGAGCGAAGTGGACAAGCGCAGCAAGCTGTACAAGACGGTACAGTCCAAGGGACATGCTGTGGAATTTGTCACTCAGGATGAAAATTATCTAATGCGCTGGATTGCCGGTGTGCTGGCCCGGGACGGAAAAAAAATCAAAGAAAGCACGGTCCGGTTCTTCATTGCAAAGGTGGGAACCGACATGGACAACATTCAGTCAGAACTGGAAAAACTGATCAGCTACTGCATGGACAGAGAGGTCATCACTGAGGAAGATATCGAAGCCATCTGTACCACCCGCATCAACAACCAGATTTTTGACATGGTCAGTGCCATCGCAGAAAGACAGCAAAAAAAGGCCCTTGAGCTGTATTACGACCTTCTTGCGCTCAAGGAGCCTCCCATGCGTATTTTATCTCTCATTGCCAGACAATGTAACCTGCTGCTGCAGTCCAAAGAACTGAAAGCAAAAGGACACGACAACAAAACAATCGGCTCAAAAATCGGTCTCCCGCCCTTCATCGTTCAGAAATATCTGAACCAGGCTGCAAAATTCAAGGTCTCAACCCTGAAAAATGCATTGAGGCAGTGCGTAGAGGCGGAGGAAGCAGTGAAACAGGGCCGCCTCAGCGACCGAATGAGCATCGAGATTCTGATATTGAATGTGCTGCAATAGCTTTACGCTGATACAAAATTAGTTTTCCCTGTAATCCGTAACTCTCTTGGTTTTCTTCTCGCTGCGTGGAAGGGTTCCCACAGGGACCGGGGTAATCCTGGGAGTGACACCGATTTTGGATTTAAACGCATTCTGAATCAGTCGGGCGGTATTTTCAAAGTTCACACGCCCCTCCAGCTCCACGGTTACTATCATGATGTCCTTGTTTTTCTCGTTATCATGGGCAATGGTAATATTGTACTCACTGGATGCACCATCAATGTTCTGGAGAATCTCTTCCACCTGGCTGGGGAACATATTGACACCATGTACCTTGAACATATCATCGCTGCGTCCCTTGATGATGTCCAGGCGGGGATAGCAGCGGCCGCAGGAACAGCGCTCAGGCAGGATTCTGGATATGTCATGGGTTCTGAAACGAATCAGGGGTGCTCCCTCTTTCACCAGTGTGGTAATCACAATTTCTCCTTCTTCGCCGTCGGGGAGAACCTTCCCTGTCACAGGGTCAATAATCTCTATGTATACATAATCATCCCAGTAATGGATGCCGGCTTCCTTCTCGCAGTTAATGCCGATTCCCGGTCCATAGATTTCTGTCAGTCCGTAGATATCATAAAGTTCGATTCCCAGCTCCTTCTGAATGTATGCACGCATCTTGCTGCTCCATCGCTCAGAACCGAAGATTCCCTTCTTCAGACAGATTTTATCCTTCAAGCCCCTTTTATTAATCTCCTCCGCAAGCAGCAGGGCATAGGAAGAGGTGGCAGTGATAACGGTAGACTTTAAATCCTGCATCATCTGCAGTTGTTTTTCCGTGTTTCCGGGCCCCATGGGAATTGCCATAGCGCCAAGCTTCTCGCAGCCCGCCTGGAAACCGATACCCGCAGTCCATAAGCCATAGCCCGGCGTAATCTGGATTCTGTCCCTTTTGGTGATGCCTGCCGTCTCATAGCATCTCGCAAACATAATCGCCCAGTCATCGACATCCTTGGCAGTGTAAGGGATGATAACCGGCTTCCCGGTGGTGCCTGAAGAGGAATGGATTCTCACAACCTCCTCGTCGGGAACCGCCTGAATTCCCAGCGGATACGCATTTCTCAAATCGTCCTTGCTGGAAAAGGGCAGCTCCTCAAACTCCTCCTGGGAGCCAATCCCTGTCAGACCCAGATTCCTGTAAATATTACCATAATAACTATCGGTATTGATGAGACGCTTAATCTGTGCATCTACCTGTGAGAGCTGTAGGGGATTTAGTTGCATGAGCAGGTACCTCCAATTTCAAATGCTTTTAGATTACTTTCAACAAAGCGTTCCGGAACACGCTTCCTTATCTCGTTTCTCATGGTCTCTCCGTCTATATCCAGTCTTTTGCTGGCCAGCAGGACCCCAAGGACAGCCACGTTGAAGAACCTGGAGGAGCCCAGGGGGGCGCAAAGCTCATTTGCATTGACTGTGATACAGGTACATTTTTTTCGGAGATATTCTACCATCTCCACGCCGTCATATCCCGTAGGATGCAGGGATTCGGTGGTAGGTCTCACCGGGAGGGTGTTCACGATTACCATACCCTCCGGCTTCAGATAGCCCAAGTTTCTGACTGCCTCTGCAGGCTCAAATGCAATCATAATATCCGCGTTGCCCAGAGGTATCAGGGGCGAGCCGGCATTGTCGCCGATACGGATGTGGGAGGTCACGGAACCGCCCCTCTGTGCCATACCAATGGTTTCCGCAGAATGCACTGTGTTTCCCTCAGCCATGGCAGCAGCAGCGATGAGCTTGGATGCCAGAACCGTTCCCTGACCGCCTACGCCGCACAACAAAATATCCTTATTCATTTCCCATTGCCTCCCTTTCCTGCGTTGCCCGAGGCATCTGCATTTCCCGAGGTGCCTGCATTGTCCGAGGTACCTGTCATCTCCAGAGCACCTGCGGGACAAACAGATTTACACAACCCACAGCCGGTGCAAAGTGACGAATCAATGGCTACCCTGCCGTTCTCAAGAACGAGTGCCGGACAGCCGATTTCATGGATACACTTCTTGCAATTGATACAGGAATTTCCGATGCAGGCCTTCCCCGCAGGCTTTGTGATGGCCACACAGGGGGATTTGAAGATAATGGCTTTGACACCGGCTGCCTCGGAGCATTCCCTTACGGCAGCCACGGCTTCCTCCGTCTTCAGGGGATCCACCACCCGAATCCGGTCAACGCCCATGCCCTCCAATACCTTTACAATATCAACCCTGTCCACGATATTCCCCATCATATTTCTGCCGGTACCGGGATGGGGCTGGTGTCCGGTCATGGCGGTAGTGGAATTATCCAGTACGCAGAGTGTCATGTCGGCACCATTGTAAAGCGCATTTACCACCCCTGTCATACCCGATGCAAAAAAGGTGGAGTCCCCCACAAAGGCAAAGGTCTTTGCCTCCTCATCCACCCAGTGAAAGCCCTGTGCCATGGTAATGCCTGCTCCCATACAGAGACAGGTGTCAACCATATCAAGAGGCATTGCATTTCCCAGGGTATAGCAGCCGATATCTCCGCAGAAGTAAGCCTTCTGCCCCTTCATGGCCTTCTTCACTGCATAGAAGGACGCACGATGGGGACATCCGGCACAAAGCACAGGCGGACGCTGAGGCAGACCGGGGGCATCGGACAAATCCAAGCTTCTTTTGCTGTCCGGCAGTCCCAGATATCCGGCAAGGATTCGGGCAACATTATCCGCCGAATTCTCCCCGGCACAGGGCACATGGCCGGAGCGCTTGCCATAAACGGTAATATTTAAGTGGTGCAGACCGATGAGTCTGTACAACTGATTCTCCACATAAGGGCTCAGCTCCTCGATGCAGAGAATCTCTCTCACACCTTCCAGAGCCTCCAGAACAAAGTCCTCCGGAAAAGGATACGGCGTCCCAATCTTTACCAGCTTTACGTCAGGATAATCCTTAAGGAATTCCCCGGCATACGCGTAGCTGACACCGGATGCAAACACCGCCCTGGAAGAGACTGTATGGTTATAGATATTATACCTGTAGCCTGAAAAATCCCTCCCAATCTCCGGGTTACGGCTTTCTATCATTTTGTGGTTTGCGAGGGAAAGTCTGGGAAAAATAACCCATCTGGAGGAATCCTTTTGAAAGCCCTCATATTTTTTTGCTTCATAATGGTCCGCAAGGTCAATGGATGCATAGGCATGGCAAACTCTTGTGGTGGGCCTGAAAAGCACCGGTGTCTTGTATTTTTCAGAATATTCAAAGGCATCCCCGATCATCTGATATGCTTCCTCCGGGGAGGCAGGGTCAAACACGGGAATGCGGCAGAATTCCGCAAAAGCTCTGGTATCCTGCTCGGTCTGGGACGAAATGGGACCGGGGTCATCCGCAGACACGATGACCATTCCGCCTTTTACGCCAACGTAAGCCAGGGACATCAAAGGATCTGCAGCCACATTTAAGCCGACCTGCTTCATGGTCACCAGTGTTCTGGCACCCGAATAGGCTGCGGCGGCGGCCACCTCCATCGCTGCCTTTTCATTTACGGACCACTCCAGATGCACACCCTCATGGGGGTATTTACTGATGGTTTCAATGATTTCCGATGAAGGGGTTCCCGGATATCCTGCAACCACGTTGACGCCTGCAACCAGCGCGCCCAGTGCAATTGCACCGTTTCCCATAACATATTCTCTGCTCATGTAAGGCTCCTTAGGTTATGTAATAAGCTGACTATCTTAATAATTCTCTTCACGGACCTCAAAGTATGCCTGGGGATGATTGCATACCGGACATACCTCCGGAGCCTTTGTTCCCACAACGACATGGCCACAGTTCCTGCACTCCCAGACCTTTACCTCTGACTTTTCAAATACCTGTGCCGTCTCAATATTTTTCAGCAGCGCACGATATCTTTCCTCATGCTGCTTTTCAATGGCGCCCACTGCCCTGAATTTGGCTGCAAGCTCAGGAAAACCTTCTTCCTCTGCCGTCTTGGCAAATCCCTCATACATGTCCGTCCACTCATAATTCTCGCCCTCTGCGGCGGCTGCCAGATTCGCTTTGGTGTCCCCGAGACCTGCAAGCTCCTTAAACCACATTTTGGCATGCTCTTTCTCATTATCCGCCGTCTTCAGGAAAAGTGCAGACATCTGCTCATATCCTTCCTTTTTTGCCACAGACGCAAAATAAGTATACTTATTTCTTGCCTGTGATTCTCCGGCAAATGCCTCCTGTAAATTCTTCTCTGTCTGTGTTCCTGCATACTTGTTTGTTGCCATTTCTTTATCCTCCGTTATCTTTATTTTGAATTCCACAGCATCACTCCATGGCGATACTCGGTTCCTTACAGTATACCTCAAAAAACTCTTGAGTTCAAGCTGACTTAAGTTGTAGAATAAAGATATCAGACTTATAGGAGGTTATCATGACTACTTACACTTCATCTGCCACGAGATACCAGACAATGAAATACAACCGTTGCGGAAAATCAGGCCTGATGCTGCCTGCGGTTTCCTTCGGCCTGTGGCATAATTTCGGAACCGGAAATGACTATGAGAATATGCGTCAGATGTGTTTTACTGCCTTTGACGCGGGAATTACCCATTTTGACCTGGCCAACAACTATGGTCCCGAAAATGGTGCCGCAGAGTTGAACTTCGGAAAAATCCTGAAAGAGGATTTGAAGGCCTATCGGGATGAACTGATTGTTTCAACCAAGGCCGGCTACGGTATGTGGGACGGCCCTTACGGAGACTGGGGCAGCAGGAAATATCTGATTGCAAGTCTTGACCAGAGTCTGAGACGCCTGGGGCTTGACTATGTAGATATCTTTTACCATCATCGCATGGATCCTGATACTCCATTAGAGGAAACCATGCTTGCCCTTGACCAGATTGTGAGGTCCGGCAAGGCATTATATGTAGGTATCTCCAATTACGACGGGGAAACAATGTGTAGGGCAGCCAAAATCCTTTCAGATTTGCATACTCCCTTTATCATCAACCAGAATTGCTACAATATGCTGAATCGGACCATTGAAAAAAATGGTCTGAAGTCCGAGGCTCCAAAGGCCGGAAAAGGCATCATCACCTTCTCTCCTCTCGCCCAGGGACTTCTGACGGACCGCTATCTCCATGGCATTCCGGCCGACAGCCGTATTGCAAGGGACGGGCGATTCCTGCACGAAGCTGACGTAAACAACAAACGTCTCTCTCAGCTTCTGGCCCTGAATGAGATGGCAGCGGAGCGCGGTCAAAGTCTTGCCCAGTTTGCCCTCAGCTGGATTCTCAAGGACGATGACATTACCAGCGTGCTGATAGGCGCCAGCCGTCCCTCCCAGATTACGGACTGCGTAAAATGTATTGCAAATACGTCCTTTACAGAGGAAGAGCTTGCAAAAATAAACTCCATCACCGGAGCCTGAGATGAGATTTCTATGTCATGGAGGCATTCTTAAGCGCGAGAACCGCATCCTCCAGACAATCCACATTCAGATTTGAATAATTAATGATAAAGGTACCGCTTTTTCCGGCCTCCCCCTGCATATCACAGTCATTGACAGAGCTTATTCGGATGTTTTGTTCCTTCAGTCTCCGAATAATCTCTGTATCACTGACATTTGTAGATAACTCAATCAGGAAGTGAAGTCCGGAGTCATTTTCCACAATTCTGCATTGTTCCTCCGAAAAAACACTTCTCATAATGCTGAGAACCTTTTTTCTTTTTCTCCCATAATAAAGCCTCATCCGATTGATATGCTTTTCAAAATATCCCTGGCTGATAAATTCTGCCAGAGTGTATTGCTCAAAGGTGGGCACTGTGCAGGCTAAAAAAGATAACTTTTCGTAATACAGATTCGCAAGCTCCGGCGGCAAAACCATATAACTGATTCTTATGGTAGAAGCCAGGGATTTTGAGAATGTATTCATATAGACTACCTTTCCACCGGTATCAATGCTCTGAAGCGTGGGAATCGGGTTCCCCTTGATTCGAAATTCGCTGTCATAATCATCTTCAATAATATATCTTCCTTCTTTTTCGTTTGCCCAGGCCAGAAGCTCATATCTTCTGCTGACAGGCATGGTAATCCCTGTGGGAAAGTGATGTGTGGGACTGATATGCGCAACATCTGCTTGGGAATTTCGAAGCTCCTCTATTTTGATTCCGGCATCGTCCAGCGACACCAGCCTGCATACATTATGATTCAGTTCATAGATGCTTTTCAATTTCTTATAGCCCGGATTTTCTATACAGTATATTTTGTTTTCTCCAATCAACTTGGTGAGAAGACTGTACAGGTACTCTGTTCCGGCCCCTACTACTATCTGGTCCGGGTCTACCGACATTCCCCGAAACCCGCTTAAATGCTTTGCAATGGCAACCCTCAAATCATATACTCCGTTGCAGGGTGAATTGGTCATCAGTTCCCGCTCTTTCAGGGAAATTGTTTCGCGGATGATTTTTGCCCAGATGGAAAAAGGAAAACAACTGCTTTCTATCATATTGGAGGAAAAATCAAAGGCAACCCTGTCGTTCTCCGGATTTCTGTTAATCATCTTGGGAACCGGAATATTCTTAGGAAAAGCCAGCAAAGGTACTGTATTGGAAATGTAGTACCCCTTCTGCGGAAGAGTATACAGATATCCTTCCCCAATCAACTGGTCATATGCTTTCTCAACCGTAATGACACTAACGCCCAGATTGCGGGCAAGAGTTCTTTTGGAGGGCATTTTATCACCGCAGCGCAAAACCCCCCGCTTGATATCATTTCGTATATTTTCATATAAATTTTTATATAGCGGCGCATCTTTTTCTTTCAAGTCATAGGTTAACATATTTCTCCTCACAACTGACATGCAAAATATTATTGAATTGAGCCTTTATTATATGCCAGTTTAATAATAGAATAGCAACAGTAACAAAAATAGTCAAGGAGGTTCCCTTATGGAAAACACACAATATGATTTGAATAAAGGATTGGCTCAGATGCTGAAGGGCGGTGTCATCATGGATGTCACCACACCCGAACAGGCAAAAATCGCAGAAGAGGCAGGTGCCTGTGCTGTCATGGCGCTGGAACGTATTCCCGCAGATATCAGAGCTGCCGGCGGTGTCTCCAGAATGAGTGACCCTAAAATGATTAAGGGCATCCAGGAAGCCGTTTCGATTCCCGTCATGGCAAAATGCCGCATCGGACATTTTGTGGAAGCTCAGATTCTGGAGGCAATTGAAATAGACTATATAGACGAGTCTGAGGTTCTCTCCCCTGCCGATGATATCTATCACATTAACAAACGGGAGTTCAGGGTACCCTTCGTCTGTGGCGCAAGAGACCTTGGCGAAGCACTCCGCCGGATAAACGAGGGTGCCTCCATGATCAGAACCAAAGGAGAACCGGGCACCGGAGATATCGTCCAGGCGGTCAGACATATGAGAAAAATGAATGCTGAAATTGCAAGGCTTTCCTCCATGCGGGAGGATGAATTGTATGAAGCTGCAAAAACACTTCAGGTACCCTATGAATTAGTAAAATATGTGCATGACAACAAAAAGCTGCCGGTTGTCAACTTCGCGGCAGGTGGTGTGGCAACCCCGGCTGATGCCGCCCTTATGATGCAGCTTGGTGCGGAAGGCGTATTTGTGGGTTCCGGTATTTTCAAGTCCGGAGATCCTGCAAAAAGAGCAAATGCCATCGTGAAGGCAGTTACCAATTATCAGGACGCCAAACTCATTGCAGAATTATCAGAAGACTTAGGGGAAGCAATGGTTGGAATCAACGAAAATGAGATTAAGCTTATCATGGAGGAACGGGGACAGTAATGAAAAAAATAGGTGTTTTAGCCGTTCAGGGTGCCTTTATCGAACACGAAAGGATGCTCACCGATTTAGGATGCAGCTGTGTGGAATTAAGAAAAAAGAGCGATATCTGCTCCCTTGACGGTCTGGTGCTTCCCGGCGGCGAAAGCACTGTACAGGGTAAGCTCCTGCATGAGCTTGAAATGTTTGAACCCTTAAGAGAAATCATTCTTGCAAACACCCCTGTACTGGCTACCTGCGCCGGTTTGATACTTCTGGCAAAGAGAATCAGCAATGACCCGAATGTGTATTTTGGCACCCTGCCGGTGACAGTGAAAAGAAATGCCTATGGCAGACAGCTGGGAAGCTTTCACTGCACTTCCGGGTTTGCAGGTTACAGAGATGTGGAAATGACTTTTATCCGGGCGCCCTATATCGAAGCCCTGGAGAACGGCGCAACAGCACTTGCAACAGTGGATAATAGGATAGTTGCAGCCGGATATGGGAATCAGATAGGCGTGTCCTTTCACCCCGAGCTTACGCAGGATACAAGAGTCCACGAATACTTTCTTACCTTGGAATAGCAGCCCTGTTCCAAGGTATTTTCTATATTTCAACAGTACCAAATTTTTTATTTTTTCTTTATACTTTTATTAGCACTCACCTCTTGACAGTGCTAATAATCAGTTGTATAACGTAATCAGAACAAAGGAAAGGAAACCTTGAAAGAAAAAACTTCCAATAGTTCCCCGTAACATCCCGGTTCCAAGAAACAAGGTAACAACTAATTATAAGAAAAGGAGTGATTTTTATGTTGATGCCCAGTATTTTTGGAGAGAACTTGTTTGATGACTTTTTTGATTTTCCGGAATTTCCTGATTTCGAGAAAATGGAACATCAAATGAACAAGAAACTGTATGGACGCCATGCAGGAAACCTGATGAAGGTGGATGTAAAAGACAAGGACAATGAGTATGAAATGATTATTGATTTGCCCGGATTCAAGAAAGAAGAAATTTCTGCCGAATTACAGAACGGCTACCTGACCATCTCCGCTGCCAAAGGCCTGGATAAGGACGAGCAGGAGAAAGAAACCGGTAAGTATATCCGCCGTGAGCGATATGCCGGTTCCTGCCAGAGAAGCTTCTATATAGGCGAAGGTGTGAAGCAGGAGGACATCAAGGCAGAATTCAAACATGGTATCCTGAAACTGCTGATTCCTAAAGCATCACCCAAGCTTGAGCAGAAGGACAATCGATATATTGCCATTGAAGGATAATCTCTCCAGGTGGTTTGCCCAAAAAAGGCAAACCACCTTTTTTGTTCTGAAACCTGCTCTTTATGCTTGTTGGCAGCATTTCGTCAATTAGCCCTTAAGGAAACAAGAAGGGGACATTGCCCCTCTAATCACCTCAATTTTCCGGCTCAATTAAAATGCCACTAAAACACTCCGGTTACAATGATTTCTATCCCAATGATAATTAAGATGACACCGCCAAATATTGTAGCTTTATTGGCAAATTTTGTTCCGAACTTTTTACCTATTATCAGCCCTGCCATACAGATAACAAATGTAATCACCGCAATAATCAATGCACATATCACAGCCATAAGCAATCTATATTCTGCAATGGTAAACCCGACTGATAATGCATCAATAGAGGTTGCCACACCCTGTAAGAGTATTGCTGCTACCCCAACTTTTGTGCTTTCATTGTCATCGTCTTCGTTTTTTATTCCTTCCACCAGCATCTTACCACCAATAAATACAAGCAGTATCAATGCAATCCAGGGAACAAGTCTCTCAAAAGCTTCAAAATACTTAACAATTGTGTGTACACATATCCAGCCAATCATAGGCATCATAGCCTGAAAGAAAGCAAAGACTCCGGCAATACCACACATTTTCTGCCTTCTCATACCTGGCTCATTTAAGCCATTTGCAAGTGATACGGAAAAAGCATCCATTGCCAGGCCTACCCCCAGCAGTACACTGTTAATTAAGAATAACAAGTTCCATTCCATCGTTCGTACCTCCTAAATTATAAAATAAAAACCCAAGCACAGTCATAAAAACTATACTTGGGTACATATCAGATAATATATAGACTCCATGTATAGTTCTGCTATACATGAGTCTCGCAATTTAAAACAAGCCAGACCAAAAGGCCAGTATGTTGACTTGCTACGATACACGCTTGCTACTCCCTCATGGGAATTTATTGATGATATTTTATCATTAAGTCTTGTTTTTTGTCAAACGGTTTTTGCACAAATCAGCCAAGTTGTTCATCTATACCGGATTTTCCGCTCCCCGGACCAATATACTTGTTCGTATCTGTTATGCCATTGATTACATGAAACCGACAAGGTCTTAACTTACCCTTTGCCGGAAAGCTTCCGATATTCACCGGGAGTACAGCCGGTTTCTTTTTTAAAAACGCGATTGAAATAACTGACATTGTTATAACCGCAGGTATAAATAATATGTTTGATTTCCCATTCTGTTTTGATGAGATATTCACAGCATTTCATGATGCGGTAACGGTTCAGGTATTCCATGGGCGTCAGATTGGTAAAGTTTTTAAATTGCCTGCAAAAATGACTTCTGCTCATGTGTGCCTCGCCGGCCAGCTCGTCCAGCGAGATATCATGATTGTAAGAGGCCTCAATACGGCGAATGACTTTTTGAAGATTTTTTGTCGTTTCAGAGCCAATACCTGTTTCATGTCCACGAAATACATATTGGTGCATTTGCTGCCAGATGAGAAGCAAATGGCCTTTCACATACAATTCCTTTTTTTCCGGAATATCATTTTGAAGAATGCATTTCAGATGAAACAGAATATTCTTTTCCCAGGAGGTTTTTCCCGAAAGCTTCATTGCAGCACAATCGGACGAGTACAGTGATGGGGGAAAGTATTTTTCTGTATCCGTATCTCTGAAGTCCAGAAGAAAACTGTCACTGAATACCAGTGCCTCATAACGGCATGCCGTATCGCTGGTAGCACTGTGCATGACGTTGGAAGGGATAAAAACAGCTTCCTCTTCCCAGAGCAGCAGATGCTTGCTTCCCACGCAGACCTCCATCTTTCCTGAATGCAGGTATAAAAATTCAAATTCCGCATGGGTGTGCATATACAGAGCCAGATGGCAATCCGGGGGAGTCTGTGTCTCGTGCAGGGAATAAGCATGCCCCTCTGTAACATGAACGATTTTTTCAACATATTGTTTCTCCATATACCTGCCTCCATTGAGCAAAATAGTGTTAGCAGTAAGCAAAACTGTATCTTTGATATGTGGAACAGTTATGCTATCATTAGCCTATCATATAACACGGAAATGTTCAATCGCAAACACACAGACCTGTCCATAAATATGGCCGGGCAAAAGACAGGAGGAACAGAATGAGCAAAATAATACAGGTTGAAGATGGTATTTTGTTTACAAGAAGAGATGAAAGAATTCTTATTTCCCCTTATGGCGAGAATGTATTTCGCGTCAGGGCAACCAGAAATACCACATTTTCGGAGGAACGCTGGACGTTGCTTCCGGCGGAACCGGCAGAGGTGAGTTATACAGAAATCTCCGAGGACGCTCAGGAAATCTGTAACGGACAGCTGAAGGCCCGTGTGCAAAAATCCTGGGCAGGCTGTGAGCTTTCCTTTTTTTACAACGATAAGCTTTTACTGAAAACCCATGATGAATCAGATGCAGTGACAAAATACACCCATGTGGAGGGGGATCATTATGCTACCCGAGTAATTTTTAACGGACGGGATGAGGAACATATTTACGGAATCGGACAGGAACAGCAGGATTATTTTGACAAGAAGGGGTGTGCCTATGAACTTATGCATTGGAACACCAAAAGTACCATGCCCGTGATCTATTCTTCTCTTGGATATGGATTTTTGTGGAATAACCCTTCTCCGGGGCATGTGGAATTTGCCAAAAACAGGACTGTCTGGAAGTCCGATAGCTGTTATCAGGCGGATTATCTGGTGTTTGCGGGGGATTCCCCCAGGGCAGTCATGAACAAATACTGCCATCTGACAGGGTTCGCACCGGTTTTGCCACACTGGGCTACCGGTTTCTGGCAAAGCAAATGCCGCTATGAGAGTCAGGAAGAGCTGATGGAGGTGGCACGCGGCTATAAACAAAGGGGAATCCCCATTGATGTCATTGTAGTTGATTTCTTCCATTGGACGGAACAGGGGAATTGCGACATGGATCCCCGGTACTGGCCTGACCCGGAGGGGATGTGCCGTGAGCTTAGGGAAATGGGAATCATGCCGGTTATCTCATACTGGCCCACGATTAATCCCAAAAGCAGAAACTATCAGGAGATGGATGACCACAACCTGCTGATTCGGACGGAAAACGGACAATATGGAACCTTTGAATTCTGGGGACAACAGACCTATGTGGATATGACGAATCCCCAGACCCGCCGTTTCGTATGGGATAAGGTGTCAGATACATATATAAAATATGGATTCAAATCTTTCTGGCTTGACCAGGCTGAGCCGGAGGTGCATCCACAGCAGTTTTCAAATTTTAAATTTCATATAGGGAACGGCGCACAAACTGCGTTGGCCTATCCATATTACTACCAGAAATGCTTCTATGACGGACTAAAAACCGTGGATGATGAGGAACCGGTTCTTCTGACCAGATGTGCATATCCGGGCAGTCAGACAGTGGGAGCACTGGTCTGGAATGGAGATATCCCTTCTACCTTCGATGCGTTACGACAAAGTGTCATATCCGGCTTATCCATGGCTGTTTGCGGCATTCCATGGTGGAATTCGGATATTGGAGGTTTCTTCTCAGGAGATACGGAATCTGAGTATTTCAGGGAATTGATTGTACGATGGTTTCAGTTCGGACTGTTCTGCCCGGTCATGCGCCTTCACGGGACAAGAAACAAGCAGTCTGATTATGTGACAAAATATCCGGGAATCATCTGTGACGGTGGTGGCTACAACGAAATTTGGAAGTTTGGTCAAAGGAGCTATGAAATCATCAAAGAACTGATTGACTTAAGACAAAAATTGCGCCCTTATATCGAGGAATGTGCCCGGATAACCTCGGAAACGGGAGAACCCATAATGCGTCCCATGTTTTTTGATTTCCCTGAGGAAGAGGAATGCTATCATCTGGATGATCAGTACATGTTTGGGCGAGATATTCTGTTTGCACCAATTGTCAATCAGGGACAAGAGGAACGCAGCGTATATCTCCCTGCCGGAAAGTGGATACGCACCACCACAAAGGAGCAATTTACCGGACCTGCTACGATTACGGTCACTGCATCCATCAGCGAATTCATCGCTTTTGTAAAAGAGGGGTCAGAGGTTATCCGAGTGTTCTGATTTTGCCTCAAGCGTACCTGCTATACAGCAAATGTCGTTCTTTGCCCTAGTTAGATTGAGGAAAGTATACAAAATCAGCAGGCAGCAAATCAATGCTGCCTGCTATACTTTAGACGCAAAATATAATGTTGTTTTGTTATTCCTTTAATGTGTGTCTGAAAAAGGTGTCGCTCCATAAACAGCAAGTACACCATAATACTTTGCTACTACGCTACCGTCCTGTGTATACTTTCCAACATCCTCAATTCCATACCTTAATAGGAAGTAATCTAAATCATGAAGGATTTTATATATCTCATTTGCATATTCCATCTCGTGAGTTTCTGCTGCCAAATCTGTCAAATCAATCAACTGCTGAAGGTCTGCAATCAGCAAATCATTATGGACTGATTTCTGCATATCTTGAATTAAATTGATAAAATTAGTGGCATCAAATCTATTATATATAATTACCGGCTCACCATATTTTTCATAGAATTCATTTTGTGTAAGGCCATCGTTTGCCATAATCGCTTTCATATCAGAATAACTTCCGTCATATGACCAGCCTATTTGAATGTCACCTTTTTGATTAAAATAATTCCAGTATAGGCTATCTTTATCTGACAGCTCACCAAAAATATTATCATTCAAATATGCGGTTTCCAGACGAAGATTCGCGACTTTGATATTTTCAGTCAGTCTTTCTGTCTCCTCATCTGACATTCCTTCCAATACAGTTTCCCTCATAGCAAGAACTTCCTCTTTTGAAGGAATATGAATTTCTGTGACATCATCCGTTTCCATTTTATCATCCGTAATGCTCTCTGATACATACTCCACCATTGTAACTTGTTGTGGTGTTTCTTCAATATGTTCTTTCGTACCACAGGCTGTAAAAAACAGACATCCGCCTAATATAGAGAGATAAATGACTATGTTTCTCATTTTATTTACTCCTGTCATTATATCGTTATTCATTAATAGATTTAGCCCGGCGCTGACACCCGCCAACATGCCTTAAGTATAGCATACGGAATCCCTTTATTCAGCGGTAAAGCACCTTTTTCTTCTACTATTTTGTCCTACCCCGCTTCCTCAGCTAGTGAGGGTAGCATCAGCTATTATCTTTTTCCGTACCCCACTATCTCTATTTTCTCCTTCTTCAAATACACCTCTATTGCACCAAGTTCATCTGTCCGATACACTGCAGTTCCTGTCTCCGCAAGTCTCTCCAGCGTTTCACTGTGCGGATGACCATATCGATTCTTACGTCCGCAGGAAACCACCGTCACAAGTGGTTTCACCTGCCGCAGGAATTCCTCCGACGTAGCATTTCTGCTGCCATGATGGGCGCACTTTAAAATTGTCACTCTGCTAATCTGCTGTTCACATAGGTTATGAATCAATTCTTGTTCGCCCTCTCCTTCCACATCTCCTGTAAACAGAAAATCCATTTTCTCGAGCCTGCCATATAAACAAAGTGAATAGGCATTGGAATTCTCGGTACAGTAGCCTGCAGACGGATGCATACACACAAAATATCCTGATTTGCACTGCCACTTGTCTCCTGCTTTTAACCAGCGTATGTCCATCTTTGTTTTTCCATAAAATAAAGTGACCCCGTTTTTTGTATCTTCTGTCTGTCCATACATGCCGTCCGACTGCTCTCTTGCAGCTTCGATATAATTGGATATTTCTTCCCGGGAATCTCCCGCACAATCAGCCGTCTGCTTCATCTCCACGATACTCAAAATTTTCTCAAATTCTTCCTTTCTCCTCTCTCTGTCAATTGCCGGAAGTACCAGCTGTCTCACACTAACCTGATTTTCTTCTGCCAATTCCAAAAGCTCCAGAATGCCATTCATATGGTCGTTATCAGCATGTGTGAGAAATACTGCATCCAGCTGTCTGATTCCATAATATTTCAAGCATGGAATAAGAATATACTGTCCCACCCCTTTCCGACTGCTGCTTCCACAGTCAATCAGATAGTTCTCTCCCGATGATGTCTGCACAAGAGCACAATCCCCCTGCCCTACGTCCATGAAAATAATCCTGTTTCCCGGTGACATATGGATACCGATAATAACCACCATGGTGCAGACTGTCACAAGACAGATAAAGTACTGCAGCAAATCCATCCCTATAGTATGGCATCTAAATCCTAATCTTGCACCTTTACTACTACCCGCATTTTCACGCACAATATGAGTCCGTAATCTTCTGTTGTGAAATCCGAATCTCCTGCCATTTTCTACCCTGCCCTTCTCTACTCCTGCTTTTCCTGCCCTGCCCTTCTCTGCTCCTATTTTTCCTGTCCTGTCCGTCTGCACTCCACTATTTTCAGCCCTGTCCTTCTCTACTCCTGCTCCGGCATTTCCTATAGCGCTTCCATAATTCTCTCCCCGACATTTCTTTCTTATGTACTGCAAAAAAACCACCAGGCCAAACAATAAGCCATAATAAATGACAACCTGCAACAACCTAGGGCTCCCCGGATTCCAGGTGCGAAAAGGCAACCCGTCAAATAGCTCACACAACAGCTCATATCCTTTCAGAATTCCCCGGTCAATGCCTCCCAGCCATCCAAATCCCGGCAGCAGACATAAGAAACCGGCAATCAATAAAGGCTTCATAAAGGGAAGCACCAACAGATTGATAATAAGGGAACAGGTAGGTATCTCGTAATAGAACCACAACTGAATCGGCAGAGTCATCAGTGTAATGGAAAGATTCGCTGCCACAGCATTTCTGAGATTCTGCATACTCCTCCTGAGCCAAAGTTGATAACCTGTTTCTCCTAAGTATCGCGGTGTAATTTTTTCTCTCTCCTCCAGCAGTGGATAAATCATGCCAATCCCCGCAACTGCCGTAAAAGAGAGCAAAAATCCGACATTCTGCAGATAGTAGGGATTATACAGCACCATCAACAGTGCCAGAATTCCAAGGGCTGTGAGCATGTCGTAGGTTCGTCCCAATATTTCAGCCAGCATGCGAAGCAGATACATACCGATGGAGCGACAGACAGATACACCGAAGCCTGTCATGCAGCCATAAAACACAAGCACCAGACCTCCGGCCAAGGCCGCAGGTATCACTGGCATTCCTGCGCGCCGCAAAAGGTGATACAGGGACATACCGATTATTGTGATATGTAGAGAGGAAATAGAAAGAATATGCAGGATTCCGTTTCTCTTGTAGAGAGCCTTCAACTCCTGATCCATACCTGACTTTTCCCCAAGCAGCAGGGCGCACATTACCTGTGCGGTTTCCTCCGGAAGCAATGCTTTCAGGCGGGCCGACAACAGCTGTCTCAGTTGAAAGGCTGCCTCCCTCACCGGCCACCTTTCGTCGTCATGCGCCAGCACCTCTGTAGCAGACAATCTGCCACCCACACCTAAGGAACGGTAATATACAAAGGAGTCAAATTCTCCGGGATTGGTAGCTTGAGAATATACGTTATATGTTCCGGTGACAACAACGCGGCAGCCCATGGGTAACTCCGCAAATTCATCGGAAAACTCACATATAATCTTCTCCGGGTAGGAATTCCCATTTCCCCAGCATCCCTGATTTTTATTATCCTGAGTAAACTCTTTCTGATTTGAGCTTCCCTGATATAAATTTCTTTGATTTGAGCTTCCTTGATTCAGAACTCCCTGATTCAGATTTTCCTGATTTAAATTTTCATGATATAAATTTTCCTGATTTAATTCTTCCTGATTTGGATAAATGCCCTGATATTCAGAATTTAGAATGATAACAGAATCCAGCCAGATTTTTGTTTCTTCTTTATGACAAATTTTCCCACTGATGCAGATTGTCTGTCCATCCTCTGAGGACAGCTTTTCTGTGTATCCTCCTGAGGACAAAGCGCTACAATCCGGAGGGGGAGCATAGCCCCCCGCAATCAGATTCAGCCAGGCCACCGCAAACAGCAGCATTGTCACCGCAAACAGCGGTCTCTTCATAATTAATTCTCCAATGTTGTAACGATGTCCAGATTTCTCTCATAGGTTGAGGTTTCAAAAATTGACGGCACCTCGCCGTTAATCAGAATCTGGACTTTATTAATATTGTTCAGTTCCACCAGCGAATTGACAATGGAATAGACAGCACACTCCATGGAAACATTGTTCAGGCCCGTAAGAAATCCTGCATCGAGATTTACATAGCAGATGCCGTCCTTGGTCAATATGTTGATAATCTTTGTTGCAGGATTGATGGTAGGATAAAGGTCCGGTACCTGCCCGCTGGGCCCCGCAATCAATTCCTCCACCACAAATCTTTCCAGCGGTGTACTGCTGGAATAATACTTTTCCCTGTATGCAGCAATCAGCTTTGTTCCGGACTCGCCGGCGAAATACAGCTTTATCCTGGCCAGCTCATAGGTGTTGATCTCACTGCCGTCATTGTCAATAAACTGCTCTGCGCTCATCCAACCTACCGGACTGCCCAGACTGTCATAGAGCTGGCTGCCATCCACGTTGATTCCCACATAGCTGATTCCGTCCAGTTGAGTCAATGTCCTGGTCAAAGCTGCGCGCACAAGCACCTCCGTAGTGACTGAGAGCTGTTTATATGCTGAATCTACATTTAGCAAAAGCTTACCATCCTCCAATGTCACATCAAGAACTGTAAATCCCAGGGACAAAGGAGCTTTATATTCTAATTTCTCCGGATTTTCCGACAGGCAGCTGATCAGCTCCTGCATCTGTCCTTCCAGTGTATCGCTGTGCAGGCTCCGGGTATGCATTTCTACTTTCGTCTCCTCATTGCTTATAAAATAAGCCTGGACCACATATCCGCCTTCTTCCGTTTTCTTATCACAGGCAGTAAGCATCCCAAACAGAATCAATACCAAAAACACATAAGTGATTGTCTTGCGCATTTTTAACCTCTTTTTCTAAACCGACTGACCTGAATTTCCCGCCACATAGCTAAGCGGTATTTTCACGGTAAAACAGGAGCCCTCCCCCTCAACACTTGTAACAGTGATAACACCTCGGTGCATCAGCACGGCATTCCTGGTAATGGCAAGTCCCAGCCCCGTGCCTCCGATATCTCTGGAATGCGACTTGTCCACGCGATAAAATCTCTCATAAATATGTGCCAGGGAATCCTCCGGAATGCCAAGTCCCGAATCGCTGACCTTGAAGGTAAAAAACTGATGATCCGCATCCAGTTCCACCTTCACCCATCCATGCTCTTTATTGTATTTAATGGCATTTTCCACAAGGTTGGTCATGATGAGTGTCAGTTTCACCTCGTCCACCTCAGCCGTCACCTGCCGCATGCTCTCAAAAACCAGTTCCACATCCTTTTTGCGGGCAATGGGACGCAATCTCTTTAGAATCAGCTCCGCCAGGTCATTAATATTCAGGGAAACAATATTCAGTTCCTGGGCGGATTTATCCATTTTTACCAACGCCAGCAAATCTGTAATGATTCGATTCTCCCTGTCTATTTCAGAGACAATGTCCTCCATAAATTCACGATACAGCTCCACCGGCGCATTTTCCTGGGCCAGCAGGGAATCTGCCAATACTTTCATGGAGGTCATAGGCGTCTTCAATTCATGGGACACGTTTGCCACAAACTCCTGACGGGATTGATCCAGAGTTCTCATACGCTTTAGCAGCTGATTGAATGCATCTACAATATGTACCGTCTCCACATAGTCAGGAACCGATATGAGGTCATCGCTGTAGCCGGCTTTTACCTCATTGATTGCATCTGTTATCCTGTTAAACGGTTTGGTCAGCAGGGTGGAAAGAACCAAGGCCAAAGCCATGATGCCTATCAGCATCAGGTTCTCCATAATCATTGCCTTCCGATTCAGTACCTCAATGATACCTACGATGGAATCATTGGATATGCTGGTAAGTATCACACCTACAATGACATCCGAGTTATCCTGGGTATTGTGATTTACAATAGGAGTGGTCATTTCGATATAACCGTGTCTGCGGTCATAGTGGGAACTGCTTTCTCCCCGGAAACACTTAATGACCTCCTCGGAAATAATCGTCTTTCCCTTACTGAGATCATAGGTGTCCGTGATAACCTTGAGCCCTGAATTAATAACCATGACACGGCCTTCATAAAGATTCGATATCATTTCCAGCTCTGCCCTTATCACCTCGGGGGAGGTTCCGTAATTCGCTTCTTCTGCATTTTGTGTTTGGAAATAATTGTTGCTCAAAAGATGATTTCCCACGATTGTGAGCTGTGTCTGAACAGTTGCAATACGCTGTTCCACAGCTCTTTCCTCATAGTTGTTCAATATGCCATAGCGCATAAGGACACCGGGGATTATGCCTATGACCAGTATGATAATAAAGATGCGGGCCTGAAGGCTGCGCATAGAAAAAAGAGATTTTAATCCTCCCCAAAATTTCGTCCACATATAGATCTACCTTTAGCCTGTTCCTTTACTCGTTCAGAAAATAATAACCTACACCCCACTTTGTGTGAACATATTTGGGTTCACTGGGGTTCTGCTCAATTTTTTCACGCAGTCTCCTGATATGGACATCTACAGTGCGGGCATCACCGGGATAATCTGCCCCCCAGACCAGCTGAAGGAGACTTTCACGGCTGTACACCCTGTTGGGATTCAGCATAAGCAGCTCCAGAACCTCAAACTCCTTTGCGGTGAGACTGATTTCCTTGCCTGCTATGTATGCCCTTCTGCCCTCACAGTCCAGCTTCATCTCGCCGCTCTCCACCATCTTGGGAGCAGTCTGTGTCTGACCGGGAATATGCTTGGGTTCCGTTCTTCTCATAATTGCCTTAATGCGGGCCTTAACCTCCAGAATATTAAAAGGCTTGGTGATATAGTCGTCTGCACCGTATTCCAGCCCAAGTATCTTGTCCATATCCTCGCCTTTGGCAGTGAGCATAATGATAGGGACGTTGGAAAACTCTCTGATCTGCTGGCATACCTCATACCCTGTCAGCTTTGGCAGCATAACGTCCAGTAGGATAATATCATATCTGTTGGTCTTTGCAAACTCCAGGGCTTCCTCCCCGTCATATGCGCAGTCCACCTGCATATCGTCCTGTTCCAGGCTGAAACGAATACCTTTCACAATCAGTTTTTCATCATCTACAATCAACGCCCTTTTTCCTGCCATGGTACACTTATCCTTTCAATTACTCAATCCACTTTTATTTTATCCTTAATCTTGTTGTACACGCTGGTCTTGATACCGGAAACCTTCATGATGTCCTCGCAGGTCTTGAAGCCTCCCGTACTCTCACGATAACTGATAATATCCGCCGCCCTCGACTCACCGATGCCCGGCAGTTTACATAATTCCTCTACAGAGGCTGTATTAATATTGACCAGTCCGTCGTCTTCCCTTTCTTCTGACGGTGACAGTTCCTCTCCATATGCCGGAAAATACAGTTTCTGTCCGTCTGTCACCTTCGCAGCCAGATTTACGAATTCCCTGTCTGCATCCTCCGCATATCCCCCCGCTGCCTCCAGAGCCTCACTCACACGGCTTCCCTCTGCCAGCACAAAAACTCCGGGATTTTTAACTGAACCGCACACATACACATACACGCCTGCCGCCTGTACCGTTTCCTTTTCACCGGTTTCCCCGGGAGCTGCTCCGGCTGCTGTCCCTCTTTCTCCGGTCAGCACCGTATTTTCATCGCTCCCGCCAATAGTAATCACATTTCCCCCGGTCTGCCCGCAGGCAGTCAGCAAAATACATACTACCAAAACACAAAAGTTAATTCTCTTTCCTGTTGTCATCATAGTCCCTCACTTTCAGGGATTGCCTCTCTATGCTGACTGTTCTTATTATAATAGAATTGTAACAATTTGACAAGCTATTTCCACTTAAAAATAACGATTCCTACAATCGCTATGGCCATACCCACGGCCTTTCTCCATTCCCATGGCTGCTTCTCCACTCCGAACCATCCCAGCAGCTCAATGATATAGGCCACCAGAAGCTGTGCCACCACAATCAGCATCACAGCCTTTGCCGGTCCCAGGCTATCCATGCTCTTAATCACAGTATAGGTAATAAATGCCCCGATAGCCCCGCCAAGAAGCATATACTTAGGCTGTACCTGAAACACCTGCATCAGATTGCTCCTGTCTGTAAACAGCCATGCCCCCAGGCAAACCATCAATGCAGTCAATTGTACAAAAGCACTTGCCGCCCATATAGAGGACGCCTTGGTAACCTGAGTATTAAATACCCCCTGTATGCTCATCAGTGCACCGGATAGCAGCGCAATCAAAAAACCAATCATAGAAAATCTCCTTCCGTCAAAATAAGGATATCCTGTGATTGGTTTTTTTATGCGAAATTATATTATAGTGCTTTGGTCTGGGCAGAAATCAGACTGTCCAGTTCCTGTACATACTCCGTGATATCTTCACCATTCCACACCTTGGCAAACAGTCTCTCCAGAAGCAGCCAGTAGTTACCTGTTGCCATCATTTTCGGCAGAGGAATGCTCTCTGCATATTCCATTTTAAAAATCTGAATTGCTCCGTTGTCTGATTCAGCAGCCAGGTTGGCTGATACCTTCCCGGTCTTTTCGTAGAAGGATTCGGCACAGTCATTTACCAGATATGCCGCAAACCTGTTGGCCAGTTCCTTATGCTTTGAATAACCGTTGACCGCAACCGCATTGGTCACAGACATGGAACGGCTTTCCAGCTTGTCGCTCACCGCAGGCATCATGGCGATACCATAGTCAAAAATAAACGTACCCTCTGACCTCGCCTTTTCCAATCTCGCTACAATATCGGTGGTTGCTATGGTAAATACCGTCTTTCCGTCCACAAAATCCTGAATGACTGATTCATAATCAATCTTGTCGGCTTCTATGGAAAAGAACTGATTCAATGCCTGATAAGCCTTCAGGCATTCCACCGTTTCCTGATTGTAGATGGATATTTCTTCCACTTTGTCGCCGGCTTCTCCTCCGACATCAATGTAATTCCCCACAATCCAGTAATTGTAAAAAATATCCGAAACATCCCACTTCATAATACCTTCCACTCCGTTAGGAGCGTCAAAATTGTCTGCAATCAGAAGAATGTCCGACAATGTGGCAGGAACCGCTCTTTTGAACACTTCCTCCGTCTTTGCGGCAAGCTCTGCTTCGTCAAACACGGCATCTTCCGGTATATCCTCCGATGCCTCGCCATCGCTATTGATTCCCAGCAATTCCTTCCTTGCTGTCTGTACCGCCCATTCTCTCAGATAGGTCTCATTATACACAAGTACGCTGGTTTGGAAGGAAAGGGGATATGCCACCTTTTTCCCCTGATATTCCACGGAATACAGTGCCGCTACCGGAAAATGACTCTCATTGCACACATTTTCCACATCGTTTATTTCCTCTGCCAGACCTGCCAGGTATGCTTTTTCCAGATTATCATGGCTGATAACATACACATCCGGCATCTGCTCATCCCTAAGGGAAGCCTGATTCAATGACTCCAGATATTCGCTGCCGGATGCAAGAACGGGAATTACATGAACCCCTTCCCTCTCACCAAAGGATACTGCGGCGCTGTTCACATAGTTTGTCATTGTCTCATCAGTATACCAGAAATATATGGTGTCCTCCCGGTCAAACCAGGTGAGCTTCGAAGTTTCCTCCGTCTCCTGCCTCATTTCCCTGGTACTTCCGTATATGACGGCTGCTGTCATGGCAAGTACGGTTGCCACGGCAAGAAGTCTGTTTTTTAAACGCATATTTTACACCTTTAATTATCAATACAGCTTTCCAATATTGCTATCATGTCATCCACATGCTCTTTCTGAATCACCAGAGGCGGCACGAAACGAATGATATCCGTTCCAGCATTTATCAGAATAAGTCCCTTTTCCAATGCACGATTGATAATCTCATTCACGGGGCGGTCAAATTTCAATCCCTGCATCAGTCCGGTTCCCCTGCGCTCAGTAATGCAGCTGTGCTTTTCCTTCAGTTCCTCAAGACGGGCCTCCAGATAGGGAGCCACCTCTCTCACATTATCTATTATATGTTTACTTTCGAATAAATCAAGTACTTTTTCCACCGCTGCGCAGGCTAGGGGATTGCCGCCATAGGTAGTTCCGTGGTCCCCGGCCGTAAGGGAATTTCTGCCAACCTCCTCGGTCATCAGGAAGGCACCTACCGGTACGCCACAGCCCAGCGCCTTTGCGCTGGTCATAATATCCGGCTTCACGCCGTACTTCTGCCATGCATACATATAGCCGGTACGTCCCATACCGCACTGTATCTCATCCAGGATTAACAGGATGCCCTTCTCGTCACAGAGTGCTCTGACTGCTTTCAGAAACTCTTCCGTCGCAGGTATCAGTCCGCCTTCTCCCTGCACAGTTTCCATAAGGATTGCACAGGTTTTATCCGTAACCTGGTCCCTGACGCTCTCAATATCATTTAGATTGGCAAATCTGATGTTGCCAATCAGAGGCTCAAATGCCTCACGATACTTGGGATTGCCGGTGACAGCCAGTGCTCCCATGGTTCTTCCGTGAAAGGAATGATTCATGGCAATGATTTCGTGGTCTGTGGAGCCGTCCTTCAGATAAGCATATTTGCGCGCCGCTTTGATAGCGCCCTCAATGGCCTCTGCTCCCGAGTTGGTAAAGAAGACCCTGTCCATGCCGGAGATTTTTATCATCTTTTTTGCAGCCTCGATGGCCGGCACATTATAATAATAGTTTGAAGTATGAATCAGCTTATCAATCTGGGCCTTCAGGGCGTCATTGTATTCTTTGTTATTGTACCCCAGGGCAAACACAGCGATACCTGCCACAAAGTCAAGATACTTCTTGCCCTCCAAATCATAAAGATATACACCGTCTCCTCGGTCCAGCACAATCTGATAACGGTTATAGGTGTGAAGCAGAGCGCTCTCAGCCTCTGCAATGTATTCCTGCATGTTCATCCTGTTTCACATAATCCTTTCCAACTTAACTGTCAATTTCTTCCTCATCCTTGACAATGGCAGTTCCGATACCATTTCTGGTAAAAATTTCCAGCAGCAGACAATGTGGAATTCTTCCATCCAGAATATGTACTCTGTTTACGCCGTTCTTGATGGCTGAGGTACAATTGGACAGCTTGGGCAGCATGCCTCCTCCGATATATCCGCCATTGATCAGTTCATCTGCCTCATCTGCGGTCAGTCTGGGAATAAAGCTGGACTTGTCATTGATATCCTTGTACAGTCCCTCAATATCTGTCAGGAATGCCAGTTTTTCTGCATTCACAGCCTTTGCAATGGCACAGGCTGCATCATCTGCATTGATATTATAAGTGTTAAAATTCTCATCCAGACCGATAGGTGCCACGATAGGCAGGAAATCCTTCTCCAGAAGGTCATACAGCACTTTGGGATTTACGCCTGTGATTTCTCCCACAAAGCCGATATCCTCACCGTTAGAGTACTTTTTCTCTACCTGAAGCAGACCTCCGTCCTTGCCGCTGATGCCGACCGCCTTGACGCCCAGCTCCTGTACCATGGTCACAAGACTCTTGTTTACCTTGTTTAAAACCATCTCCGCAATCTCCATGGTTTCCTCATCGGTAACACGAAGACCGTTGACAAACTTCGCTTCCTTGCCTACTTTTCCAACCCAGCGGCTGATTTCCTTGCCACCGCCATGCACGATGATAGGCTTGAAGCCTACCAGCTTTAAGAGGGTGACATCCTTGATGACATTCTTCTGCAGCTCTTCATTGCTCATGGCGCTTCCGCCGTACTTAACCACAATAATCTTACGATTAAAACGCTGTATGTAGGGAAGTGCCTCGATGAGGACCTCCGCCTTCTGAAGAACCTGTTCCATATCCTTTTCCATTTTCTTTATCCCTTTCCCATCAGCTTCTGTAATCTGCGTTAATCTTCACATAGTCATAGCTCAGGTCACAGCCCCAGGCGGTAGCCTCTTCCTCTCCCATGTGCATATCTGCGTAAACCGTAACCTCAGGAGCAGCCAGAAGCTGTGTGGCTTCCTCCTCACTGTATTCACAGGGAGCACCGTTCCCGTATACCTGGATTTTCCTGCCGCCGCCTTCGAAAAACAGTTCAACCTTGTCAGGGTCAAACTGTACACCTGAATAACCCAGTGCACACAGAAAACGTCCGAAATTACAGTCATGCCCAAAGATTGCTGCCTTGCTCAAGGAAGAACAAATCACGGACTTGGCAAGGATTCTTGCATTCTCCTTTGTATCTGCGTGCAGTACCTTGGTCTCAAAGAGTGCGGTAGCTCCTTCTCCGTCTCCGGCCATCTTTTTCGCCAGATACTTCGTCACAAAATCCAAGGCCTCACAGAAGACTGCAAAGTCCTCGTTTTCACTGACAATTTCCTCATTCTCTGCCAGACCGTTGGCCAGCACAAGCATGGTGTCATTGGTGGAGGTATCTCCGTCCACACTAATCATGTTGAAGGAATCCACTACGGTACGGCTCACCGCCTTCCGCAGCATTTCCTTTGAAATACTCACATCCGTCGTCACATAGGCAAGCATGGTACACATATTGGGATGTATCATGCCGGAGCCCTTACACATTGCTCCAATCACAGCTTTCCTTCCCCCAAGGGTAAGCTCCACCGCAACCTGCTTGGGTATGGTATCAGTGGTCATAATTGCCTTGGCTGCCTCAAGTCCTGCCTCTGCACCGGGGCGTTTTGCTGCCACCAGTTTCTCAATACCGGCTGTCAGCCGTTCCACCGGCATCTGCATACCGATGACACCGGTAGAGCCAATCAGTACTGCCTCCGCCGGAATTCCCAGCAGCTTTCCGGCAGCTTCTGCCTCTGCACGGCATGCATCCATTCCCTGTTTGCCGGTACAGGCATTGGCGATACCGGAATTCACCACCACCGCCTGGACAAAGGGTGCATTATCCGCGATGTTTTTGTCCCAAAGTACCGGTGCTGCCTTTACCACATTTGTGGTGAAAGCTCCTGCCACCCTGCAGGGTGCGGTACTATAGACCATTGCCATATCCCTGCGGTTCTGATACTTCACACCGGCTTCCACGCCTGCTGCCTCAAAACCCTTCGCTGCGGTTACACCGCCTTCTATCTGTTTCATATCCGTTCTCCTTTATCCGTTTATCTAAAGCTTATTTGTTAAATGCTGTGATATTTGCCTCATTCAATGTAAAGTCGTAATAATTCAAATCCTCTCTTCTGGTCCAGCCAATGCAGTTCCAGAAGGCATTTCCGATGTCATTTACGGTAAATGCAATCAGGCTTACCTTGTTGATATCCTCTGCCTTTAATGCATTCATGCAATAGACAACCATGGCCTTTCCGATGCCAAGACGCCTGTAGTCTTCTCTCACGCAGACATGATACAGGCAGCCTCTTCTGCCGTCATGCCCACAGAGAATTCCGCCTACAATGGAACCATCCTCCGCTTCGGCAACCACACTGGTACAGGGATTTCTCTTGAGAAAACGCCCCACCCCTTCCTCGGAATCGTCAATGCTGCGGATGCCGAAGCCGTGAATGGTCATCCACAGGTCATGGAGTCCCTGATAATCCTCTATGGTCATGGTTCTGATGGTATACTTCTTATCCATACTCTTATTCCTTGTCTGTATATTGATATCTCTGGTGCGTTAAGCCAACCGAGCTTCGCTCCGAGAAACATTGCGTTGAACATTCGCAATGTTTGGTTGGCAGACTTACGGGAAGCAGGGCACCAGCTCCAGCCCCTCGCTCTCCGGAAGTCCAAAGAGCAGGTTCATATTCTGTACCGCCTGACCTGCAGCTCCCTTCACCAGATTATCCAGAGCCCCCATCATGATAATACGTCCGGTTCTCTCGTCGATGACAAAGTTGATATCCACATAGTTGCTGCCTTCCACCCACTTCGTCTCGGGACATACGCCCTTCTCCAGCACACGGACAAATTTTTCCTTTGCATAATACTTATCGTAAACTGCCTTAATCTCCTCGTAGGAAGGCAGTGTGCCGTCCGCCTTGGGCTTCAGCTTCGCATATTCCGTGGCAAGGATACCACGGTTCATAGGTACAAGATGCGGAGTGAAGTTAATGGTCACATTGCAATTGCCCGCATAGCCCAATTGCTCCTCAATCTCCGGAGTATGACGGTGACTTGCCACGCCATAGGCTTTCATATTCTCGTTAACCTCACAGAACAGATTTGCCACCTTCGCTCCTCTGCCTGCACCTGAGGTTCCCGATTTTGCATCCACAATCAGAGTGTCCACATCTATTAAGCCTTCCTTTACCAGAGGATAGGCAGTCAGAATAGAACAGGTGGTATAACAGCCCGGGTTTGCAATCAGTCTGGTCTTCTCGGATACCTTATCTCTGTTAATCTCACAAAGTCCGTACACTGCCTCTTCGATAAACTGAGGGGACTTGTGCTCGATTCCGTACCACTTCTCATAGACAGCCACGTCCTTGATACGATAATCTGCAGACAAATCGACAATCTTTACCTTAGACAGTATTCTTTCATTCAGAAGCCCTGCAAGAAATCCCTGGGGTGTGGCAGTGAAAATGACATCCACCTGGTCCGCCAGTTCCTCCAGATTATCATCCTTACAGATATCCTCCACAATTTGGAACATATTCTGATATACTTCACTGTACTTTTTGTCAATGTAGCTTTTGGAGCCGTACCACATAATCTTAACATCTCTGTGATTCATCAGAATCCTTACAAGCTCACCTCCGGCATAACCCGTTGCGCCGATTATTCCGACTTTAATCATATGAATCCTCATTTCTGCACTATAAATGCGTTGTTTTTACCGAATATCTATCCACTTATCTCCTATAACTATATCACTTTTTGAATAAATGTCCATAGCAATTTTTATTTTTATGCAATATTTATGCATCAAAATGCATATTTATGTATAATTATCAATTTTCAAACCTTTTTTTATCAAGACCTCTTCTAAATTCGGGCCCCTCAAGAATTCACGAAACCGCACGCACTATCAGACTGACTAAAATATCAACCCCAAACACTATGGCCGGAATCCCTGCAACACACATCAATCTCTTCCTTTCACACCTTTCTGCAAAGGCAGCCAGCAATGGGTGCAGGAGATATTGAAGTGCCAGAGCCGCCACTCCGAAGCACATGACGGAGCGCAGACAGACATATCCTCCGATATTCAGCCAGTTCCATATTTCCACATTATAATCCCACAGCCTTACATGAAATACTCTAAACAACACCAGTCCCGTGAAAAACTCCAGCAGTCCTGTAACCAGTACGGACACTCCAAACAAAACAGCAGGATACTTCTTTATGCGACTGGTAGTAAGTATAATCAACACAGCTCCAAAGCCATAAATTGGTATCCATGGACCAAAGGTGGTGCCGCGCTTGGTAAAGTATCCCAGGTCAATTCGATAAAAAAGCTCTTCATACAGAAAACCGATTATGCCTCCCACAACAAAAACCATCAGAAACAGCATAATCGTTGTCTGCATATCATGCTCACGTTCCCGGGTGTTCGTCTCTTTCATTTCCTCCATCATCATTTCCCCCTCTTTTGCATATCCGGACAATTCCTTCTTGTCCCTTTTTCATCATCTGTTTATGTACATCGGTTCTTTCCTTTTGCTCATCCATCCCTTCAGCCGATTGGAAGCAGCATAGCAAGGGTTCCTGCCACAATCAGTCCCAGACCTGCTGCCGCTTTGCCGGTAAGCTTCTCCTTAAAAACCACATAAGAAAATGCTACGGTAACCAGAATGCTCAGCTTGTCAATGGGCACCACCACACTGGCGGGGCCATCCTGCAACGCCTTGTAGTAGCAGAGCCAGGAGGCGCCGGTGGCAACTCCCGACAAACAGATAAACCCAAGTTCCTTCCTGCTGACCTCCCTGACAGTATGCTGTTTCCCGGTGACCAAAACCACAATCCACGCCATCACAAGGACCACACCGGTTCGGATGGCAGTCCCCAGATTGGACTCCACACCCTGAATTCCCACCTTGCCCAATATAGAGGTCAACGCAGCGAACACTGCGGACCCCAATGCATAAATCATCCAGCTCCTGTTTTCCTTCTGGAACTTTCCCGGACTCTCCTTCTTCTCAATCATCAGAAAGGTTCCCAGCCCAATCAATGCCACCGCTATCAGCTTAGCCCAGCTGATTTTTTCATGCAGGAAGAGAAATGCCAGCAATATGGTCAGAATAATACTGGATTTGTCAATGGGCACCACCTTGTTCACATCCCCCAGCTGCAATGCTTTAAAATAACAGAGCCAGGAGGCGCCGGTGGCAAGGCCGGACAGGATCAGAAAAAGCCAGGTTTTGGCATCCACCTGTCCAATCCCGCTCTGAGAGCCCACAAGGAACACCATCAGCCAGGAAAAAACGAGAACCACCACTGTCCGAAGAGCTGTGGCCACATTGGAGTCTGTCTTTTTGATGCCGCACTTCGCCAGAATGGAGGTAACCCCTGCAAAAAAAGCCGATGCAAATGCAAAAGCAATCCACATATCGCTTTCCTCCTCTCAATCAGAGGTAGTGTCAAAAACTACCCTTTTTTATTGTTCTAAAATCCTTTAATACCTTGAT
>JBJENR010000137.1:0-38899 GCA_051880315.1 Acetatifactor sp.
AATTATTTTTAATAATTTGAATATTTATGTTGCATTATATTAAATGATAATATATAATCATCTTGTAGGTGCCCCGACATTCTGTACGGGGAAGGAGGAAATATTCTTAGATTCGACTGCTTTTATTATGGGTTATTCACCCGCTTCATCCTATTATATTATATGGAGAGTATTTGAATTCTGACATATATTCTACAGGATGTCTTACAAGTGCTGACGCGTACATAGCTGCGCCTGCACCTTCATATTTTTCAACTAGTCTTTTCACATTATTTCAAAATAATTCAACAGAAATCAATTTTTATTAATTATTTGCATTATGAAAAGTACAGTCGGAGGCATTTACAATTCATCACATTCCTTTTGGTCGGAAGAGGAGGTAAAATTCTTGAATGAAAAACAAAAGAAGAGCATTTGCTGAACTGGCGGTGGCGCGGATAAATATGCAGTCACTGCTGGAACAGATGCGAAACTGCGGGGTTGAGCTTTTCGTAGACGGAAGGACTGCCCTCCCGGGGGAGGCGGCGGCCAAGGCTGTATGCGAAGACAGCCCCTATATGGCAGATTACGTGTTCGGAAGCGCCGGAAAGATTGAACAGGTGCGCTTTGACAAGGTAAACTATCACTGACCGGTTGCTGCTTTGTTAAGGCAGCCGACTGTTGCCGGAAGATAACGGATTGCCTCTCTTGCTGATGGCAACAGTCAAAAAAAATGGTAATGACTTCATGAAACGAGTGTGGTACAATGTAACTGGCTGCGACATATTTCGCAGTCGGTTACACACACTTACCATAAAGAAGGGACTTTGACATAAAATGAAAAAAGTGATACCGGTGATTATTGCAATTCTTCTGATTCTCATTATCGGAGCGGCGGCTTTCGGTAAGAAAATATTGGACAAATACAGCTATGGCAAGGAGTATGCAGATTTGGATGAGTACTACGGAGTGGAAAATGCATCCGTGGACGGTGCGGATGGCATGCTGGCCATTGTGCTGCAGGATGAGTTGGTTGAGGAGCTGGCCCTGGTAATTAACGGCAGGGTTTATTTTGATTTTGACACCGTTCAGAAATATTTTAATGACGGTTTTTATACAGATTTCAATGAACAGATGCTATTATATACATCAGCCGTGGACACGGTACAGGTAATGATTGGTGAAAAGGTATACAGTGACCGGGAGGGGGCCCATGACACGGAGTTTGAAATCTGCGTTATGAAAAATGACAAGCTCTATCTGGCTGCGGATTTTGTGAAGCTCTTTGCCAATTTCTCTTATGAAAAATATGACAGGCATATGCAGGTCTATACGGAGTGGGGAGTAAAGAAGACTTTTGATATAGCAAAGGACACACAGCTTCGGGTACAGGGGGGAATCAAGAGCCCGATTCTGAAGGACATGAAAGTGGGCGACACGGTTGAAGTGCTGGAACAGATGGAGACGTGGAGCAAGGTAAAAACGGCAGATTCGATGATCGGCTATATAGAGAATAAAAGGTTGACCAACATGAACACGGAGGTGGAAACTCCGGTTACGGACTGGAAGCCGGAGGAATACACTACGGTCAGACTGGAGGGCAAGGTAAATCTTGGCTGGCATGCAATCTACAGCACAGGCGGCAACGATACCCTGGATACAGTGGTGGCGGAGGGAAAAGGAATCAATGTGATTGCGCCGACCTGGTTTAGCCTGAAGGATGCTGAAGGGACGTTTGAGTCCTTTGCCTCTGCCGGATATGTGGAGAAAGCCCATAAGTACGGTCTGAAGGTATGGGGAGTATGGGATGACTTTAATTATTGTCTGAACAATGGTGTGCCCTTTGTGGATACCTATGAGATTTTTTCACACACAACCAAACGCAGGGCACTGGCAGAGAACATCGTTGCCACGGCGAAGGAACTGGGTTTGGATGGAATCAATCTTGATTTTGAAAAACTGACAGCAGAAACCAGGGGGCATTTTAATCAGTTCTTGAGAGAACTGTCTGTGCTTTGCAGAAGCGAGGGCCTGACCCTTTCCGTGGATAATTATGTACCTCTGAATTCTAACAATACCTTAAGGTTCGACGTTCAGGGAAAGGTTACGGATTATGTCATCATGATGGGGTATGATGAGCATTGGGGAGGCTGCGGCGAGGCGGGAAGTGTTGCAAGTATCGGTTATGTTTCGGGAGGCCTGGACAGACTGCTGGAGCAGATGCCGGCAGAGAAAATCATCAATGCGGTTCCGTTGTACACGAGAGTGTGGAAGACGGAAGGGACGAAAGTGACAGACGAGGCTATCACACTGAACAATCTGAGTAAATATATTGAAAGCACGGGCAGAAGTGAAGAGGTGGTATGGGATGAGACTACCTGCCAGAATTACCTTGAGTGGAAGGATGGAGAGGTAACCTACCAAATCTGGCTGGAAGATCTGGAGTCCCTGAAGGTTAAGCTGAATGTGATGACCACCAAGGGCATTGGCGGTGTTGCGGCATGGAGACTGGGCTATGGAACACCGGAAATCTGGCAGCTGCTTGCGGCATATGCAAAGACCAGGTAAGACAGGGAGAGCAGTTGCGATAAATAATAACAACCGGGCTGTAAAAACGCCCATGAAGAATCCAAGGAGTGTAAAGAAAACTCCCCTAAAAGACAAACGCTGAGGTCGTGAGACTTCAGCGTTTGTTGTATAAATGAAAAAACTGTTGACGAAACAGACTATTGGTGATATGGTTAGTTACATAAGTAATGAACCAAGTAACAAGAATAAAACAGAAAGGAGAAAACAGAAATTGCAGGAATTCTTTTCGGAAGAGAAATCAATTTATCTACAGATTAGTGAAATGATTGAAACGGACATCTTGCGAGGGATTCTCATGGAAGAAGAAAGAGTACCAAGTACCAATGAACTTGCAAAGATGTATATGATTAATCCGGCCACGGCGGCAAAGGGCATTAATATTTTAGTGGACAGTGGAATTTTGTATAAAAAGAGAGGAATTGGTATGTTTGTAAGTACCGGAGCAAAGGAGAAAATTTTGGAAAGTAGAAAGAATGCCTTTTTTGACAATTACATCAAGACTCTGATTGAGGAGGCTGCAAGACTTGGCATTACAAAGGAAGAATTGATGGATATGATTCGCAGAGGGTAATCAGGAAGGGAGAGGATAAAACTATGGCAAATCTGGAATGTAAAGGAATTACGAAAAGTTTTGGTACAAAGCAGGTGTTAAAGGGGATTGAGCTTACTATTGAACCCGGCAAAATATATGGTCTGATTGGAAGAAACGGTGTAGGAAAGACTACGCTTCTTTCGGTGTTGACTGCCCAGGCCTCTTCGGATGAAGGAACGGTTACCTATGACGGGCAGCCCGTCTGGGAGAATCGGGATGCTCTGGACCATCTCTGCTTTTCCAGGGAATTGAATACCATTACCACCTTTGGACCAAACACTCAGAAAATTAAAGAATATTTTCGCCTTGCTTCCTTGTATTATCCCAATTGGGATCAGGCCTATGCGGATGAGCTGATGAAAAAGTTTGGTATCAATACCAAACAGCCGGTCTGCAAGCTTTCAAAAGGAATGCTTTCCATGGTTACCATCACCATCGGCCTTGCCAGCAAGGCCGACATTACCATTTTGGATGAGCCGGTGGCAGGTCTGGATGTGGTTGCAAGAGAGGATTTTTATAAGGAATTGATAGAGGAGCATGCCCAAAGCGGCAGAACCTTTATCATCTCAACACATATTATCGAGGAGGCAGCGGATTTATTTGAAGAAGTTATTTTTATGAAGGATGGAAAGATATTCCTTAAGGAGAACACGCAGAATCTTTTGGACCGTGCCCTGCATATCACCGGACTGGAGGAAGAGGTGGACCGGGCAACCATGGGACTGGAGGTTCATCATGTGGAAAAAATGGGCAGAAGCAAGGGCGTCACGGTTCTTTTGAGAGAAGGAGAATCCATAAAAAAAGCCGGGGAGATATCTGTGCAGCCCATAAGCCTTCAGAATTTGTTTGTAGCACTCTGCGGAAGAGATTCCGAGAATTAGGAGGAAGAGGATATGAAAGGATTTCATCGGGCGGTTAAAGATGCTGTTTATATGGGATGTAAAACCGGATTCTTTGGTATTTTAGTCTGCATGGTCATGTCAGGCTGGTTCCGGTTAATGGAACTGGGGGCAAATATAGATTTCTCCGGAATGTATGCAAACGGCAATTTATTTATTATCTACGGAGTCACTCTGATTCTGTTTCAAGGAGCTCTTTACACCACCAATGGACTAAAAACGCAGCTTAGTATGGGCTGCACCAGAAGGCATGCAGTTTATGGAAATGCAGTTATGAATCTGGTGCTGTCGGCAATTCTTATAGCCGGTATTTTGGTGATAGGTTTGATTCAAAGGGGAAATGAGAGCGGAACTCCGGCAGGTAATCTGATTCGAAATGCCTCCCTGTTATTCATCGGTTCCGGAATCGGGGCAATTATGGGGGTAGTGGTAGATAGATTCGGAAAGTGGGCCTACAATATAGCCATCATTATCTGTTGTGTCGGCATTGGAGTATATACTTCTCTTACCGTGTCCGGAGATGTCAAGATATCCCTGGAATTTTTGCAATCTCCGGTTCTTACGGTGATTGCCGTAATGATTTTCCTCGGCGGTTATTTCATATTGGGGAAATATGTCAGTAAACTGGATGTGAAACTGTGAGGAGGGAAAGAATATGCGCCTATTGAAAAAAAGCTTTCAGCTAAAGGATGCGCTTTATCTGGTGCTTGGCACATGTGCCGTCCTGCTGACGGGGTCGATTTTGCATGATATTGTAATAAAGGTCAATCTGGAAGATGCCATAGCAAAGGGAGAGGAGATCACCACCTTTCCCCTTGGCTCTTTTCTGGGTATTATGACCATGGTTATGATTCTCTTTTTTACATCATTTCAACTGTTCACTGCAAGGTTTGATATGGTGGTGGCAATGGGAGCATCCCGAAGAGAATTCTTTCGGAATGAACTGACCAATCAGAGTATCCGTATTTTTCTGACAGTTGTTGTGCTGGGAATCGGCGGCAGGCTGGAGTGTCTGAAATTGCGGGTCAAATATCCGGATTACCAAAATGAATTGGATATGTCGGGATTCTTCTCCTGGAAGATACTTCTTCCCCTTGTAATTCTTTTATTGGGAATGATATTCCTTGTCGGAGCCGTTACTTTAAAGTATCAGAAAAGAGCGATGATTTTTTATGCGGTTCTGTACTTTGTAATTATTCTGCTCATGTCACGGATTCCCAGGGTGCTGAAGCCCTTCATCGCATTCCTTCGGGATGTGGATCTGCCATATCACATTCTGGGACCGGTGGTCATGATTCTTATAGGCATAGCAGCGCTTGCCGGTTCCTGGCTTCTGATACGCAGACAGGATGTAAGGGTATAGGGAGATAAAAGATGCCGGTGTCAATGGTTCACAGCCTGAAAATTGTCTGACTTGTTTATGGCTTTGTCGCTAAGCTGCACAAAAAGTCCCTGCCGTGACTTGCTCGGCAGGGACTTTGTTTTTTTAGAATGTTTTTACAGCTCTGTGCCATTTATGAAAGAAATGTGCTGTATCAGCTGTTTCCCTTTCTCTTGAGGAGCAGGCTTCCCGTAAAGAACAAAGCGGATGCACACAGCAGCCAGATAACGCTATTGCTGTCGCCGGTCTTGGGAACATCATCATAGTCATCTGAACCGGGAGTAGTTGTGCCCGGAGTTCCGGGGGTTGCAGCAGCTTCATTTTTTGCTTTGAGATAAGCCTCGGAAGGACCGGAGCCGTAAGCCCAGGAAGGAACATTGTACTTACCATCCTTGATGATATACTGTCCGGCGGCAATATCATAGAAAGCAGCCCAGTAACTGCCGGTAGAGGCATAGCTTGCGTTGAAGTAGCCCACCGTACCATTACAGGAAATGTTGGAGTTTGGCGTGTCTGCCATGTGCAGATACATATCAAGCACATTGTTGTTGAAGGTACAGGTGGTGGGACCGTAGATATGGGCAGTGGTAACATCCCCGTTGATTGCGGCATAAGCACCTGCAAGAACATAGCATTCCGTGATGCCACCGGTAAATACGACGGCGGTTACACCCTGATGAACGGTCAGGTTGTTTAGCTTGACGGAACCCAAATCCAGATTGGTTATGGGTTCGGTATCGCCTTGGTAGACAATTACGGTATCTCCGTCCTTCAGCTTGAGCAGAAGCTCACCCAGCGGGCCGTGTCCCTTGGCAGCGTCGAAAACATTTCCGGGCTGATAACGCCATGCGTTGTATGCGCCGCCGATATACTCTACGGAATAGCTCTCTGCAGCTGCCTTGACAGAAAGGGTGCTGCTCTCGGGCAGGAATGCGCAAAGAACAATCGCAGCAATTGTCAATACCAGTGCTTTCAGTTTCTTTTTCATGTCTAGACCTCCTTAAGGTTGATTTATTTATAAAGCACAATTTATTTCTCGATAGGATAGTAAGTGTCACCGGTTTCCACTTCTTTTGCCACAACCACAAACCGTCCGTTTTTAACATGGTAAGCGCAGGTGGACAGGGTGAGGAAATTGTCGCCAAACTCGGCTGTGACACCGGTGTCATATATGGAGAGCTCCTTGATATTCCTGTAAAAATAGTCGAATTCCTCTTCGGTATCTGCCTGAAAGAATTTGTAAAACTTGAAAACATTATCAGACTTTTTGTATACCTGAGAGTAAAAGACGGCTATCACCTCGTAGTTGCGCAGGCATTCAGGGGTGTATAAGCGTATCTCCCGATGATTTTGATAATAGTCCGTGTCCTGATAGTTCATCAGACTTCCGAACATGGCACCGGATTTCATGTTGTGACCGTGAATAATCAGGTTGGTGGTCAAGGGACTGACACAACTGTCAGTATCCAGTATGAGGCAGCCATTCTGGTCACTTTTTCCGTCAAAGCCCCGCTGAAGGTAGTATTCTTCATCCCGGGGGGTCCACATGACAGGGTAGTCCACGGGAGTATCGGGAATCTGCAGCCATGCAGCCATGTCGGCATTGCGCAGAAAGGCATCCTTATAGGGATTTTCAATGGGTTCCGGTGTGGGCTCGGGTACAGGAACCGATGCGCCGGAGGGTTCTGAAGCGTTGTCTCCGGATTCGGTTTCGACAGTCTGTTCCGCAGTATCGGATGCTCCGGCAGCAGAGGATATCTGCAACGGGGTATCCTCAGACTGGCGCAGACTTTCCAGAACCTGTTTGGAATGCAGGTCATCTGTGTACCGGCGCAGGATAAGAACCACAGCGGCAAGCAGACAGACCGCGGCCATCATGCCCAGAACCAGGGATAATATTTTCTTTAATCTGTTCATGCTTATATATTAGTCTATAATTGGCGGTAATGCAATAGCCTGGTAAGTTTTAAAGTAAAAAATAATGAATATAAATATAAAAAAGCGACTTGGAGAAATATGAGTAACTGGAATAAAAAACTGCTTTCTGTGGTGGTGAGCCTGCTGTTTTTGTTGTCTTTGGCTTATGCGGGTAAAAGGACTGCCTTGTCTGCCGCCGGAGCAGGAACCGAAGGAAGGGCTTCTGAGGTGTGCATTGTGCTGGATCCTGGTCATGGAGGTATTGACCCCGGAAAAATCGGAATCAATGGGGCGAAGGAGAAGGACATTAATCTGCAGATTACGGAACGGGTGAAGGAATACCTGGAGGCAAATGATGTGAGGGTTGTGATGACAAGGGAGAGTGATGAGGGCCTGTATGATGCCGGAGCGGACAATAAGAAGGTGCAGGATATGAAAAGGCGGATTGCGCTGATTGATGAGACAGCACCCAGTGTAACGGTAAGTATTCATCAGAACAGTTATCCGGAGGAAAGTATTCATGGAGCTCAGGTCTTTTACTATACAGGCAGCAGTGCGGGACAGAAGCTTGCAGAGAACATACAGAAAAGTCTGGTACAAAGGGTGGACCCGGGAAACAAGAGGCAGGTGAAGGAAAACAGCAGTTATTATCTTCTTAAGAAAACAGGCCTGCCCATTGTGATTGTGGAGTGTGGATTCCTGTCCAACAGTGCCGAGGCTGAGAAGCTCGGTTCCGCAGATTATCAGGACAGAATTGCATGGGCGGTATGCATGGGAATCCTGCAGTATCTGTCCGGTACAGATACATAGTGGGAAAAGGAAAATCCTGAAAAAAAGGTATAAGGCAGTAAGGCTTTTATTTTTGGAGGAAATGTGATATACTTTTGAAAACATCAGGATTTGAGAAAGTGTTGGTTACCATGGAAACAGTTACGGTAAAAATCAAAGGAAGCACGGAGGGCTTTACTCCTAAGGAGGAGGAAGCCCTGCACAGAGCCGGGGAGATTATCCGGCGGGGCGGTCTGGTGGCATTTCCTACCGAGACGGTATATGGCCTGGGAGGTGACGCCCTCAACAGAGAGTCTTCCAGAAAGATATATGCAGCCAAGGGCAGACCCAGCGATAATCCGCTGATTGTGCATATCTGCCGTCTGGAGGATATAGGGGAGATTGTGAGTGAGTTTCCTGAGGAGGCAGTCAGACTTGCCGGGGCATTCTGGCCGGGACCGCTTACCATGATTTTGAAAAAATCAGACAGGGTTCCCAGAGAGACTACCGGCGGGCTGGACACCGTGGCAGTACGTTTTCCTTCGGACCCGACGGCACAGAAGCTGATAGAGTACAGCGGAGGGTATGTGGCGGCACCCAGTGCCAACCTTTCAGGCCGCCCCAGTCCCACCAAGGCAAAATATGTGGAAGAGGACATGAGGGGAAGAATTGACATGATTCTGGACGGAGGTGAGGCCTGCATCGGTCTGGAGTCCACCATTGTCGATGTCACGGTTACACCGCCTCAGATTTTACGCCCGGGATATGTGACAAAGGACATGCTGGAGCGGGTTCTGGGGGATGTTGACACGGATGTCACAATTCTGAAGCAGGATTCCGGGCAGGCACCCAAAGCTCCGGGGATGAAGTACAGGCATTATGCTCCCAGGGGGGAGCTTACCATTGTAGAGGGCCCACCGGAAAGGGTGGCGGAATATATCAATTCCTGCACTGCGGCCGATAAGGCTGCCGGGGAGAAGACAGGCGTCATCGGAACCGACGAAAGGATTAGCGGTTACAACGCGGACGTGGTGAAATGCTTGGGCAGCAGAGCAGAGGAAGAAAGTATTGCCAGGCACTTGTTTACCGTTCTCAGAGAATTTGATGACGAGGATGTCACAAAAATTTATTCAGAAAGCTTTGCCTCAGCGGGATTGGGACAGGCTATCATGAACCGGCTGTTGAAGGCTGCCGGTCACCGGGTAGTCAGGCTGACCCGGGATGGGCATAACAAATAATGTAACTATGCAGAGTCCATTCGCAATAGTTATCCAATAATATTATTTTATCCAGGAGGAAATGAATATGATAGCAATCGGTAGTGATCATGGCGGTTATGACTTAAAGGTGAAGGTGATTGAGTATCTCAAGGAGCAAAAGATTGAGTACTGCGACATGGGCTGCGACAGCAAGGCATCTGTGGACTATCCCGTCTATGGACATGCAGTGGCAAAGGCGGTGGCAGAGGGCACCTGTGAGAAGGGAATTGTCATCTGTACCACGGGCATAGGAATCAGCATTGCGGCAAATAAGGTTCCGGGAATCAGGTGTGCGCTCTGTGCCGATACCCTGTCCGCCAGGATGACAAGGCTTCACAATGACGCCAATGTGCTGGCGCTGGGTGGGGGCATGCTGGGGCCGAATCTGGCGCTGGACATTGTGGAGACATTTTTGAAAACACCTTTTTCCGGGGAAGAAAAGCATCAGAGAAGAGTGAATCAGTTGGAAAAGATTTGAGAATAGAAACACAACCGAGAAAAGCGGAGGACAGGAAAGGATACAGGTGGATGCCTAATGGGGAAACGGGAAGATTACATCAGCTGGGATGAATATTTTATGGGGGTGGCGCACTTATCGGGATTGAGGTCCAAGGATCCAAACACGCAGGTGGGGGCTTGTATTGTGAGCAATGACAACAAAATTATGTCCATGGGATACAATGGCTTTCCCAACGGATGCTCAGATGAACTTTTCCCATGGGAAAGAGAAGGGGAGGAGTTGGAAACAAAGTATCCTTTTGTGACACACAGTGAGCTGAATGCCATTCTCAACTATCGGGGAGGGTCCCTGGAGGGAACCAAGCTATATGTGTCCCTGTTTCCCTGCAATGAATGCGCCAAGGCCATTATACAGGCCGGCATCAAGACGGTAGTCTATGACAGCGACAAATATTGCGGAACCACCAGCAATATGGCATCCAAGCGCATGTTTGCGGCAGCAGGAGTGACCTGTATTCCCTATTCCCGCACCGGGCGTCAGATTCACATCTCGGTTTAAATTAAGGAAAGGTAACGGATATTTTGAGAAACATAAGAAAAGCAGCTTTTTTATTATCGGTTGTTATTCTGACAGGGGCAGTTTCCGCTGCCTCCGATTCTTATGTCGTTTCTGCAACTTCCGGTACACAACAGCAGATTGATCAGACAGAGCAGGAAAAAAAGGATCTGGAGAATAAACTCAATCAGAACGAGCAGGAATTGAACGGATTGAAAAACGAGCAGAAGAATCTGAAGGGTGAACTGGATAATCTGAATCAGCAGCTGACTCAGGTGGTGGAAAGGCTGGAAGAGCTGGAACAACAGATTGGCGACAAGGAGCAGGAAATTGCCGACACACAGGCTGCACTGACAGAAGCCAGAGCCACGGAGGCCTGGCAGTATGAATGTATGGTGGCGAATGTTCGCTATATGTATGAGAACAGTGACGACAGCTTTATCAATTCGCTTTTCAAACAGAAAAGCCTGTCGGAGATGCTGAATGCAGCTGACTACATAGAGAGAATCGCGGCATATGACAGGGAACTGATGGATGAATATACGGCAAACCGTGAATATATCGAGCAGGAAGAGGCGCGGCTACAGAAAGAAAAGATTGAGCTTGACAACCTGAAGGTGCAGGCGGAAGCGGAGAGGAGTAAGGTTTCCGGACTGATCAGCCAGACCTCCAACGCCATTGCCCAGTATGCCGATGAAATCGAAGAGGCCGAGAGGAAAGCGGAGGAATACGAGGCCGAACTGAAGAAAAAGGAAGAGGACCTGGAGTATCTGAAAAAGAAGCTTGCAGAGGAAATTGCCCTTTCTCAGGCGGCTGCCAATGCGGCATGGAGAGACATCTCGGAGGTCAGCTTTGCGGAGGGGGACAGATACCTGCTTGCAAATCTGATTTACTGTGAGGCGGGCGGGGAACCCTATGCCGGCAAACTGGCCGTGGGCAGTGTGGTTATGAACAGAGTTTTAAGTTCCAGGTTCCCAAACACCATTGTAGGCGTAATCTATGCACACGGGCAGTTCTCGCCGGTGGCAAGCGGACGCCTTGACATTGCCCTCGCGGCAAATAAAGCGAATGCAGAATGCTACAAGGCTGCGGATGAAGCAATGGCGGGAGCTACCAATGTAGGCAACTGTCTTTTCTTCCGCACACCCATACCGGGGCTGACGGGAATCAGTATCGGCGGACATATTTTTTATTAACCTTATAGATTGAGTGCGTTCAGACGGGCCTGGAGTCTGTCGAACTTATCTCTGTAAATCATGGAGAGCAGGTGATTTAGATTGCGAAGACAAGTGGTCATCTGCTCTTTTGTGAGCAGCCCCCGTTCCAGGGCCTCGGCGAGCTCGTCCAAATCAACCACCTCTATGCGGCCGTCGGGATAAAGGATGACATCCGCCAGCAAATCCGTGACGGTCAGAGACTGTGACGAATTGTCATAGTCAAAGTCCACAATGTCGCAGTACCAGTATACAAGGGAGTTGTCGCTGCGATATATTTTGCTTACTTTAATGCCCTCTTCAAGAAAATAGCAGGAGCTGCCGTGGGAAAAATTTGGTTTCGGATTTATGGTATTCCATTTTGTGATGATAACTTCCTCGTTTTGTTCCACGATAACATCATCCTTTAACAAAAGACATTCCTCGGGAATCAGGCGACGGCGGTAAAGCTTTGAAATATTCATGGGAGACTCCTTTCCGGCTCCGGAGCAGAGCCCGAACCGTGACAGAAAATGAAAAACTTTGTAAAAATACTACAACTGATAGAGGAATAAGTCAATGTCGTTCGGAAAAAGAGGTTCAAAGTATGGACTTTTTTGTAAGAATTGGATATAATCTCTTTTATGAGGAAAAGAAAGGATGATAAAAAAAAGACACTTCAGACTTTTACGCTGATTACGCAAATCGGTCTGGTAATGATTGTGTCCATAGGAATGATGTCTGCACTTGGAATCTGGCTGGACCGGAAGCTGGGAACTTCCTTTATCATGGTCATCCTGTTTTTTGTCGGCGCGCTGGCAGGCGGGCAGGGAGCTTATCGTATGGTGAAGCAGATTTTCAGGGAAGAAGATGACGGCAATGATAAAAGTTCTGAAAAAGGCAGATAGAACTCTTTTGGAAATGCATACGGGTATGCTGATGTACGGCATTGTGTGTCAGATTGTGGGCTGCTTTTTTGTGGAGAATCAGGGCAGATATGCGGCCAGTCTCTGGTTTGGTATTCTGTTTGCGGCAATCGGATGTATCCATATGGCACGCACGCTGGACCGGGCGCTGGATTACGGGGAGGGAGCCGCCAAAATGATAGGGGCAGGGTATGCCCTCCGTTATCTGGTTATCCTTGTTGTCTTTGGCATCATAGCATATACCGATGTCATGAATACCATTATTGTGTTTCTGGGGTATATGAGCATGAAGGCCACGGCGTACCTGAATCCTCTGACGCATAAGCTTTACAACCGAATATTTCATGAGACGGATCCGGTACCGGAACCACTTCCCGATGACCAACTGCAGGAGGCGGACGATTGTCCCCGGGAGGATTCGTGATTTTTGCAGTATTATAAAATGAGAGAGAAGGAGGTGAAAGTATGAAATATGGAATTTTACTGTCCGGCGGTTCGGATGTGGATTTTATGATTCACGGAATCTTCCGCTACTCCTTTTTCGGACACGAGGTATGGATCACTACTTCCCATGTCTGCATTCTGTTTGTGCTGCTGATACTCACCGGCTTTGCTATTGCAGCAAATTATTGTATGAAAAAAGGCACAGAGGTGCCCGGAGGCTTTCAGAATGTGGTGGAGCTGATTGTGGAGAAGCTGGATGGCATGGTTGACACTTCCATGGGGAAGGCAGCGCCCAGGTATTATAACTATATCGGAACGGTGTTCATCTTTATTCTGTTCAGCAATATATCGGGTCTGCTGGGGCTTCGACCGCCTACTGCGGATTATGGCGTGACTCTTCCCTTGGCGCTGATTACTTTTACATTGATTCATATCAACAAGTGGAAATATCAGAAGCCCATGACTATCTGGGAGGATATGTGTTCACCGCTGCCCAAGTGGCTGCCTATCTGGGTGCCGATTAATCTGATCAGTACCATCGCGGTACCTATCTCCCTGTCCCTGCGTCTGTTTGCAAACGTGTTGTCCGGGACGGTTATGATGGCGCTGGTTTACGGCCTGTTGAAATGGTTTGCCACCATCTGGCCTGCAGCGCTTCATGTGTATTTTGATTTGTTCTCCGGAGCAATTCAGACCTATGTGTTCTGTATGCTGACAATGACCTACATCGATAATGAAATCGGTGACGGAATCAGACGTTAGCATAATTTAATAGTCATTCCAATCTAAAAACAATATATCAGGAGGAAAAAAGAATGGGTGAATTTAACAATGCTTTTATTTTGGGTTGCTCAGCAATCGGTGCAGGTTTGGCGGTTATCGCAGGTATCGGACCCGGTATCGGACAGGGTATCGCAGCAGGACATGCGGCAGCTGCAGTGGGACGTAATCCCGGTGCAAAGTCCGACATCAGAACCATGATGCTTCTTGGACAGGCGGTTGCGGAGACCACAGGTCTTTACGGTCTGCTGATTGCGTTCCTGTTATTGTTCGTAAAACCTCTTCTGCCTTAAGCAAAGAACAGATGATATGCTTGAGAGAAGGCAGAAAGGAGGCAGAAAATGATATTTTTAACAGAGGCCCAGACCATGTCGAGACTGTTCGACCTGGACTGGCAGCTGCTGGCTGATTCCTGTCTGACGATTATTGCGATTTTTGTACTTGTATTCGTTATGAGCTTTTTGCTCTTCGACCCTGCCAGAAAGATGCTGAACAGCCGTAAGGAGAAAATCCGTGGCGAATTAGAATCTGCAAAGCAGGACCTGGAAGAGGCAAACCGGCTGAAGGAAGAGTATGAGACAAAACTGAAAAACATTGATAAGGAAGCGGAAAGCATCCTCAGTGAGGCCCGTAAAAAGGCTTTGAACAATGAAAATCAGATTGTTGCCCAGGCGAAGGAAGAGGCTGCTCGTATTTTGGACAGAGCTCGTGTGGAGGCTGAGCTTGAGAAGCAGAAGCTGTCCGATGAGGTGAAGCAGGAAATCATTTCCGTTGCATCAATCATGGCAGGAAAGGTTGTGGCGTCCTCCATTGACACCACGGTGCAGAACAGATTGATTGATGAGACACTGAAGGAATTGGGTGATAAAACATGGCTAAATTAGTATCGAAGATATACGGTGAGGCTCTGTTTGAGGCCGCGATGGATGCCGGAGAAGAAAAGGCATCCGAACTGCTGGAAGAGATTGAGGCGGTTAGAAAAATACTTGCTGAAAATCCCGGGTTTGATGAGCTGATGGAACACCCAGGCATACCGAAACAGGAGAAGCTTCAGGTGGTAGAGACCTGCTTTGATGGAAGGGTCAGCAATGAACTTGCCAATTTCCTGAAAATAGTCATTTCCAAAGAACGGTATAAGGACCTGCCGGCCATTCTTGATTACTTTACCAAAAAATTTAAAGAATTTAAGAAAATCGGTTCGGCAAGTGTTACCACTGCCGTGGAACTCACCGCAGATCAGAAGAACGCTGTCAGGGCGAAGCTTCTGGAGACCGGAGGATATAACGAGATGGAGATTCAATATACGGTTGATGAATCCATCATCGGCGGAATGATTATCCGTATAGAAGACAGAGTTGTGGATAGCAGTATCCGCACAAGACTAGACAGTTTGAAGAAACAACTATTACAAATCCGGCTGGGCTGACCTGCCGGAAGAAAGGTGCGACAGATCCATGAATTTAAGACCGGAAGAAATAAGTTCAGTTATCAAGGAACAGATTGAGAAATATTCATCTGCCCTGGACGTGTCCGATGTGGGCACGGTCATTCAGGTTGCTGACGGTATCGCACGTGTCCATGGACTTGAAAATGCCATGCAGGGAGAATTGTTGGAATTCCCCGGCGAGGTTTACGGAATGGTGTTGAATCTGGAGGAGGATAATGTCGGCGTGGTATTGCTTGGCAGTACGCGGAATATCAATGAAGGCGACCTGGTAAAAACTACCGGCCGCGTGGTTGAGGTTCCCGTAGGCGATGCAATGCTGGGACGAGTAGTGAATTCGCTGGGACAGCCTATCGACGGCAAGGGACCGGTGCAGACTACAAAATTCCGCAAGATTGAGCGTGTTGCCAGCGGCGTTATTACCAGAAAGAGTGTGGATACTCCTCTGCAGACCGGAATTAAGGCAATAGATGCCATGGTTCCCATCGGAAGAGGTCAGCGTGAGCTGATTATCGGTGACCGGCAGACAGGAAAGACTGCGATTGCCATTGATACAATCATCAATCAGAAAGGTCAGAACGTAAAATGTATTTATGTGGCAATCGGCCAGAAAGCTTCTACCATTGCCAACATTGTTAAGACACTGGAGGAGTATGGCGCTATGGCTTACACCACTGTTGTGGTGTCCACGGCAAGTGATTTGGCTCCTTTACAGTATATTGCTCCTTATGCCGGCTGTGCCATCGGTGAGGAGTGGATGGAGAACGGAGAAGATGTGCTGGTGGTTTATGATGACCTGAGCAAACATGCTACCGCCTATCGTACACTCTCTTTGCTTCTTCGCCGTCCCCCCGGGCGTGAGGCTTATCCCGGCGATGTGTTCTATCTGCACTCCAGACTTCTGGAAAGAGCTGCGAGAATGAGCGATGAGTACGGTGGAGGTTCCCTTACTGCGCTTCCCATCATCGAGACACAGGCAGGCGATGTGTCAGCGTACATTCCTACCAATGTAATCTCCATCACAGACGGACAGATTTATCTGGAGACGGAAATGTTTAATTCGGGCTTCCGTCCCGCTATCAATGCCGGACTTTCTGTATCCCGTGTAGGTGGTGCTGCGCAGATTAAGGCAATGAAGAAGATTGCGGCGCCTATCCGTACAGAGCTGGCACAGTACAGAGAGCTGGCCTCCTTTGCACAGTTTGGTTCCGAGCTGGATGCCGATACCAAGGAGAAGCTTGCCCAGGGCGAGAGAATCAAAGAGGTTTTGAAGCAGCCTCAGTATAAGCCTATGCCGGTTCAGTATCAGGTTATTATCATTTATGCAGTGACTAATAAATATCTGCTTAACGTGCCGGTAGAAGATATCACAAGGTTTGAGACAGAATTCTTTGAATTCCTTGACACGAAGTATCCCGAAGTTCCCGGAAATATTGCATCTGAAAAGGTGATTTCCGATGGGACGGAAGAGATTCTGAAAAAGGCATTGGAGGAATTTCTGGCAGCATGGGGAAAAGAGACAGTATAACCCTGCTTTTGCGGATGAAGGAGAAATAGATTATGGCATCAATGCGTGATATAAAGCGCCGGAAGAGCAGTATTCAGGGGACACAGCAGATTACCAAGGCTATGAAGCTTGTGTCCACCGTGAAATTGCAGCGTGCCAGAGCCGGAGCTGAGCGTTCCAAGGATTATTTTACCTGCATGTATGACACAGTTAACAGTATTTTAAAGCGTGTGGGTCATGTGGAACACCGTTACCTGAATCATCGAAGTGAAGGAAAAAAGGCAGTCATAGTTATCACCTCCAACAGAGGACTGGCAGGAGGATACAATACCAATGTAGCAAAGCTGGTTACAAGAAATCCGGAATTTCCGGCGGAAGAAACCCTGGTATACACCTTGGGAAACAAAGGCCGTGAAATCTTTATGCGCCAGGGATACGAGGTGAGGGATTGCGGCGGTGAAATTGTGGAAAATCCGGCTTATTCTGATGCAATGGCACTTTCGGCCCGTGTGTTGAAGGCTTATGAGGAGGGTGAGGTTAACCAGATTTTTCTGGCCTATACATCCTTTAAGAATACGGTAAGCCATATCCCTACTATGCTGAAGCTGCTTCCCGTAGATGTCTCTTCGGTGAAGGAGGAGAACAACGAAACGGAAGGCCCGTCCGCGGTGATGGATTTTGAGCCGGAGGATGTGGAGGCATTGGATTTGATTATTCCGAAGTACATGACAAGTCTGATTTACGGTGCGCTGATGGAAGCTGTGGCAAGTGAGAACGGTGCCCGTATGCAGGCCATGGACAATGCTACCAGCAATGCAGAGGAAATGATCAGTGACCTTTCCTTGAAATATAACAGGGCACGACAGAGCTCCATTACACAGGAACTGACGGAAATCATTGCCGGTGCGGAAGCGATAGGCTAAAAATGGCGAGACGGTTCGATTGCGGATGAAAAGTATAGAAAACATGTCCGGCGGAAGCCGGGCGGGAAAGAGGTAGAAATGGCAGGAGAAAACAGAGGCAAGGTTACCCAGGTCGTGGGTGCTGTTCTGGATATCCGTTTTGATGAGGGCAAATTGCCTGAGATTAATGAAGCAATTCGGATTCCTACCACGGATGGCGGGGAACTGACAGTAGAGGTTTCGCAGCATTTGGGAGATGATACAGTCAGGTGTATTGCCATGGGCAGTACGGACGGATTGAAGAGAGGAATGGATGCTGTGGCAACAGGTGCTCCCATTTCCGTGCCCGTAGGTGAAAATACACTGGGACGAATCTTCAACGTGCTGGGACAACCCATAGATAATAAGCCTGCTCCGGAGGGTGTGGAATATGAGCCGATTCACAGGGCAGCACCCAAGTTTGAGGAGCAGTCCACGGAAACGGAACTGCTGGAGACAGGAATTAAGGTCGTTGACCTTCTGTGCCCTTACCAGAAGGGTGGTAAGATCGGTCTGTTCGGCGGAGCCGGTGTAGGAAAAACAGTATTAATACAGGAATTGATTCGAAATATTGCCACAGAGCATGGTGGATATTCCGTATTTACAGGTGTTGGTGAGAGAACCCGTGAAGGAAACGATCTTTATCATGAAATGACGGAGTCGGGAGTTATTGACAAGACCACCATGGTGTTCGGACAGATGAACGAGCCACCCGGAGCAAGAATGAGAGTTGGCCTTACCGGTTTGACAATGGCAGAATACTTCCGTGATAAGGGCGGTAAGGATGTATTGCTTTTCATTGACAATATTTTCCGTTTTACACAGGCGGGCAGCGAGGTTTCAGCGTTGCTGGGCCGTATGCCCTCTGCCGTTGGCTATCAGCCCACCCTGCAGACAGAGATGGGTGCACTTCAGGAACGTATTACTTCTACAAAGAACGGTTCCATCACTTCGGTTCAGGCAGTGTATGTACCTGCGGACGATTTAACGGACCCTGCTCCTGCCACAACCTTTGCTCATTTGGACGCTACTACGGTTTTGTCCCGTTCTATAGTGGAGCTTGGTATCTATCCTGCGGTTGACCCGCTGGAGTCCTCCTCCCGTATTCTGGATCCCAGAATTCTGGGCGAAGAGCACTACAGGACCGCAAGAGGTGTACAGGAGATTCTGCAGCGTTATAAGGAATTACAGGATATCATTGCAATCCTTGGTATGGATGAGCTTTCCGAGGAAGATAAGCTGGTGGTTTCCCGTGCCCGTAAAGTACAAAGATTCCTTTCCCAGCCCTTTTTCGTGGCAGGACAGTTTACCGGTCTCGAGGGAAAATATGTTCCCATTAATGAGACCATACGCGGATTTAAGGAGATACTGGAAGGAAAGCACGACGATATACCTGAAAGCTATTTCCTGAATGCGGGAAGCATTGACGATGTTTTGGCAAAATGTCAAAAGTGATTATCCTAGGAGGGACAGCTCATGGCAGATAAGGACAGCCTGCTCCTGCGGGTAATTACACCTGACAGGGTTTTTTATGAAAATCAGGTGAAGATGGTGGAGTTTAATACCACTGAAGGGGAGATTGGGGTGCTGCCCGGTCATATTCCTCTTACTGTCATTGTAAAGCCCGGTGTATTGGACATTACGGAGACAGAGGGAGAAAAAATTGCAGCACTGCATTCCGGATTTGCGGAGATACTTCCTGACAGAGTGACCATTCTGGCCGAAATTATAGAATGGCCCGAAGAGATTGATGTAAAGCGTGCGGAGGCGGCGAAAGAGCGTGCCGAGGACAGAATCCGGAGCAAGACACCGGAGACGGACCTTCTCCGCGCTGAGACAGCACTTCAGAGAGCTGTTGCGCGTATTGAAGTACTGAGATAGTTATGAATACTATTAGTGGTCAGTGTGTAACGATAAATTAAAATGACGCATATGCTGTATAAAAGAACTTGAGGAATGCATATGGAATTTCATTCGAAATTGTTACAGCCGCTGACGGAACAAAAGGTAAGGGGCTGGAATGGGCCCCTTCCTTTTTATATGACCTATCCCGGGTATTACGGTCCGGGGCAGGAGGAACTGTTGATTCAGGATATGGAATATCTGCAGCAAATGTATCCTGAAGCGGTCAGACGTTACCAGAAGAGAATTTCTGAGGTGCTGGACCGGGCTGACTATGAAGGCAGCATGATTTATGACGAATATCCTGACAGGTACAGCTTAAGGGCATTGGCGGGTTCCATTCATAAGATCCTGCAGCGGGAGGAAGCAGAACCTCCCACCGAGGAACTGATACAGGTACTTTTGTTTAATGAGGTGTATAAGCGCCGGCATGGCGGACGGCGTGCAATCGTATTCTGAGGCGGAATGTATGAAGAAAAGCATGATAAAGCTTGCCGTATTTTTTGCAACCTTTTTGGTGGCACTAATCGTAATCGGCAAGATTATGAATAAAGGGCATGACAATATGACCATGGAAATGGCGCCTGCGTCTTTTCCTCTGGTGACGATGAATCTGAATGGTGAGAATTATAATCAGCTGCATGGGTATTCCCATACCATGGATACTGCTTTTCAGAGAGAAACCGTCACCATGCTGGGGGAAGGCAGAAAGACAGGATTTACTGTGCGGCTTTATGGCCGGAATGTAACCGGAGTTTCTTTTGAGGTTAGAAGCGTAGATGGCTCCAGACTTATTGAAAACACGGCTATCACGGATTACGTTGTAGACAAAGATACCCTCAGCGGGATATTGTCATTGAAGGACCTGATTGAGCAGAATACGGAATATTCTCTTTCGTTGATTCTGGAACTGGACGGAAGCGAGAAAATATATTACTATACCAGAGTAATCTGGAGTGAAAGCTATCATGCAGAGGAAAAGCTTGCCTATGTGCTGGATTTTCATCGGAGACTTTATAACAGGGAAGCAGCCAGGGAATTGACAAAGTACCTGGAGCCTAATGCAAAACTGGAGGATAACAGCAGTTTTCATAAAGTGAATATCCACAGTAGCTTTTGGCAGATTACCTGGGGAGAACTAAATGTGACAGAAGTGTCAGAGCCGGAAGTGAAGATGACAGACATTACAGAACAGACCGCCTCTTTTTTGGTGGATTATATTGTTTCCACCTATGAAGGTAAGGAGATTACTTATTATACCGTGGAGGAAGCTTACAGGATAAGATATTCCACTGAACGCATGTATCTTCTGGATTACGAACGTACAATGACACAGTTGCCGGAAACGAAAAACATGTATGCCAACGACAAAATAATGCTGGGAATCGTGGATGTGGAGGTTCCCATGCTGGAAAGCGAAGGCGGAAGCATTATTGTGTTTGAGTCGGCAAACAAGCTTTTCAGTTATAATGTCAGCACCAACAGCCTCATTGAAATATTTGGGTTTTATAATGGGGAGAATGCAGATGCAAGAACGATTTACAACAATCACTCCGTCAAGATATTAGATGTGGATGAGGGAGGAAATGTTTATTTTGCAGTATACGGCTACATGAACCGTGGACGTCACGAGGGAGAGGTAGGCGTTCAGGTATGTGCCTATAACAGCAGCCTGAATACCACAGAGGAGCTTCTTTATATTGATACGAATAAAAGTTATGCTGTGTTAAAGGCAGAGCTCGACCAGCTGATGTATATGAATCGGGATGGATTTCTATATCTCAGAATGAACGATGCAGTTTACGGAATCAACCTGGAAGAACAGAGCTATACGAAAATGGTTGAGGTTCATTTGGATGAGGGGATTCGAGTGTCCGATAATCACAGGATTATCATCTGGCCGGAAGGTGAGGATGTTTATGCCGGCTCAAAGCTGAATATCAGCAATCTCAGTATTAACGTTTCCAATACAGTGTTTGTTGACGAGGACGAGTCCGTTTTGCCCCTGGGTTTCATGAATGAGGATATTATTTACGGTGTGGCAAAAAAGGCAGATGTCATCAAAGAAAATTCCGGAAGAACCTTTTTCCCGATGTATAAGATATGTATCTGCGATTCCTCAGGCAAGCTGTTGAAGGAATATTCCCAACCGGATATTTACGTCACAGACTGCTATGTGGAAGAGAATCAGATTGTGCTGGAACGGGTGGAGAGACAGGAAGACGGAACCTACAAGGAAATATACGAGGATCATATCACCAACAACAGTGAGGCGGTGACTCACAAAAACGTAATAGCACCTGCTGACATCGATATTTATGAGCGCTATGTACAAATTAAGGTCTACAAGGAGATTGATTCCAAGACTATCAAAATCCTGACGCCCAAGGAAGTGGTACATGAGGGGGAAAGAGAGTTTTTACTGCCTGAAGAGAAGAGTGCGAAATACTATGTGTATGGAAGCTATGGTATAGAGGGGATTTACTATGCTCCTTCAAAGGCGGTAAACCTTGCCTCTGAGATTGCAGGAGTTGTGACGGATGAAAACGGAATGAGCATCTGGAGAAGAGAGAAACGGGTGACAAAAAACCAGATTATGGCAATCAAGGAGCCGACATTGGCCGAACCGGGGGAAAGTCTGGCAGTTTGCCTTGATGCGGTGTTTGCGTTGGAGGGTCTTGTCAGGAATTCGGAATATCTGCTGGCACAAGGGGAAACGGTGCTTGGAATTCTGGAAGAAAATATGGAAGGTATCAGAGTGCTCGATATGACCGGCTGCAGTCTGGATTCCATGCTGTATTATGTAAACCGTGATATACCGGTATTGGTGCTGTTGGAGAACGGAGAAGCTGTTCTGATTACCGGTTTCAATGACCGCCAGATTGTGATTATGGAGCCTTCTTCCGGAATGCTGTATAAAAAGAATATCAGCGATTCTGTGAAGTGGTTTGAAGAGAACGGAAATTGTTTTATAACCTATATGTATTGAAGAGCTTCGTAAAGGACAGAAGAAAAATGGTATTTAATTCCCACATATTTTTGTTGTGCTTTTTACCGTTGGCATTGAGCGGCTACTATTTGCTGAATCACTTTGAATATGAAAAAGCAGCCCGTGTGTTTCTCATTGGGATGTCTTTGTGGTTTTACGGATATTTTCACCCCGGTTATGTGCTGCTTTTGATGGGAAGTATCGTTGTCAACTACCTTTTTCATTGCAGATTGTGCGCCGCTCGGCAAAAAGGAGTTTTGATTGTCGGTTTGATTCTCAATATCGGTATATTGGGATATTTCAAGTATTTCAACTTCTTTATGGACAATGTAAATGTCCTCTTTAGGACATCGATTCCAGTGCGGGATATTATGCTTCCTCTGGGAATCAGCTTTTTCACCTTTCAGCAGCTTTCCTTTCTGATTGACACCTATCGGGGAGAGACAGAGAAATACGGCTTTATTGAATATGCGCTGTTTGTCTCCTTTTTTCCGCAGCTGATTGCGGGCCCCATTGTAGTTCACTCCGAAATTATTGGCCAGCTGCGCAATCCGGAAAATAAAAAGCCCAGTGTGGATTTTATGGTCAGAGGTGCAAAGCTGTTTGTCTATGGAATGGCAAAGAAACTGCTATTGGCAGATATGTTCGGAGAGGTGGCGGATTGGGGCTTTAAATATTTTTACGCCATGGATTCTACCCATGCCATCATGGCGGCGGTGATGTTTACCCTTCAGCTTTATTTTGATTTTTCGGGATATTGTGATATGGCGAAGGGTATCGGATATATGTTCCGTATTGTTCTGCCCACAAACTTTAATTCTCCGTTCAAGTCCGCCGGAATCATCGAATTTTGGAGGAGATGGCATATTACTCTGGGGAGGTTCTTCACAAAGTATGTGTATATTCCTCTTGGAGGAAACAGGAAAGGAAAACTGAGGACCTGTCTGAACAGCTTAATTGTGTTTTCTCTTAGTGGATTATGGCACGGAGCGAAGTGGACCTTTGTTTTGTGGGGGGTTATGCACGGCATAGGCTATATTATAGACTATATCGGCAGACCATTGTTTAAATATGTTCCCAAGGTGCTGCGGACACTGGTGACATTTTCCTATGTGTGTCTGGCGTTTGTGGCTTTTCGTGCGGAATCATGGGAAATGATGTGCGGAATGTACAAGGCGATTTTTAGCGCAAACTGGCAGATACCGCAACCTTTTTTGAAGACAGACGAAGTCTGGGGCTTCATCAGGCTTTTGAATCTGGATACACTTCCCGGTGCCGGTTATTATCCACTGATCATTTATCTTGCAGTGGCCGTGTATCTGGTGTTTATCGGTAAGAATAGTGAACAGCTAACGGAGAAGTCGAAGTACGGAGTGGCAGATGCCGTCGGTACAGCGGTATTATTCCTCTATTGTATTGTCAGTCTTTCCGGTGTAAGCACTTTTCTGTATTTTAACTTTTAGGGGGAGCGCGTGATGAACACAAAGAAAAAATGGCTGATTGCTTTTGCGTTGACCTTATTTCTGGGATTGGGCTGTATGACAGCTGTGGTAGTCATAGTAGATCCCTTTTTTCAATATCATAAACCGCTCAAGGGATTTCCTTACAGTATTGACAATCAACTGTGTCAGAACCCCGGGATTGCAAAGAATTTTGACTATAACAGTGTGTTGCTGGGGTCTTCTCTGACATTAAATTTCAACACGCTATGGTTTGAGGAATACTTTGGAATGAATACGGTCAAACTGACCTATAATGCTGCCCGCCCTCTGGATCAGGACACAATTTTGAATGTAATCGAAGAACATCATGAAGAACTGGACGCAGTCTTTCTTGCGGTAGATATACCAACCTATTCCAGGTCGGTTAACGAAAGAGCATATCCTCTGCAGGAGTACCTGTATGATGATGATCTTGGTAATGATGTCAAGTACTGGTGGAACAAGGATGTGCTGTTGAATTATATCGCAATTCCCTTAATTAAAGGGGAGCAGGCGGATGATATACATAATCTGTATAATCAAAATTATGACCCGCAATGGTATAATCAACAGGTTACATTGAGTAAATATCACCCATCCAAGGGGATAGGGGGAAGCCTTGAGAATGTGACTGCGAATATGGAAGAACATATCCTTCCATACATAGAGAAGCATCCGGATACGGATTACTATATCTTTTTTCCGCCTTACAGTATTCTTTTTTGGCACAGTGCTCTGCTGGAGGATGAAGTGGCTGATAATCTGGCCATGTATACCAGGATTTCAGAGATGCTGTTGGAGTACGAGAATGTCAGAATATTTTTCTTTGCAGGTAATGCTGAGATAATATGTAATCTGAATAATTATTTGGACTATACCCATTACAGTCAGGACATAGCCTTGTATATGACGCAATGTATGGCAGAAGGAAGGGAAGAGCTTACCAGAGAGAATTATCAGGAACGGATAAAGGAGCTTGGCGAATTGGTAAACCAGGTGGATTTCAGTCAATGGGGGCTGTAGTCAGAAGATAACCAAAGGAAATGCTGCCGGGGACAGTGTGACCATTGCCTTTGGCAGCATTTCTTTTCAATGTGGTTTTACAGCTCACCCATTCTATATCTTGCAACGATGTTCTGAATTCTTTCGTTGGGGTTCAAAAGGTCGCTGATAGATGAATCGTGGTTCAGGGTATCTATGATATAGGCGATGTATTTACTCATATCACAGTTGATATACCATTCTCTCTGCAGAAGCTCGGGAGTCTGATAAATCAGGTTGGTTGTAAGTACCTTATCGATAATGCCGTCTGCAAAGGCCTTGTCAAACTTATCCAGACCGCTTGTAAACAGACCGAAAGTGGAAAAGACAAAAATCTTGTTCGCCTTGCGTTCCTTCAGGGCGGCAGCAACCTCCAGCACACTTTCTCCGGAGGATATCATATCATCAATGATAATCATATCCTTACCTTCTACACTGGTGCCCAGGAACTCATGGGCAACGATGGGATTGCGCCCGTTGACAACCCTGGTGTAATCACGTCTCTTGTAGAACATTCCCATATCCAGTCCGAGGACGTTGGCTATATAGATAGCACGGCTCATGCCGCCTTCATCGGGGCTGATGACCATCATGTGGTCGGAATCAAGCTGCAAATCCTTTACATTGCGCAACAGACCTTTGATAAACTGATAGGCAGGCTGTACGGTTTCGAATCCATGGAGAGGAATTGCATTCTGTACTCTGGGATCATGTGCATCGAAGGTAATAATGTTGTCAACACCCATTTGAACCAGCTCCTGGAGTGCAAGTGCGCAATCCAGAGATTCCCTGGTGGTTCTCTTGTGCTGCCGGCTTTCGTACAGATAAGGCATGATAACGGTGATGCGACGCGCCTTGCCGCCAACGGCTGCGATAATTCGTTTTAAATCCTGATAGTGATCGTCAGGTGACATGTGGTTCTCATGACCGCAGAGAGAATAGGTCAGCGAATAGTTACATACATCTACAAGCAGGTACAAGTCGGTTCCGCGAACGGATTCCAGAATCATGCCCTTCGCTTCACCGGAGCCAAAGCGGGGAACTTTGGCATTGAGAAGGTAGGAATCTCTCTGATATCCGGAAAAAGCCAGGGAATCTTTATGCTCGCTTTCTCTCTCGGCTCTCCATTTTACAAGATATTGATTTACCTTTTCTCCCAGGGGTTTGCAGCCCTCCAGAGCGATCATTCCCAAGGAACCTACCGGTATGGTTTCTAAGTTCCTTTTTTCTTCGCGGTTGCCCATTCTATTAAGTCCTCCCTTATTGTAATTCTTTATTGGTTGCTAGTCGCTTACGATAAATCCGAATATCCGGGCCGGTAAGTTTGCACAGGAAAAAGTTACTGGTAATTCTTGAAAAAATGCGGTCGGAGTATCTGTCCCGCAGCTCTTCAAGGTTAAGATTTGTGGAGATGATGGAGGCCCTTCTGCGCAGCTGCCGTTCGTTAAGACAGGAAAAAAGCTGGGAGGTCACAAAGCTGTTGGTGACTTCCGTGCCAAGATCATCAATGATAAGCAAATCACAATTATATAGGTCTTCGCAAAAATCCTGCAGATTTTCTTTTTCCGTATAGTCAAAGGAGTAGCGCGCCAGGGTTTCAAACAGACCGGCAGCACTGAAATAGATTACCGAAAAGCCCTGATTCAGAAGCTCTTTGGCAATACAGCCGGATAAAAAACTTTTGCCAGTACCTACTGTACCATAAAATATAATATTATGATAGTCCTCTTTGAAATTTTCAACGAAATTTTTGCTTAGCCTGACGGCAGATTGAAAGTGCTGCAGATCTTCTCCCTGATAGTACTCGTAGGAGAGAGTGGAGAAATTTTCTCGGGAAATCATGTCCTGAATATTGGATTGCGCATATAAAAGTGAAATCTCCCTGCGGCGAAAGCAGCTGCATTTTTGCTTTGCACCGTTTTCGGATGGGAGATATCCGGTGTCCTGACAATATGCGCAATTATAAATCGGTTTGAGATAATCGGCTGGATACCCGGCGGCAGACAAAAGTTCCTGCTGCCTGTTCCTGATTTTGTTCAATGCGCCATGTAAACGCGTACGGGCATCTTCAACTCCGTCCAGTAAATCCTTTGCTGCAGAGACGGATAGGGATGCCACGGAAGACTCCAATTCACGGTATTCGGGAATTGCAGTATAGATTTCTTCTCTCCTGGCTTCGGAAAGGTGACGGTTTGCATCCCTGATCAGCTCATAGTCTCTCATAATGGATTCATATTGAGAATTGGTTAATGCCACGGCGGTTCTCCTTCAAATTAATTACTTATCAGTTCTTTCTCCAGAGCATCAAAATCATAGGCATTTTGTGAAAACTGGTTGAAACGGTTTGTGCTCTGCCTGGATGATGCGGTGTTGTTTTTGCGGCGTTGTTTGTACATCTCATCAATCCTGGTGATATCGGATTTGTGATGTACATTCTGGTCGTGCCAGCTGCCAAGAATACGATCGGCATATTCGAAACGGTTTTTGTCTGTTGCCATAACTGTCCGCTCACAAGCCTCAATGATAATATCATTGTCAAAGCCGTATTCCTTTGTCCAGCGAAAAATGTATGCTGCTTCCTTGGAGGTGGGAGTGCTGTTCTTTCCCAGCTCTTTCATTATGGTATATACGTTCTTGTCATAGAGACAGGCTCTCTGCTGGGCCTGCTTCGGTGTTGTGATACCTTCCTCAGCCCAATTTACGGCAACCTTCTCGATATATTTGAAATCCTTCTTGCCCTTATCCACACAATATTGCAGCAGATAGTCAATCATATCGTCTGAGAAATGAAGAACGTCGGTAAAGTACAGAATGCTCTTCATCTCAGAAGGAGTTAATGGTCTTCCGATGTAAGATTCCGCAATAAAGAGCAGCTGAGCAGTGTTCTGCTGTTCTTTGAAGGCGCGAAGCCTTTCGGCTGAGTAAACGGGTTTTTCGTAGGTAACGGTCTCTGTGTGTTCAATTGCTTCAAAATCTAAAGAGGGGACGGACAGTTCTGCGGGAGCCGTCATCGGCTCAGACATGGCGGCAGCCGGGGCAGCAGGCATGGGAACAAAGGCAGACGCAGCATTGCCCTTGCGCTTTCCGGTTCCGGCTGTACTCTTTAAGTCATGCATGTGTATGCCTACGAGATTCTTGTCCTCGTCATAATCCAAATCAAGGAGCTGATGCTTCTCCCAATATTTAAAAGCACGCAATACATCCTTTTCCGTATGGTTAAATTTGTCGGCAATGTCCGATATGCTGGTCGGCAGCTGTGCATTCATCATGCGCAGAAGATAGAGGTACACCTTGAGCTGTGCATCATTGGCATCCTTCATATATTCATCAATAAAAAGATTGGACACAGCGGTGCAATCGGAATCATTATCCTTATAGATCGTCAAACGTGCCATCGGTTACACTTCCCTCTTTGAAATTGTACAGGATGTCCCGTACAGTAGACAAAGTATAGCATAACGCCCAATAAAAAGGAATAGGCAAATTCCCGAAACCCTGGGCTCACTCCGCTTAAGAGAAAAATGTGGATAATGTGGATAATGTGGATAAAAAAGCTGTGGTGCGGCAGTAAAGCATTCTGTAACAAAAATTATCCACAGGGAACAAAAAAATATCCACAGACTAAAAAAACATAAAATTTTTAATGGCCTGTGGATACTGTGGATAATTAGGAACCAAGAAGATTTTCACCGATTTTTAGCACATCTCCGGCCCCCATAGTTATCAACAAATCACCGTTTATGCAATTTTTCAAAAGAAAATTTTCAATTTCATCGAAGGTAGGAAAATAGAAGCATTCGTGACCTAAATTCCTTATTTCTTCGCAGAGTGTTTCGGAGCTTATGCCCAGATTATCGGTTTCCCTGGCGGGATAGATATCGGCCAGAACGATTTTGTCTGCAAGGGAAAGGGCCTTTGCAAAATCCTTCATCAGTGCCTTGGTTCTGGAGTAAGTGTGAGGCTGGAAAACACACCACAGGGTACTGTGAGGGTATTTTTTTGCGGCTGACAAGGTTGCGGTTATTTCTGTGGGATGATGTGCATAATCATCTACTATGGTAACCCCTCCGACGGTGCCCTTGTATTCAAAACGTCTGTCTGTACCGGAAAAGGCAGCAAGAGCTGTCAGTGTTGTGCTGCGGGCAATGTCCAGAATGTCGGCAAGCGCAATGGCGGCCAGCGAGTTGCTGACGTTATGGATACCCGGAACGGCCAGGGAAACGAGCTCGGAATTACCGGCCTTACCGCTGAGTACATAGGAAGGATGGCCGAAATTGTCATAAGTTATCTGCTCCGGATAGTAATCGGCATTCCCGGTCTCTGAGGAGTATGTGACAATTCTGCAGGACAGGCCCTCGGTTATTTCCGTGTAATTCGGTATGTCTGCATTGATGATAAGGGTGCCGGATGTCGGTATGCGTTGGGCAAATTTCCGAAAGGAACGCCGGATATCCTCCAGATCCTTAAAGAAATCCAGGTGGTCTGCCTCTATATTAAGGATAATTCCCACAGTGGGGAAGAGGCTCAGGAAGCTGTTGGTATATTCGCAGGCCTCCGTCACGAAGAAAGGACCGGAGCCGATGCGGATATTTCCGCCGATGGACTTTAAGATGCCTCCGACTGAGAGTGTGGGATCGGTATCTGCTGCGAGTAAAATCTCACTAATCATGGAGGTTGTGGTTGTCTTTCCGTGAGTGCCGCTCACCGCTACGGAAAGCTGATAATTTTGCATCAACTGTCCCAGAAGCTCTGCACGTGTCATCCAGGGAATGCCCTTTTCGCGGATGGCTTGAAATTCCAGGTTGGTATCTTTGACGGCACTGGTGAGGACGGCACAGTCGATATCAGAGGTGATGTGCCCGGTATTTTCGCCGTACTTTACGGAGATTCCTTTTTCTTCTAGTGCTTTTGTTACGGCGGATTCTTTCCAGTCGGAACCGGATACCGTGAAACCGGCATGGTGAAGAACCTCGGCCAGTCCGCTCATGCTGATGCCGCCGATACCCAAAAAATAAATATGGGAAGGAGAATGAAAATCAATTTTATACATTGGGATACACTCCTTATTTTTCTTATATCCTATTATAAGCACATGGGCATAAAAAAACAAACAAAAAATGTGAATGTGAAAAAAACAAGAAATGGAACCGGTAAATGACAGAAAAAAGGAAAAAATTTCACAAAAGATTTTTCGAGAAATTACAAAAAATGTTAAATTTTGACACAAAAATTGAAAATATGATAATTTTTTTGTCAATAATTATTCACTTTCCAAAATTGATATGATATAATTAAGATATCTTAAAGACGGGTCATACCCGGCAACATCGAAAAAGGCTAGACAGAGGTGATGGTATGGTAAAAAAAGAAATGATTGCCATGTTGTTGGCAGGCGGGCAGGGAAGCCGACTGGGCGTACTGACGTCCAAGGTGGCAAAGCCCGCAGTTGCATTCGGAGGGAAATACAGAATTATTGATTTCCCGCTTTCCAACTGTATTAATTCAGGAGTGGATACGGTGGGTGTCCTTACGCAGTATCAGCCGCTTAGACTGAATACCCATATCGGTATAGGTATTCCCTGGGATTTAGACCGCAATATCGGTGGTGTTGCAGTGCTTCCTCCTTATGAGAAAAGTACCAACAGTGAATGGTACACAGGTACTGCAAATGCTATTTATCAGAATCTAGAGTATATGGAGAGTTTTAATCCGGACTACGTTTTGATTTTATCAGGTGATCATATTTATAAGATGGACTATGAAGTGATGCTTGACTTTCACAAGGCAAACGGCGCTGAGGTAACCATTGCGGTTATGCCTGTGCCCATTGAGGAAGCAAGCCGTTTCGGTATTATGATTACTGACGAGAACAAAAAGATTACCGATTTCGAGGAGAAACCGGAGCATCCCCGCAGCAATCTTGCCAGCATGGGAATCTACATATTCAATTGGAAGACTTTGAGAGACAGTCTGATTGCCATGGCAGATCAGCCTGCGCTGGACTTTGGAAAGCATGTGATTCCATACTGCCATGAAAAGAACCTTCCGCTTTATGCGTATGAGTTCACGGGCTACTGGAAGGATGTAGGAACTCTGCATTCCTACTGGCAGGCGAATATGGAGCTCATCGATATTGTGCCTGAATTTAACCTTTATGAGGAATACTGGAAGATTTATACCAGAAGCGAGATACAGCCGCCCCAGTACCTGGCGGAAAACAGTGTGGTGGAACGGAGTATTATCGGTGAGGGCTCAGATATCTATGGCAAGGTATACAATTCCGTCATAGGCTGTGGCGTGACTATCGGCAAGGATACGGTGGTTCGGGATTCCATTATTATGAATCACACCAGGATAGGCGATAACTGTCAATTGAACAAGGTTATCATGGCAGAGGAAGTGCAGGTCGGCAACAATGTAAAGCTGGGATTGGGGGAGGAAGTTCCAAATGATACGGCACCTCATATCTATAACCACGGCATTGTAACCATCGGAGAGAAGAGTGTGATTCCGGACGGTATCACTGTTGGTAAGAACTCGGTCATCTTTGGGGAGACAAAAACAGAGGATTACGAGAATTTCTATCTCCCGAGCGGTAAAACATTAATTAAGGCAGGTGAACAACATTGAGAGCAATCGGAATAGTTTTAGCGGGTGGCAATAATCACAGAATGAGGGAACTGTCCCAGAAACGTGCTATCTGTGCAATGCCTATTGCAGGCAGCTACCGTAGTATTGATTTTACACTCAGCAATATGTCAAACTCACATATCCAGAAGGTGGCTGTGCTGACACAGTACAATTCCAGAAGTCTGAATGAGCATCTCAGCTCCTCCAAATGGTGGGACTTCGGACGTAAGCAGGGTGGGCTCTTTGTGCTGACGCCTACCGTTACTGCGAATAACAGTAATTGGTACAGAGGTACCGCAGATGCGATTTATCAGAATCTGAGCTTCCTTAAGAACAGTCATGAGCCCTATGTGGTAATCGCTTCGGGTGACTGCGTGTACAAGATGGACTTTAACAAGCTTTTGGAATATCACATCGAGAAGAAAGCTGATATCACGGTGGTATGTAAGGATATGGATCCCAATGCCAGTCTGGAGCGTTTCGGAACGGTGCGTATGAATGAGGATTGCCGCATCGAGGAGTTTGAGGAGAAACCCATTCAGGCCAAGAGTCATACAATTTCCTGCGGTATTTATGTGCTTCGCCGTCGTCAGCTTATTGAGATGATTGAAAAGTGTGCGGAGGAGGACCGATATGATTTTGTCCGTGATATTCTGATTCGTTATAAGGATATGAAGAGAATTTACGGCTACAAAATTAATGAATACTGGAGCAATATCGCCTCTGCTGATGACTACTACAGAACCAATATGGATTTCCTGAAGCCGGAGGTAAGAAATTATTTCTTTAAGCAGTATCCTGATATTTATTCCAAGGTGGATGATTTGCCGCCTGCTAAGTACAATGTTGGTTCCCAGGTGAAGAACAGCTTGATTTCCAGTGGCTGCATTGTAAACGGAGTAGTGGAAAATTCAGTTATCTTTAAGAAGAGTTATATCGGCAATAACTGTGTAATTAAGAATTCCATTATTCTGAATGATGTTTATATCGGGGACAACACCTATATCGAGAACTGCATAGTGGAGAGCAGGGATACGATTCGTGCAAACAGCCGTTATGTGGGTGAGGATGGCAAAATCAGGATAGTAGTTGAGAAGAATGAGAGATATACCATGTAGTAAGATCAGAGGGAGGGTGCTGAAATGCAGATTACAGATGTCCGTGTCCGCAAAATTAACAAAGAAGGTAAGATGAAGGCTGTGGTTTCCATTACCCTGGATGATGAGTTCGTAATACATGATATCAAGGTTATTGAAGGTGAAAAGGGCTTGTTTATCGCTATGCCTAGCAAGAGAGCAGCAGACGGCGAATATCGAGATATCGCACATCCAATCAAATCTTCCACCAGAGAGCAGATTCAGAGAATGATTCTGGAAAGCTACGAAAAGGCCGATTCCGAAGAGGAATGAATTTCATAAGCTACATAAACCGCGGCTGATTGGGCCGCGGTTTTTCTTTTCAGACTTTGAGCAGGTATTTCAGGATAGGTAAAAGTATCGGGAGGAAAACGATAAGCAGTAAGCCCAGCAGGACGGCAAAGGAGATTTTTTTGCTCAATTTTGATGCCCGTCCGCGATGGGGGTCAGCCGGCTTGATTTCTTCATAAAATGGCATGGCGGTAATTTCTGCCTGCACTGTCTCCGGGGTCAGTATACTGTCTTTCTCCCCGGCCTGTTCTGCCAGCTCTTTTGTTCTTTCGCGATACAGAGTATATTTCCCAAGAACCCATAGAATCTTTTGCTGCTCCATCAGGTAGGTGTTGTCTTCTTCCAGCTGTGCGCCGCCGTGATAATGTCTGACGGCCGGTTGCAGCCAGGTCTGATTGTTTTTTTCCGAATTCATGATCAGAATACTTATGCTTTTGGTCAGGCCATAAATGAGGAAGGGAAGGGATAATAAAAACAGGCATATTACGATAAAATAGATTGCCTCCAGTATCCCGCAAATCAGGACGGCCTGCTGTTGCTGATAATATATCATGAGAAGAAGCAGTATTACTTCCGCCGCTAAAAGAATACCTATCATTCCCAGGTAAGTATAGATGTCAAGCTTTGCATGCCTTAATTTGCGTTCGGCATGGGTGAGCTGCAATTCTAGCTTTTGAATCTCAAGATCAAGAGCATGCCTGTAACTGTTAAGGCGATAGTTTACCTCAGAATTCATCATGATACCTCAGTTTGGTTGTATGGTTTGCAGTAATCCGGGGATGGTTATGATGTACTAATCGTAACAAAAAAGTTGGTACCTGACAAGACAAATCCCAAAGGGACTGCCGGGATAATCCATGAGAGGCTTGCGAATGCCCCGGATTTGGCTTATAATGAGACAGGTCGCAGGGTCCGGTGAAACGAGCAGGAGGTATGAAATGTTTATTATTGCAGGACTTGGAAATTTTGGAAAAGAATATGAGAATACCAGACATAATGTGGGATTTGACGTCATAGATAAACTTGCAGAAGAGGAAAATATCAGAGTGCCGGAGAAGAAACATAAGGCAGTCATCGGTAAGGGAATCGTTGCCGGAGAAAAGTGTATTCTTGCCAAGCCCCTCACCTTTATGAATCTGAGTGGGGAAAGCATTGGTGAGATGGTGAATTATTATAAGGTGGACGAGACTTCGGAGTTAATTGTAATATCCGATGACATCAGCCTGGCAGTTGGTCAGATACGCATCCGCAAAAGCGGCAGTGCAGGAGGACATAACGGGTTAAAGAATATCATTGCCCATTTGGGGCATGACAGATTTATCCGAATCAGAATTGGCGTCGGGGAGAAGCCAAAGGGCTGGGATCTGGCGGACTATGTGTTGGGACATTTCTCTGCTTCGGATCGGAAGCTGATGGAGGAGAGCTATGGTCTGGCGGCAGATGCTGTCAGGCTGATTATCACCGATGGTGCAGATGCGGCAATGAATAAGTATAACGGCATGAAAAGGACGGAGGGAAATTGATGGAGGCATTACTTGCTCCCCTTCGGGAACTGGCGGAATTTGACAGCCTGAAGGAAACTCTGCAAAAGGGAAAAGGCCCCGTGGCGCTTACGGGATGTGTGGATTCCCAGAAGCTGCATATGATTTACGGTTTGGGCGATGGCTTTAAGATAAAGGTCATCGTTACTTATAATGATTTGAAGGCACGGGAAATCTGTGAGGAATATAAGTTTTATGACAGAAATGTCATGCTTTATCCCGCAAAGGATTTAATTTTTTTCCAGGCAGATATTCATGGAAATCAGCTGGTGAAGGAGAGAGTCAGGACACTGCGGCGGCTGCTGGAGGGGAAACCCCTGACCATTGTAACAACGTATGCAGCCCTGATGACACCGCAGACATTGTGGAACAGAGAAAGGGACATTATCCACATTGAAAAGGGTGGGGTGCTCAACGAAAGCGAGCTTGCAGATAAACTGGTTTCCTTCGGCTATGAGAAGAGTTATCAGGTGGACAGCCCGGGGCAATTTTCAGTCAGGGGCGGTATTGTGGATATTTTTGACCTTACGGAGGAGAACCCTTATCGCGTGGAATTGTGGGGAGATGAGGTGGAATCCATCCGCAGCTTTGATATATTAAGTCAGCGTTCCATTGAGATGCTGGAGGGTATTTCTGTGTATCCGGCTACGGAATTTGTGCTGGATTCCGGGCGTATAGAGGCGGGACTTCAGAAGGTGGAGACCGAAGCGGCAAAGCAGGAGAAGAAATTCAGGGATGCCTTTCAGACAGAAGAGGCTCACAGAGTGGCTGTCATGGTAAAGGAGCTGAGGGAACAGCTGGTGGAGTTTCAAAGCAAGGTAAACCTGGAAGGATTTGTCAGATATTTTTATGAGGATACCGTGACATTGCCGGAGCTGGTGAATCATCTTGCCCGGTCTGACAGAGAGGGCAAACCCGTGTTTTTCCTGGAGGAGCCTGTCCGACTAAAAGAACAGGCTCAGGCCGTGGAACTGGAATTTCGTGAAAGTATGTTCCAGAGGGCTGAAAAGGGCTATATTCTGCCCGGTCAGATGAACCTGCTGTACAGCGGTGAAGAGGTGGCAGCAAAGTTGTTGGACGGCAATGTGGTTACCATTGCCACCATGGATACCAAGGGCGGGTATTTCAAGCCTGACCGTAAGCTTGATGTGGCCGCCAGAAGCATTGCTTCATATAATAACAGTTTTGAAGCCTTGGTTAAGGATCTGAAACAGTTTAAGAAGAAGGGTTACAGAGTTCTTCTTTTGTCCGGCTCCAGAACCAGGGCCAAAAGGCTGGCGGAGGACCTGCGGGATCAGGAGCTGTCGGCGGTCTACACCGAAGACCCCTGCAGAGAGGTACAGCAGGGCGAGATTCTTACCTATTACGGTCATGTAAACAAGGGATTTGAATATCCCATGTTGAAGTTTGTAGTGCTTTCAGAGACAGATATCTTCGGTGCGGAAAAGAAAAAAAAGAAAGCAAAAAAGCTTTATCAGGGACAGAAAATCAAAGACTTTAATGAACTGAAGGTTGGGGATTATGTAGTTCACGAGAGCCACGGACTTGGTATTTACAAGGGTATTGAGAAGGTGGAGATGGATCATGTGGTCAAGGACTACATGAAGATTGAGTACAGGGACGGCGGTAATCTGTATGTGCTGGCAACCGGACTGGATGTGATTCAAAAGTATGCTTCCGCAGAGACTGGGAAGCCAAAGCTGAACAAGCTGGGCAGTAAGGAATGGGAGAAAACCAAAGCGAAAGTAAAGGGAGCGGTCAGCGAGGTGGCCAAGGACCTGGTGGAGCTGTATGCGGCGAGACAGTCGGGGAAAGGGTATCAATACGGCAAGGATACGGTCTGGCAGCGGGAGTTTGAGGAAATGTTCCCCTTCGAAGAGACGGAGGACCAGTTGAATGCCATCGCGGACACCAAAGCCGATATGGAGAGCGAACGGATTATGGACCGTCTGATTTGCGGAGATGTGGGATACGGCAAGACGGAGATTGCCATTCGCGCAGCCTTCAAAGCTGTTCAGGAGGGAAAACAGGTAGTCTATCTGGTGCCCACCACGATTCTGGCGCAGCAGCATTACAATACCTTTGTACAGAGGATGAAGGACTTTCCCATCCGGGTAGAACTGATGAGCCGTTTCCGTTCGGCAGCTGAGATTAAGAAGGTTGTGACGGATTTGCAGAAGGGTCTGACAGATATTGTCATTGGTACTCACAGAGTGCTTTCCGATGATGTGAAATTCAAGGACCTGGGTCTGTTGATTATCGATGAGGAGCAGAGGTTCGGTGTTGCCCATAAGGAAAAAATCAAGAAACTGAAGGAAAACGTCGATGTGCTGACCCTGACAGCCACGCCCATTCCCCGCACACTTCACATGAGTCTTGTGGGAATCCGGGATATGAGTGTGCTGGAGGAGGCTCCGGAGGATCGGCTGCCGATTCAGACCTTTGTCTGTGAGTACAACGAGGAACTGGTACGGGAGGCCATCACCAGGGAGCTTGCCCGAAAGGGACAGGTTTATTATGTTTATAACAGGGTAAACAACATTGCCGACGTGGCAGCCAGGATTGCCGGACTGGTACCGGAAGCTTCGGTAGCTTATGCCCATGGTCAGATGAAGGAGCATGAGCTGGAGCAGATTATGTACGACTTTATCAACGGGGAGATTGATGTGCTGGTGGCCACCACCATTATAGAGACGGGACTGGATATTTCCAATGTGAACACCATGATTATTCATGACTCTGAAAATATGGGGCTTTCACAGTTATATCAGCTCAGGGGACGCGTGGGCAGGTCCAATCGTACGGCCTATGCCTTCCTGATGTATAAACGGGATAAGATGTTGAATGAGGTAGCAGAGAAGAGACTGGAGGCAATCAGAGAGTTTACGGACCTGGGCAGCGGTTTCAAGATAGCCATGCGCGATCTGGAAATTCGCGGAGCAGGCAACCTTTTGGGGGTCAGACAGCATGGACATATGAATGCGGTGGGGTATGACATGTACTGTAAGATGCTGAACGAAGCGGTGCAAAGCCTGAAGGGGGTCCAGGGAGCTGTCGATTTTACTACATTAATTGATTTGGATGTGGATGCCTATATCCCTGCGACTTATATCGTAAATGAAACTCAGAAGTTGGATATTTACAAGAGAATTGCAGGTATTGAAAACGTGAAGGAACGGGATGACATGCGTGATGAATTGCTGGACCGCTTTGGGGAAATCCCGAAATCCGTGGACAATTTACTTCGTATCTCGCTGATTCGCGTGGCGGCGCACAAGCTGTTTCTTTCGGAGGTCAAAGGTAAGAATGAAAGGATTACTCTGACCTTTTGTCCAAATGCTGCAGTGGACCCGCTGAAAATACCGGAGCTTCTTCGGAAGTATGGACAAAGCCTTGCTTTTACCGCCTATGGCACACCGTTTCTCACCTATAAATACAAAAAGACAGGTCTGGTAGAAAAGGATGCAGAGTTTTTGCTGGGCAAGTCCGAGGAATTGTTGGAGGATATGCGTATTCTGCTTCCGGAAAAGACGTAAAAACCCGGACGCACAGTGAAACAGAAGAAGGAGACTAACGATTATGATAAAGAATATTATTTTTGACATGGGACAGGTTTTGATGCATTTTCGCCCGGTATTGTTTATCGAAAGACTCGGTATTGCAGGCCCGGATAAGGAGTTATTGCTCCGGGAAGTCTTCGGAGGGGTAGAGTGGGTTCAACTGGATCATGGAACGGTCTCCGAGGAAGAGGCTGTACAGTCAGTGTGTAAGCGCGTGCCTGAGCATTTGCATGGCGCAGTCAGGGAATTAATCTGTCATTGGTGGCAGGGGCCGCTTTGCCCTGTGCCCGGGATGGCGGAGCTTATGAAGGAACTGAAGGAAGCAGGTTATCATCTTTATCTGCTCTCCAATGCCAGCCTGCAGCAGGCAAAGTATCATGACAGAATCCCCGGGGCTGAGTATCTGGACGGAAGACTGGTTTCGGCAGAGTGTGGTCTGATGAAGCCACAGCATGAAATCTACAGACTTTTATTGGACACATACAAGCTGGCGGCAGAGGAAAGCATTTTTATTGACGATGTGCCCATGAATGTGGAGGCAGCAGTCTGCGTGGGAATCCACGGCATAGTATTTGCGGACGATGTAGCCCGTCTGAGGGGTGAGCTTCTGGCTGAAGGAGTAAATTTGGGCAGGAAGAAGTTACTATTCAGTGATTAGCCAAATTCAGTAAATATAAAAGGTACAGGAGTTTGT
>JBJENR010000138.1:0-2276 GCA_051880315.1 Acetatifactor sp.
CAGGAGAGCAAGACAAAGAAGGGCAAATAACCCTTCTCGTCATCAAAGAGCGGCCATCGGGTCGCTTTTTTTTGTGTTTTGGGCTCTCTTTTTCCTTACAGAACCATAAAATTTGCTCTTTATCCAACATTTTCCTTGCCGTTATGCATTTATTTCAAAAACATTGCGTAATTTTGCAGTCGTAAATATAAGCGCAATATAAAATAGAAGATAAAACAACATATAAATTATAGCAAAATATAAAATAAAAGTGTGACATTATGGCTGACTATTACGAATATTCCATACCAGAATTGATAAAGCTGCTTGGAGCGAGATTCAAAGATTATCGTCTGCGTAGTAACATGACGCAGAAGGATGTCTCTGAGCAATCTGGTATCACCATTACTACCATTCACAAGTTTGAGAACGGAACGTCAGGCAATATGTCGCTTGGTACGTTCCTATTGCTGATGAAGGCTATCGGCCAGATAAATACTCTAGACGAACTGATGCCAGAACTTCCAGATTCTGCATATCTCATCAAGTCAGAAAAGAAGGTTCAACGAATTAGACATAAGAAATCATGATAACAAGCTCCCTTAAAATAATGCTCTGGGACAAGGAAATCGGTCGTTTGTCATGGGATGGCAGGAAAGGAATTTCGTACTTCGAGTTCAATCCTGCTGTTATCGGTGGCGAACTAGATCCTTTCCCTCTTATTGCTTCTACCAAGTCAACTGCAAGCCGTCGTCCTATCATGGGAGATAAGGAAATGAAGCTTTACCGTAAATTGCCTCCTTTTCTTGCTGATTCGCTTCCTGATGCTTGGGGAAATCAAGTCTTCGAATGTTGGAGAATACAGAACGGCATCCGAAACCAGGAAATCACTCCTCTTGAAATTCTCTCTTTCATTGGCAAGCGAGGAATGGGAGCATTGGAGTTTATCCCTGAATCATCTGGCATTAAGAAGTCCGAACAACTCAATCTTAAAGCTTTGACGGACTTGGCTCAAAAGATATTCACTGAGCGTGAGAACGTAAAGATAATGCCAGATGAGTCTTTGACGATGCAATCCTTGATAGCTGTTGGCACCTCTGCAGGTGGCAGACAGCCTAAAGCCATCATTGCCATAAATCCAAAGACTGGTGAGATAAGAAGCGGACAGATAGCTGGGCAAAAAGAGTTTGAATACTGTATTCTTAAGTTTGGTGATCCTTCACGTTCTTCTGCTGAGCTTGAAATGGCTTATTACAAAATGGCTACAGCTGCTGGTATCAACATGATGCCATGTGAACTTATTGAAGTTGAGGGACAGAATCACTTCATAACGCATCGTTTCGATCGTGATGAGGAACGTAAGCTTCACATGCAGACACTGGCTGCCTTATACCCCGAAGCAGACAGCTACGAGAAACTGCTGATGGTATGTCGTAAGATGCGAGTTCCTGAATCCACACAGGAAGAGGTATTTCGCAGGATGGTGTTCAACATCCTTGCCAACAACACCGATGACCACAATAAGAACTTTTCTTTCCTAATGGACGAAAACGGTCATTGGCAGTTATCGCCAGCATATGACATGACCTATATTTTCAATGTCGGAGGTTTCCTTCCAGAGACTATGCACTGCCTTATGATGCAAGGAAAGCTGCAAGGTCAAACCTTTGAAGATGCTCTTGCTCTCGCCAAAGATAATGGTATCAGAAAGGCAGAAACCATTATCAAAGAGGTTGCTTCTGCTATCTGTAAGTTCCGTAAATACGCAGAAGAATGTGGTGTAGGTCAGCAATGGATAGCTGCTGTTGAAACTTGCTTGAACAACCATCTGGCAAATTGGGGCTTCTTGCCTGATAGCAGTTCACCATCATTTGATATTGATGGCATTCTATATGAGAATGTACGTGTAGAACAAACTTACAAAGGCAATTTCCATCTTCTTTGCGAGATACAAGGAAAAGAGCGTAAGTTTGTTATATCAAAAAACAAAGCAGCGTATGCAGAGATTGAAGAAACAGGTACTTCCAACCTCTCGATAGAACAACTGCATACACTGGTTGAAACATACCTTGCCAGGTAAATCTACATATTGATACTACATAAAGAGCGGCTTCGGTCGCTCTTTTTTATACCTTCTCCCTACTGAAGGAAAATCGTCTTTTTTACATTCGAAAGTATGGGTAATAGACTTGAAACCATGAAAACATTTGAGTTTGGAGAACATGTATATATACATGAGTATTTCTAAACTTAAACTTACATGCCATAAGTTGAGCCCGATGGCTGCTCATTGACGG
>JBJENR010000139.1:0-38843 GCA_051880315.1 Acetatifactor sp.
GTTTTATTTCTTGGACTTAATACCTGTTTTAAACACATACCAGAGACTTCCTGCCAGACAGATGGAGGAATAGGTTCCACAGAAGATTCCTACCATCAGAGGCAGTGCAAAATCACGGATGCTGGTAACGCCAAAGATATAGAGTACTGCAACCATGACAAAGGTGGTCAGTGAGGTAAAAATACTTCTGGACAATGTCTGGGTGATACTCTTGTTGACAATGGTCTTCAGGTCATCCTTGGAGGATTTCACTTCCATATTCTCACGGATGCGGTCAAAAATGACGATGGTTGCATTGATGGAGTAGCCCACAATGGTCAGCATGCATGCGATGAAGGTATTGCTTACGGACACTCTTGCCGCCGCATAAAAGGCAAGAACCACCAGCACATCATGAAGCAGGGCAATGATGCTGCTGATACCGAAACGGATATCCTTAAATCTGATTCGGATATAAATCAGCATACACACCACAGCTACTGCCACTGCAATTATCGTATCCGACTTCATCTCATCACTGATTGTAGAGCTGATGGTCTCGGAAAGGATAGCTCCCTCCTCCACGCCAAAGCGCTCCGCAATCATTTTCTTCACCTCTCCGCAGCGTTCCGTCTCCAGGAAGTTTGTCTTAAAAATGACCTCGTTAGAGCCCTGTACCGTCTGAATCTGAACGGGACACTGGGTAATCTCCTCAATGTAAGGAACCACATCCGCATTCACCTGCTCCAGATTCATTTCCTGGTGAAAGGGAACCGTAATCTGGGTACCGCCCTTGAACTCCAGGCTGTAATTTAACGCATCCTTACCGGAGGATTTGTTGATTCCCATCACCACAAAACCGGCAATCACCAGTACCAGTGAGAGAACAAAGAACATCATTCTCTTGGACAGAATATTCAGCACCTTGCGCTCCTTGCCAATACCGTAAAGCTTCTCGCTCTTTAATCCCATATCATAGAACGCATACAGCACATATCTGGTAATTACCAGCGCAGTAAACATAGACAGTGCAATACCCAGTGCCAGGGTCTGTGCAAAGCCCTTGACCGAACCGGGTCCCAGTACCAGCAGTACAACTGCTGCAATCAGGGTTGTAATATTACCGTCAATAATGGCAGGCAATGCCTTATCAAAACCAATCTTGATTGCATTACGCACCGTCTTGCCTGTCCCCAGTTCCTCCCGGATACGGGCAAATATAATCACGTTGGCATCCACTGCCATACCGATGGAAAGGATGATGCCGGCAATACCGGAAAGGGTCAGGGTCATGCCAAAGCCGTTCAGCAGCAATACCACCAGTGCCGTATATGCAATCAAACCGATGGCGGAAGCCACACCGGGAAGCCAGTACACGGCAATCATGAAAGCAATCACAATCACGAGACCGATAGCGGCAGCCTTCAGACTGGTCTGAATGGCGTCCACACCAAGCTGTGCACCCACCACCTTGGAATGCAGTTCTTCCAGCTCAAGCTTCAGTCCGCCGATACGGATGGTAGAAGCAAGCTTTTCTGCCTCCTCGTAAGAGCTCTGCCCTGTAATCTGGGCCTTGCCATCTCTTAAGACTGCCTGTACATTGGGGGCGCTGATGATGCTTCCATCATAGTAAATACCAAGAGATTCCCGCTTGTTATATCCATTTTCCGTAGCCTGGGCAAACTTACTTGTGCCCTCTTCTGTCATAGTAAGATCTACTACATGAGTTACATTATTCGTCTGACTGTCTCTGTAGGATGCTGCCTTAGCATCGGCCACATCGGTACCCTGCACCAGAATAGATCCGTCTGCCAGAAGCTCTTCAATGGTCTTATTCATGGTATATACAATCTTCACGGTTCCGTCTTCCTGGGTGATACGCTGACCGGAATCCACATAGTTCAGATTTCCGTCGGCATCCGTTTCCGCGATAAAATACAGCGTTCCGGGACGTCCCAGCTCCTGCAGGATTGCCTCAGCATCACTGACACCGGGGATTTCGATATTAATCCTGTCCTGTCCTTCCTTGTACACAATAGCTTCCGTGCTGTACTTTTCAACACGTTTCTGGAGCTTTGAAATCGTGTCACTCATGTCGGTATCAGAAGGAGCCTTCTCTCCCACCACCTGATAAGTGATGCTGACACCTCCTGCCAGGTCCAGACCTAAATTGATATCCGATGCGCTTCCGGAGCCTTCCGGATTCACACCGAAGAAATCAATATAGATGACACCTGCAAGAAGCAGCAGAATACAAAGCATCGTCACAATCGACTTTTTCTTATTCATGTTCTTATATCCTTTCCTATTTATTCCTGATCCTGTTCCGTTTCAGCAACCTTTAGCATGATAGCACATTCCACCCTCTTGCGCTGAAGCTCACAGCCCAGATCATAAGCATCATTGATGGTTCCGTGGAAATTGTAGGAGTTTGCCGCACAGCCTCCGCTGCAATAAAATTTTGCAAAACATTTTTTACATTTATCTTTTGCATATACATTACAGCATTTGAACTCATCGCGAATATCTTCCCGAAGGATTCCCTCCTCCACATTGCCCATGAGAAATTTCTCATCTCCCACGAACTGATGACAGGGGTACAAATCTCCCCAGGGTGTCACGGCGAGATATTCGGTACCTGAACCGCAGCCGGACAGCCTCTTTGCCACGCAGGGCCCCCCCTCCAAATCAATCATGAAATGGAAGAAGTTAAAGCCTCTCCCCTCCTTGCGCCGCTTCAGCATCTCCGCTGCCAGCCTGTCATACTCTTCCTTGAGCTTTGGCAGATCTGCTTCTGTCAGAGCGTAGGAATCCGTGGGCTTTGCCACCACCGGCTCCACGGAAATCTGCTTGAAGCCAAGGTCCGCCAAATGTAACACATCATTGGAAAAGTCCAGATTGTTATGGGTAAAGGTGCCTCTGACATAATACCTTGTCTGTTCTCTGCTCTCCGCCACCTTCTGAAACTTCGGGACAATCAGGTCATAGCTACCCTGTCCTCCCCGGAAAGGGCGCATCCTGTCATGAATCTCCTTCCGACCGTCTATACTGAGCACAATGTTTGCCATCTCCTTGTTGGCAAACTCCATAATCTCGTCATTCAACAGAACTCCGTTGGTTGTCAGCGTAAACCGGAACTTTTTGTTGTGGGGTTTCTCCAAGCTTCTGCCGTATTCCACCAGCGCCTTTACCACCGGCCAGTTCATCAGCGGTTCCCCGCCGAAGAAATCCACCTCGAGGTTCACCCGGTTGCCGGAATTGGCCACCAGAAAATCCAGTGCCTTTTTTCCCACCTCAAGACTCATGAGAGCCCTGCGGCCATGGTATTCACCCTCGCCCGCAAAGCAATACTGACAGGCCAGATTACAGTCATGGGCAATATGTAGACAGAGAGCCTTCACCACTGTCTGCCTGTTCTTGAAATCAAAGACATAGTTTTCATAAATATCGGGGGCAAATATCTGTCCTTCCGCTTCCAGCTCCAGCAATTCATCCACCGCTTCCTCCACTTCCTCTTTGGAAAAGGGCAGATTTGCCAGGTTCAGAACAGCTGCCTTCACCGTGTCCGGATCCTTGATACCTTCATTTACCAGCGGTTCTACCAGGGGTATCATGTCATAGACCATGTCGTCCACCACATGCACGGAACCGCTGTTGACATCCATCACAATGTTATACCCGTTGCTTTTATATTGATGTATCACAGATTCTTGTTCCTTTCAAAACACAGAATAAGCAGCGACCGGAATCGCTGCTTTCTCTAGTCAGTTAAATCTTCAACATGTTTATTATTTAATCTTTTCGCAGCTCTGATTACCTACGGTACAGGAAGTCTTGCACGCAGACTGGCAGGAAGTCTGGCACTCACCGCAGCCGCCCTTCTTCATGGACTCCTTGAGATTTCTGGTTGTCAGTGTCTTAATATGCTTCATTTGACATAGCCTCCTTATAGAATCAAAATCAGATTATCAATAAATCTGTCTAAGTATAACATAAAATTCTATTTTGTAAAAGGTTTTTTTTAATCCGTTGCAATTTCTGTTACAATTTTCCTGATTGGAACAAGGGTTTAACTCAGCATACCGCCCAGCATTCCACCGCCGGCGCACAGAATCAGGGTTGTAAAAAATGAATTACCGGAAGCAAATCCTTCCTGTCCCGCCACCAGGGAAATCAGCACCAATACAAGAAAATATGCCCCTCCCTCCAGAGCGCCCCAGATAAATTTCCGGCACCCCATTTTCTTTCCCGCCAGAAAACCGGCAAAAAAGGTTGCCGCCACATAAATTATAATAATGGCTGCCGTCACCGTCCTCTCGCCCAATCCAAACTTATAAAGCATAAATGACAGCAGCGCCAAAAAAGCTCCTGTCAACAGGTAAGAAAACAAAAGTGTTTTCATCAGAAATAGTATAGGTAATTCCTTCCATGTTGCTTCCTGTCGCATAATTTCCTCCGTGGCAATCTATAAATTTTCTATTAAATGCATATGCACAATCTATCCGTAACTTGACAACAGCTTTTCCCATCATGTATAGTGGAGTAAAAATATAAACAAAAGGAGTGAATTTTTTTGGATGCCCCAGGTGTCATACAACTTATTTTTCTAGTTATTCTTATTTTTTTGTCAGGATTCTTCTCTTCTGCGGAGACGGCTCTGACAACGGTGAACCGCGTCAGGATGCGGACCCTCGAGGACGAGGGAAACAAACGCGCCGCCCGTGTCAACAGGATTCTCGAAAACTACAGCAAAATGCTAAGTGCAATCCTAATCGGTAATAATATTGTAAATATAACCGCCTCATCTCTTGCCACCACACTGGCATTGCGTATCAACCTTGCCGTAGGTATAGCGACCGGTATTCTGACCATTGTCATCCTGCTTACCGGCGAGATTGTTCCCAAGACATGGGCCATGTATTCATCGGATAAGCTGTCTCTTGCCTACAGTGGGATTATATACCTTCTGATGCAGCTTTTAACTCCGGTCATCTATGTAATTGACAAGCTGGCAGGCGGTATGATACGTCTCCTTGGAATTGACCCGGACAAAAAGGCTTCCACCATGACCGAAGCGGAGCTGCGAACCTATGTGGATGTCAGTCATGAAGACGGCGTCATTGAAACCGAGGAACGGGAAATGATTTACAATGTGTTTGACTTTTCCGACGCACTGGCAAAGGACATCATGATTCCCAGAATCAACATGGTAACCGTCAGCATAGACGACACCTATGACCGGGTCTTAAGTGTATTCCGGGAGTGCATGTACACGCGCCTTCCTGTCTATCAGAACGATAAGGATAACATCATCGGTCTCATCAATATTAAGGATTTCATTGTAGTTACCGATATCGAACATTTCAAAATACAGGATATTCTGAGGGATGCTCACTATACATACGAATACAAAAAGGTAGCCGATCTGCTGATTGAGGTCAGGGAAAAAACCACCTCCGTTACCTTCGTACTGAACGAGTACGGTGCCACGGTAGGCATGATTACCCAGGAAGACCTTCTGGAAGAAATTGTGGGTGAGATTCGGGATGAATACGATGCCGATGAAATGGAACGAATTATAAATATCGGAGAGCGCACCTGGCTGGTTGAGGGAAGCATGAAGCTGGATGACATCAATGATGCACTGGGAACCGAGCTGGACAGCGAGGATTACGATTCCATAAGCGGAATCATCATAGAATGTCTCGACAGACTGCCGGAGGATAATGAAGAAGTCACTCTTACAAACGGCATAAAACTGAAGGTTCAGGGAATTGACCAGAATAGGATTAAGAAGGTTCTGATTACCCTTCCCGAGGAACAGGAAAAGCCCGTAGCTTCCGAAGTCTCCGAAGCAGACATGACATAATGCCGGACGCCCGCAGGAATTTTGTCCCCGGCATCACAAGATAAATATAGGCGTCATCGCCGTAAAGAAAGCTCAATCTCTTTATCGGTGATGACGCCTTTTTTAAGTGCAAAGATTTCAATTCATCAGATACCCCTTGCCCCGGGGAACACCACTCTCACTTCCGTGCCCTGCCCGGGCTCACTGTCCAGTTCAATCTTCGCACCGAGCTTCTCCACAATATGTTTTACGATGGCAAGCCCCAGACCTGTGCCGCCTGTTGACTTTGACCGGCTCTTGTCCACCCTGTAAAAGCGCTCGAAAATCCTGTCCTGATGCTCCTTGGGAATCCCTATGCCTGTATCCTTCACCGAGAGAACCACAGCCTCTGTTCCCCTGCCCTCTCCCTCAGCTTTACAGATGTCCGTGCTCACAGTCACACTGCCGCCGGCATTGTTATATCGAATGGCGTTGTCGCAGAGATTATAAATGAGCTCCTCCACCATCTGCCTGTCCCCGTTAATCTTACACCCTTCTCCGCGGACAGTCAGTGTCACACCGCTTTTCTCCGCATTTCTCTGAAGGGTCTCCACACAATCCGATGCCACCTCACTAAGATTCAGCACTTCAAAAACCGGCTCCTTCTCACTTCCGTCCAATTCGGAAAGACGTATGATATCATTTATCAGTGTAAGAAGCCTGTCCGCACTGCTGCGGATTCCATGGGCGAAGCGCACAATGTCAGCCTCCGATGCCATTCCCGTCTCAATCAGTTCCGCATAGCCCGAAATTGATGTGAGAGGCGTTTTCAGTTCATGTGAAACATTGGCGGTAAATTCCTGCCGTATTTTGGCATTTTTCAAGATATCCTGATGCTGCTTCTGAATCGTATTGATAAAGGGCGTAAGCTCCTCATAATCTGTGGTATTAATGTCGGAATCCATGTTTTCCGCCATTTTAACGATGGGACACAGCAGCTTTTCCGTCAGGAAATGTGCCATTCCCAGACTCAGCAGAATCAATGCCGCCAGTATCCACATAATAGTGGGAAGGACAGAGGTAAACATACTCACCAGACTGTCTGCATTCCTGGCCACCCTCAACACAGAACCATCCTCCAGACGCAGCGCATAATAAAAGGTGTTGCGCGCCAGGGTTTCAGAATTACGCACCGCCTGCCCCTCCCCTGTGTTCAGGGCATCCTTTATCTCCGGGCGGTCCAGATGGTTCTCCAGCTGTTTGCTGTCCACCTCATTGTCGTAAAGCACCTCACCACGGCTGTCAACCCAGGTCAGTCTGATTTCCATCTCGTCCAGCCTCTGCCCGATTTGCGCCAGCCTCTCCGGAACCATTGTCTCCCCTGTTCCTTCCGGTATTCCGTCCCACTGCAGTTCCTTGATCAGGGCCCCATATTCCCTCAGATCAGTCATAATCTGACTGCGGAACAGATTATGGTATACCATGACAACCAGTCCGATGGATAAAACTATGGCAACCACCGATATCAGCACAAACAATCTGTTGATCCGCTTTTTCATAAAACCGCCTCCTCATTCTCCAAGAAGATAGCCCACATTTCTCACCGTTTTTATCAGAGAACCTCCCGGCCCCAGCTTCTGTCTGAGCGTCTTAATATGCATATCCAGGGTTCTGGATTCCCCTTCAAAATCCGTTCCCCAGATGCGGTCCAGAATTACCTCCCTGGAAGTCACGATTCCGGCATTTGCAAGCAACAGCTTCAACAGCTCATACTCTTTATATGTAAGCTCACATGGCTTGCCGTTTACGGTCACCGAATGCTTTTCCCGGTTCAATGTGATACTGCCGAACGTAAGCACCTTCTCTTTCTCTTCTGTTCTCTCGCTTCTGCGCAACAGGGCCTTTACCCTGGAAATCAGTTCCATGACGCCAAAGGGCTTTGTCAGATAATCATCCGCTCCGATATCCAGCCCCTTGACCTTGTCAATCTCCGTGGTTTTGGCAGTGACCAGAAGAATAGGTATCATCACTGTCTCTTTATCCGCCCGAAGTTTTTTTACAATACTCAGGCCATCCTCATCCGGCAGCATAATATCCAGGAGAATCAAATCCGGCTGTTCCTTCTGCAGTGCATGATAGAAACCCTCACCGGTTTCAAACCCTTCCACCCGGTATCCCACATTGGACAGGGCATAGCTTTCTATCTCCTGTATACTCTTGTCATCTTCCACCACATAAATCAGCGCCATCGTTCCGCTCCTTTCCCCTGCTAAGACCTTCTCCTCTAAAGTAACACTGTTTCCCTCATCCCTGCAAGCACGAATTATCCCATCTCCCGTCAGGGCAGCTCATACCTTTCTCTGTAGGCCAGCACCTTCCCCTGAAAGTCAACATTGTCCCCTCTCTTTAAGCTGTCCAGATAAGCATGGGGGTCAAACTCCTCTCCCTGCTTCTGAAGCGTGCTCAACGCTATATTGGAGCAGTGATCCGCCACCCGCTCCAGATTCGCCGTAATATCCGCCAGCACAAAGCCCAGCTCAATTGTACATTTTCCCTTCTGAAGCCTCTTGATATGACGCTGCTTGATTTTGCGATTGAGACTGTCTATGACCTCCTCAAGGGGCTCCACCTGCGCCGCAAGAGCAGTGTCCTCATTTGCAAAGCCCAGCATTGTTATCTTCAGAATATCATGAATGGCCTGTCCGAATACCTTCAGCTCCTGCTGCGCCCTCTCCGAGAATACCAGCTTCTGCTCCTGCATTTTCTCCGCTGCCTCCTTAATGTTTCTGGCATGGTCGGAAATACGCTCAAAATCGCCGATACAATGCAGAATGGAGGAAAGGGTATGGCTGTCACGCTCTGACATATCCCTGGCACTGAGCTTTACCAGATAATTGCCCAGTTCATCCTCGTATCTGTCCACTTTTGCCTCCAGCTCCTCCACTCTCCGGGCCGTCTCAGGCACATAATTATCCAAAAGCTCCAGAGACAGATTCACTGCCTCCTCCGCCAGTTCCGACATGGTGACAGCTGCGGTTCTGCTCTGTTCCACCGCATAAGCGGGAATTTCAAGAAAGCGGACATCCAACAGCTGCAGGGAATCCTCTGCCTCCCCGCCTTCTCCACCGGCCGGCATCTCCCTTACCGTCAGATATGCCAGCTTCACAAGCCCCCTGGAAAAAGGCAGGAGGCAGATGGTTGCCACCACATTAAAAATGCTGTGTATTGCCGCGATACCAAAGGTATTCGCCGGCTCAGACAGAAAAGCAAAGGGGCGAAAAGCATTGATACTGTAAAACACTACCATAAAGAGCACGGTTCCGATGATATTAAAATACAGATGGACCAGCGCAGCCCGTTTGGCATTTTTGCTTGCGCCCACACTGGAAAGCATAGCTGTCACACAGGTACCGATATTCTGCCCCATAATAATGGGAAGTGCCGCATCATAACCTACAGCCCCGGTCATACATAACACCTGCAGAATACCAACCGACGCGGAGGAGGACTGAATGACTGCCGTCAGCAAAAGCCCTGCCAGCATACCAAGTATGGGATTGGAAAATCTGGTCAGCATACCGGTAAATTCCGGCACATCAGCCAGAGGTGCCACTGCACTGCTCATGGTATCCATGCCAAACATCAACACCGAAAAGCCAAGCAGTATCACCGCTATATTTTTGCGCTTATCCAGCTTGGAAAACATAAGGATTCCCACGCCGATAATGGCCAGAATGGGCGAAAAGGATGTTGGTTTACACAACTTCAGCAGAAAGGAGCTGCTCTCAATCCCCTGGGTTCCCAGAATCCAAGAGGTAATGGTGGTGCCGATATTTGCCCCCATGATAACTCCCACCGCCTGCTCCAGCTTCATAATACCGGAATTAACAAATCCCACTACCATGACGGTAGTGGCAGAGGAAGACTGTATAACCGCCGTGACACCGGCACCCATAAGGACAGCCTTCAGCGGATTATTGGTCAGCTTTTCCAGGACATGCTCAAAACGGCCTCCCGAAACCTTCGCAAGTCCGTCCCCCAGCATATGCATCCCATAAAGAAAAAGTGCCAGGCCGCCCAACATTGTCAGAAATTGAAAGAAATCCATACACACCCCCGCTTTGAACTTTTTTTGCAGAATCTTAATCACGTTACAATTTTAAAGTATCTCCACAATGTAAAATCCAAAACCAGGGAATGTAAAATCTATGTAAAATCCGAGCTGCAGAGTTCTTCACCGGTCCAATATATTTCACCGCCTCAATATATTTCCCGGCCCTCTATATCGCCTGTGATGCGAAACAGGGTCCATTCTCCGATATTTACCGCATGGTCGCCCACCTTTTCCAGATATTTGGCAATCATCAGGGAATCCACAACTTTATCGGGATCGATTACCTGATTTCTGATGGCCTCCATCAGGATTTCCTTCATCTGATTAAACAGCCCGTCGATGATATCGTCGCTTTCAATCACCTCTCTTGCGGCCTTTCCGTCCTCCTCAGTAAAGGCTGTTACCACCTCACTGATCATGTTCTTTGCCCTGTACAGCATTTCCAGAAGGGTTGCATCCTCTTTGCCGTTTTCCGTAATCACCGGGCGTCTCAGATACAGTTCTGACATATCTCCCACATGATCTCCGATTCTCTCCAGGTCGGTGACAATCTTTAAGGCTGCTGTCACAAACCGCAGATCTCCTGCCACAACAGGCTGTTGCCTCGTCATCAGTGCAAGACAGCAGGCTTCAATGCTGCGCAGCATATCCACCATTTCCCGATCACTGTCCAACAGAGACTTTAACATTTCCGAATCTTTTTCCCGGACGGCCATAAGCAGTTTCTCATAATTCATTCGGACACATTCTCCCATCTCCGAAACCTTGTTCTTAAGCTGCTTCAATTCCCGTTCAAATCCACTCCTTGGTGTCATACCTCTCCTCCTTTTCCCGTCAGCCGAACCTGCCCGTGATGTAATCTTCTGTTCTCTTATCCGACGGTCTGGAAAAAATGGTTCCCGTAGCGCCGTATTCCACAACCTCTCCTACCAGAAAGAACGCGGTATTGTCGGACACCCTGGCTGCCTGCTGCATATTGTGCGTAACGATTACCACCGTATATTTCTTCTTCAGCCCTTCCATCAATTCTTCGATTTTCATGGTGGAAATGGGATCCAGCGCCGAGGTGGGTTCGTCCATCAACAGGACCTCAGGCTCCACCGCCAGTGCTCTGGCGATACAGAGCCGCTGCTGCTGCCCGCCGGAAAGCCCCAGGGCTGATTTGTGAAGTCTGTCTTTTACCTCATCAAAAATAGCTGCATCCCTAAGGGCTTTCTCCACAATGGCATTTAGTTTCTGCCTGTCCTTCAGTCCGTGCAGTCTGGGTCCATAGGCGATATTGTCGTAAATACTCATGGGAAAGGGATTGGGCTGCTGAAACACCATACCTACTTTTTTGCGCAGCAGCGTGGTATCTACTCTGTTGTCATAGATATCCTCACCGTCCAATAGCACCTGCCCCTGTATTCTGACTCCGTCTACAAGATCATTCATCCGGTTCAGACATTTCAAAAAAGTAGATTTTCCGCAGCCGCTGGGGCCAATCAGCGCCGTCACTCTTCCTCTGGGAATCTTCATATCTATGTGCTTTAACGCCTGAAAATCGTTAAAAAAGAGATTCAGGTCGGTTATCTCCATCACATTTATATCTTCCATACCTTCCATTTCCTCCATTTCGGATTCCTACTTTGCCATTTTTCCCGTAACAAGCTTTAACAGACCGTTAATCAGTAATACAATGACAATCAGTACACAGCCGATTCCAAAGGCTGTCTCATATTCTCCGTTCTGCATCTGCAGATACAATTCTATCGTAAGGGAGCCTCCCGGTTTTCCGGCCTTTAACCACAGCCGTTGCAAATCCTTAAAGAAGCCGCCGCCCAGCCTCGGCAGCAGTCTGGCACTGCCTGCCGTAAAGAGCAAAGCTGCGGACTCTCCGACGATTCTTCCCACCGCGAGAATCACTCCGGTAAGAATCCCCGGAACGGCAGACGGTAAAAGCACTGTCCGGATCATGTACCACTTTGCTGCCCCCATTCCCAGAGCACCGCTCCGATAACTGTCAGGGACTGTACGAAGGGCTTCCTGCGTATTTCTCACAATCAACGGCAATATCATTAGGCTCAATGTCAGACAGCCGTTTAAAATAGAGTAATCCAGTCCCAGGGTGGCTCCAAAAAACACCATGCCGAACAATCCAAAAATGACAGAGGGAATGCCGGACAGGGTCTCAGTGGTAAACTCAATCAGTCTCACCAGCCGTCCCGGCTTCGCATATTCATTCAGATAAATTGCTCCGCCTACGCCTACAGGCGTGGCAATCAGCAATGTAATCACTATTATGTATACTGTATTCAGCAGATTTCCGGCGATTCCCACCGTCCCCTTCAATTCACTGGTGACATTGGTAAAAAACTCCGGCTTCAGCGCCGAAAATCCATGATAAAACACATATCCTATGATTCCTGCCAGCAGCAATACGGAAACTGCCGCAGCTCCATAAATCATTCCCAGTACAAAGGCTTCCAAGGGGCGCTTCCGCCTGACATAAAGCGTCGTCTCTTTCATTTCTCTTCTGCTCCCCCTTTCAGAATTTTATTGAGTACCACATTAATCAACATGATAAACACAAATAATACCAGTCCTATGGTAAAGAGCATCTGCCTGTGAGTTCCCTGGGAATATCCCATCTCAGACACGATGGCAGTGGTCAGAAAACGAACCGAATTAAAGGGCAACGGAATATTTACGCTGCTGCCGGATACCAGGGTCACTGCCATGGCCTCGCCCACTGCTCTGCCAACTCCCAACACCACCGCAGTCACAATCCCTGATTTTGCTGCCGGAAGTACGGAACGAAAGATGGTCTGTACCTGCGATGCCCCCAGGGCAAGAGATGCCGCCCTGATATCCTGCCGCACCGCCTCGATGGAGGTCTGGCTGATGTTAATCACCGTGGGCAGAATCATGATAGCCAGCACCAGCACAGCCGACAGTAAGTTTGAACCGCCGGTAAACTGATGCGTCTCAGACCCTTCAAATACCTTCAGCTCCAGCTTATACATCAGAGGATTCAGCAGATAAATGCCCAACAGACCATAGATGACAGAGGGGATTCCCGCCAGCAGCTCCACGGCCGGCTTTACAACAGCCGCCATATGCTTCCCGGATACCTCTGCCAAAAAGATAGCTGTAAGAATCCCTATGGGAACTCCGATCAGAATCGCCAGAAAGGTTCCCACCACAGAGGTTAGAATCACATACAGGATTCCATATTTTGGTTCCGCTGCAGTAGGTTCCCAGGCGGTTTCAAACAGAATCTCCTTCAGCCCTACCTTAAAAACTGCCGGCATACCGCTGATTATCATATACAAAGTAATGGAAGCAACGGCAAGGATGGCACAGGAGGCGCAGACAGTGAAAATAATCTGCGCAGTTTTCTCCACCAATGCCTTGTTCCTTTTGTTTGAGATGATTGTCATTTTTTCATCATGCCTTTCTGAAGACTTTCAGACACCTATTTCACGGGAATCAGACCGACCTTTTTTGCCACATCCTGTCCTTCTGCGCCAAGCACATAGTCAAACCATGCCTGTACAAGCTCACTCTGCTGTGAGATTTCCCCTTTGGTTGCCATGATAAAAGGTCTGCTCAGGCAATAGGTACCTGCCTTAATATTCTCCGCCGTAGGTTCTATACCTTCCAGGGACAGAGCCAGGACACTGTCATCTACCACATCCAGAGACACATATCCGATAGCGCCGGGAGTAGAACCGACCTTCGCCATAACAGCGCCGGTGGTATCCAATTCATTGGCATAGGCACAGGCATCCTCTATTCCCAGAAGCTCTTCAAAGGCTCCCCTTGTTCCGCTGCCTGCCTCACGCCCTACCACAATCACAGGGGCATCCTTGCCGCCAAGCTCGGACCAGTTCGTCACTTTACCGGTATAAATATCCTTTAGCTGCTGTACCGTCAGATTCGTAACCGTGTTGTCCTTGTGGGTACATACCGCAATTCCGTCGATAGCCACAACATTTTCCACTGCACCGGCTGCTTTTTCCGCATCCTTCAGATTACGGGAAGAATTTCCGATGTCAGCGGTTCCTGCTGTCACAGCCTCAATTCCTGCGCCGGAGCCTACGAACTCCGCAGTCACCTCCACATCCGGATACTTTTCCATAAAGCTCTCTGCCAGTGCATTGGACAACTTTTCCATAGAGGTACTTCCCACCAGCTGGATGGAGCCGGAAAGCTCGGTATTCACTGTGGTATTGTTGCCACTGCCTGCTCCTGCACCGGTCTGATTCCCTGCACCTGACCCATTACCTGCACTGCTTGCACCGGCTGCTGCGCCACAGCCCGTCATACACATCACACCTACCATACAGGCGCCAAGCAATGCCTTTAACTTCTTACTCCTCTTACCTATTGTTTTCATAATTTTCCTCCATTCCTGCGGGATTTTTCCCGTCTTGCTTTTCTTTCTTACACACCCAATCATACGCGATTGTGCAAAAGGAAAATATCACATCGGAGTAATAAATTCGTAAAATGAAAGTAAAGTCATCTTGTACGCACGGTTTCTATAATCCCGTCAGCTATAGCCTGGGCAACATCATCAAAACGCTCATCCAGGAGCTGGTTATCCGCATCTGTGTTAATAAATCCTACCTCAACCAGTACTGCCGGCATATTTGTCCGATTCAGTACCACCAGATTTGGACGCTCATTCACCCCCTGATTTACAAATCCCACCATTTCTAACTGCTCATTTATGTTTGCAGCCAGCCTTGCCGCCTCACCATATCGGTTATAAACCAGGCTCTCCACACCGGTATACTGGTTTGGATAAGGACTGGAATTGCGATGAATTGAGACAAAATAGTCCGCGCCCACCGCATTTCCCTCCATGGCCTTCTGAAAGGGTGACTCATAGACATCTGTAGTTCTGGTATAATATACCTCTATCCCGTTTCTCTCCAGAATATCTCCCACCGCAAGAGCCAGCGCCAGGGCATCGTCCTTCTCCTGCCGTCCGTTATAGACGGCCCCGGGATTGCTGCCTCCGTGGCCGGCATCAATTACAACAAGTGCCATAAAAAAACTCCCACATAGCTTTCTTTATAAGCTATGCGGGAGAAAATGCATTTGTGTATGTTTTTGTCGGTAATCAGTTTTCTTTCCAGACCAGCTCTGCAATGCCTGAGCAAACAGGGAACAAAACAGCCGCCACGGGCCAGACAATCCAGCTAACATCCCATTGCATGTTATAAAAGCTGATGGCAAGATAGATAGCGGTCACAAGGCTCCAGTAAATGGTATGGACACGCTGTCTCTTCTTTTCATGTCTCTTGTTGGATTTATCAAAATCCCCTTCTTCCAGCAATTTCTTGTAACCTTCCATGATACAGGATACTCTGATGATCATATTAACGCCTGCACCAACCATCAACAGCAGGAGTCCTACCAGTGCAGTCGTCACTGCCCCCTCTATGTTCTCAGGCAATCTCATCATACAGGCACCCACAATCAGCGGGACAACACTGATAACACACAGAATGACACCCAGTGCCATAGAGCGGATATATTTATCCTGATACTCTTCTTTCTTCTGCTTTACCATGCCGGATACGCCGTAACCGGTATCGATGTTTTCATACTCCAGGAATTTATATTTATCCAACTTGGAACCGGTAATAATAAACTGATACACTGCAAAGGCAATGCACCCAAACAATACCAACAGTCCGACTCCCGCTGCAATCTCCTCCGAAATGCCGAAGAATTCGACTTCGCTGAGACCGGCCATCACTATCAGTACAATGGGAGAATAAATACAAAGCATCACCGCATTGGCCAGCGCCGGTGTGGTCTTCTTTACCGTATGTAAATACTCATTGGTTTCCTCCATTGTCACCTTACGAAGTGGCGGCTCATGCTGGGAATCCTCTACCGTAATCTCTGTAGTCGTCTGAGGCTCCTGAGTCTCCACCTCATCCTTTAACAGATAATCAATGCTTACACCAAAAACATCTGACATGGCAATAATCTTCTGCAGATCCGGTACTGCCTGAGCCCCTTCCCACTTGGACACGGACTGTCTGGATACGGATAACTTCTCCGCCAGCTCCTCCTGTGACCAACCATTCTTTTTTCTTTCATTCACTATCTTGTCTGCTAAAATCATATCTTTTCCTTTCCGGCTTCCCGCCCCTTGGTTTGTGCCTACACCTTATCAAAAGGGGCGGTTGCAGGCTATCAATCCGACTTTTCAATTTGTCAACCGGCAGTTGCATCCTTGATTTTACGGCATTTTCTCGTACATTTTACTCCTTTTATCCAGCAAACTGAGAATTGTAAAGATTCGCATAAAAGCCACCCTGTGCCAGAAGGCTTTCGTGATTCCCCTGCTCAATGATATTGCCATCCTTCATAACAAGAATGATATCTGCCTCCTGTATGGTGGACAGGCGATGTGCCACAATAAAGCTGGTCCTGCCCTCCATCATGGTTGCAAAGGCATTCTGAATCCGTAGCTCTGTTCTGGTATCGATGGAGGAGGTTGCCTCATCCAGAATCAGCATGGGCGGGAGACACAGCATAACCCTCGCAATACAAAGAAGCTGCTTCTGCCCCTGGGACAGACTGCCGCCGTCCTCGGTGATGACGGTATCATATCCCTCCGGCAGACGTTTGATAAAGCTGTGTGCATGAGCTGCCTTTGCCGCCGCTACAATCTCTTCCTCCGTAGCGTCAGGCTTTCCCATGCAAATATTGTCACGGATGGTTCCGGACCTAAGCCAGGTCTCCTGCAGTACCATGCCGTAGCTGGTTCTCAGGCTCCCCCTGGTCATTTCCCTGATATCCCTGTTCTCCACCAAAATCCTGCCACTGTTGACATCATAAAAACGCATCAGCAGGTTAATCAGCGTTGTCTTACCGCAGCCGGTGGGGCCTACAATTGCCACCCGCTGACCGGGCTTTACCTCCAGATTAAAGTTCTCAATCAGCTTTTTCTCCGGTACATAGCTGAAACATACATTTTCCAGCTTCACATTTCCCTTTGCATTCTCCAGAACATAGGCATTCTCAATTTCAGGCACCTGGGGCTTTTCGTCAATCAGCTCAAAAATACGTGCCGCACAGGCCAGCGCATTCTGCAGCTCCGTAACCACACCGGAAATCTCATTAAAGGGTTTGGTGTACTGATTCGCATAGCTTAGGAAACAGGAAAGGCGCCCCACACTGATTCCACCGCGGATAGCCAAAAACGCTCCAAAAATTCCTACTCCGGCATACACCAGACTATTGACAAAACGGGTGCAGGGATTGGTCAGTGAGGAGAAGAAAATTGCCTTCAGGGAGCATTTCTCCAGTCTGCCGTTAATCTCTGCAAACTGCTCCTTTACCTCATCCTCTCTGGCAAATATTTTCACCACCTTCTGATTGCCTATCATTTCTTCAATCAGGGAAGTCTGCTCTCCCCTGGTCTCGGACTGCAGCTTAAACATAGAATAGGTTCTGGTTGCAATAAACCTTGCCACCAGGAAGGAAACCGGTGTGATGCAAACCACCACCAGTGCAATGGGGATGTTTGTCATCAACATAAAAATCAAGGTGCCCAGAATCGTCAGAACCCCTGTAAACAGTTGTGTAAAGCCCATTAACAGACCATCGGCAAAGGTGTCCACATCCGCAATCACACGGCTCACAATATCACCATAAGACTGGGCATCCAGATATTTCAGCGGCAGCTCCTCAAGTCTGTGAAAGGCTCTTTCCCGAATATCCTTAACCACATGATAAGTGATATGGTTGTTGCAGGTATTCATCACCCACTGTGCTACTGCCGTAAGAAGCATGGCAATCCCTATCTTTTTCAGGATTGCAAAAACTCCCGAAAAGTCCACTGCATCCTTTCCCAGCAAAAGATCCACTGCATCACCGGTCAGGATGGGAATATACAGGGTAAGGACTACGGTGACAGCTGCCAGAATCAGGGATAGTCCCACCAGGAGCCAATATTTTCTGATGTATTTCAATACTGTTTTCAGGGTTTCCATCTGACCCGGCTTCTTTTTTTCTGTGTTTCCCGCCATCTTACCTTCCTCCTTCCTTTGCTGCCTTTAATCTTTCCTCCGGATACTGGGAGAAGTAAATCTCTCTGTAAACATCACAATTCTTCATAAGTTCCTCATGGGTGCCGATGCCTGCCATTTCCCCGTCATCCAGGACGATAATCTTGTCGACATGCCGGATAGTGGATGCTCTCTGGGAGACAATGAAGGTTGTGGTGCTGCCTTCCAGTCCACGCAGCGCTGCTCGAAGCTTCGCATCTGTCGCGTAGTCCAGGGCGGAAGCACTGTCATCCAGAATCAGAATCTCAGGCTTTTTTACCAGGGCTCTGGCAATGGTAATCCTCTGTCTCTGACCGCCGGACAGGTTTTTCCCGTTCTGGGCTACCTCTGCATCCAGCTTACCACTCTTGCCTTCTACTACCTCTCTGGCCTGGGCGGTATCGATTGCCTGCCACATTTCTTCCTCAGTCGCATCCTCCTTGCCCCACTGCAGATTGCTGCGAATTGTGCCTTTGAACAGCACCGCCTTCTGAGGTACCATACCCACCCGACTTCTGAGTTCATTCTCCGGCAGATTTCTGATATCCGTTCCGTTGAGACGGATGACTCCCCCGGTCACCGGATAAAAGCCCGGAATCAGATTAACCAGAGAGGACTTGCCGGAACCCGTTCCTCCGATAATACCGACGGTCTCACCTTTTTTAACTGTAAAGGTCATATCCCGCAGGGTTTCCGCCCCGGCTCCTGCATAGGTCAGAGATACATGGTCAAACTCCAGGAAGGGAACCCCTTCTGCCTCCTGTATACCGTTTTCTGCAGAACCGGCGGGAAGGCTCTCTCCCTCTACCGGCTCATTCTCAATCTCAAATACTCCTGCAATCCGGTCGGCACAGGCCAGCGCCTTGGTGATGGTGACAATCAGGTTCGCCAGCTTTACCAGTTCCACCAGAATCTGAGACATATAGTTCACAATGGCAATGACCTCACCCTGGGTCAGATTGCCCACATTGACCTGTACAGCGCCGGTATATATCAATGCAATAATCGCGCCATTTACGACAACATAGGTCACAGGGTTCATGATAGCGCTGATTTTTCCAACAAAGGTCTGGCTGTCCGCCAGAGCTTCTGTATACTCCCGGAAACGGCTCTCCTCTTCCTCTTCCTTATGAAAGGCGCGGATTACCCGGACACCGGTGAGATTTTCCCTGGTAATGCCCAGAACCCTGTCAAGGTTCGCCTGTACCTTTTTATATAGAGGCATGGTCCACATCATAACGCCAAACACCACCACTGCCAGCAGCGGAATGGCTACTACGAAAATCAACGCACTCTTCACATCAATGGTAAAAGCCATAATCATGGCACCGAACACAATAATCGGAGATCTGAGGAATAATCTCAGCACCATGTTCACTCCGGACTGCACCTGATTGATGTCGCTGGTCATCCGGGTAATCATGGTTGAGGTTCCGGCCTTATCGATATTAGTAAAATTCAGACCCTGTATATGGTCAAACAATGCCTGCCGAAGCTTGGTGGAAAAGCCTACGGCTGCCTTCGCCGCAAAAAACTGCGCCGTAACTGCCGCAATCAGACCGACAACTGCCAGTCCCAGCAGACAAAGGCCCATCTTCACGATATGTCCCGTATCCGATCCACCGATGCCCTTGTCGATAATGCTTGCCATGACAAGGGGAACCATCAGTTCAAAAAAAGCCTCCAGCAGCTTAAAAAGCGGCGCCAGAACCGACTCCTTTTTGTAGTCCTTCAAAAATTTCAACAATCTTCCCATGCTATGACTCCTGTCTTTCTTTTCTTATGTGAACCTCTGTTTATGCCGGCATACACTGATTACATAGCCTTCAGGTGCCGGAACTTCCAGCCAATCCAGATCCCTTCTCTCCCGGACCGGCTGAGTGGTTTTATTGGTAAAGATCCCTTCCCCCGTGAGCTTTCCCAGAGCTTCCTTCTTCGTCCAAAGCTCATAGAAGCGTCTCTTTAGCTCCTCTTCCCTCTCACATCCGGCGAGAAACTGCTTTTCGTCCTCTGCAAAAAAACGTTCTGCCAGCCTGCGTACCCGTGTCCTATCCTCCATCCTCTGGATATCGGCGCCTATCTCTCTTTCAGATACCGCGCATAGTACGAAGCGGCCCGAATGTGAGATGCTGAACTGTATGGGAATCTCCTTCAGATAAGGCTTTCCATGTACCCCATAGCGGTATTCCAAAGGAAGAGGAAGCCCCATACCCTCCGATGCCGCCAGCAGTTCCCTGACGGAATAACGCCGAAAAAAAGCTGCGGTAAGCTCTCGCTCTGCCACAGCCTTCTGTATCAGCAGTCCGGCTCCCCGACTTGCCGCCTGAGCTGTCCTGCCCCGTATTCGCCTGACTTTTTCCAGGCGTTCCACATCCAGCCTGTCATCGACACTCTGCACCAGAGAAGAAGCCTGTTTATCCTTCAGCAACTCCTCCAGGTCCAGAAGATAGATTCTGTCCTGCATATCTGCTTCTCCATAACCGCTGTTTGCTTATGATGTCTCTTTTTTCTTCCTGCTTTTTACAATCAACACCACCAGTAACACGATACCCAGCACACATAACAGAGTACCGGAGATTATCAATATGGCGGCGGACACAAAGGAAGCGCCCTCTCCGTTCTGTGCAGCAACGGAAACACTATCATCGGAATTTCCTTCATCGGATGCCTTATCCTTTACCTCCGTAACCTCATCCCCGGATGCACCGGATTCCGTGGTTTCCCCGTTATTTTCTGTGACCCAGGGTAAGTCGGGAACCTCTGTCCTGGAATTGCTCACTCCCGTACCCTCATCCGTTTCCCCGCTCTCTTCGGTATCCTCCGGAATTTCGACGCCTTCAAAGTACTCACCCTTGGTTCCCATAATTTTCAGCAGGGCATTGGCATAGGCTGCATCATAAACCTCCAGGGTACTTCTGTTGAGCAAACCGAAGCGTTCTCCCTTATCAGCGCCTTTTTCAGGCACATTGTTATCCCATACCAAGCAGGCAATCCCCAGTTCTGCACATCTGCCGGTATAATACTCTGCCCACTTTACTCTGTCTGCAGTATTGGCCTTGTCTGTTGCACCGAATTCTCCGATATATACGGGAATATTCTTTGAGACAAATTTACTTTCCAGGGTGTCAAAGAACCAATCCAGTTCTCCCCGGAAGGAAGAGTTGAATTTGGAACCTGCCCCTTCCGAAGTATTCACGTTCATGGCAAAATTATACGGTGTATAGGCATGTATGGAAACCCCTACCATCCCTGCCTTGTCCTCGGGAAGCCGGTAGCCCGATACAATTGCACCGTCTATAGATGCATCGTAGCCGGGACACATCACCAGTCTGGTGGAATTGTTACCGCCTGTAGCCCTGATGGTATCAAGAGCACTCTGATTAATTCTGTTGATACATTCCACCGCATCAGCCACATCCTCAGACGGATTATTTACATCGAACCACCATTCATTGGCACTGCCCACAAGTTTGGGCTCATTAAACACTTCAAAAATCAGATGATAATCATAGTCGGCAAACTCCGTTGCAATCTGCTGCCACACACAGGTAATAAACTTATTTGACGCTTCAAATCTGTCAGAGGAAGGGAAAAAATAACCGTTCTGATCATCATGATGAATATTGATTACAACATAAAGATTATTGTCTATACAATAATCCGCAATGGTTTTGACTCTTGCCATCCACTCGGGATCAATCTTGTAATCCGGGCCACTGGTATGCTGCCCCCAGGACACAGGAATTCTTACGGAGCTGAATCCCATCTCGGCCACCATATCTATCATTTCTTTTGTGGTCTTGGGATTATTCCAGGAAGTTTCCAAGGCAAGTCCCGACGTCCAATCCGCAAAGCTCTCCAAGGAGTTTCCAAGATTCCAGCCTATTCCCATCTCTTTAATGATTTCCGTTGCGCTGGGGGAAGCTGCACGGGCACTCACCGGCACCGCCAGAAGGACACATATTGCCGCCCCGAATAAGGCACAAACAAATTTTTTCATCAATTTCATCCCGTTTTCTCCAATTTTACTATTCTTCCATATCCTGTTTCGTCACAGTCAGCCCAAGTTCCTCCAGCTGCTTTTCATCCACCGGTCCGGGACACTCTGACATGAGACAGGATGCATCCTTTACCTTAGGGAATGCAATGACCTCTCTGATGCTCTCCGCCTTCACAAGCAGCATGACGAAACGGTCAAGACCGATGGCCAGACCTGCATGAGGGGGAACTCCGTACTTGAAAGCATCCAACAGGAAGCCAAACTGCTCATGAGCCTTCTCGTTGGTAAAGCCCAGTGCCCGGAACATTCTTTCCTGAACGTCGCTCTGGAAGATTCTCACACTTCCGCCGCCAAGCTCTACACCATTTAACACAATGTCATATGCTTTGGCACGAACACTTCCGGGATCGGATTCCAGTCGGTCCAAATCCTCTTCCATAGGCATGGTGAAGGGATGATGCATGGCAACAAAGCGCTCCTCCTCGTCACTCCACTCAAACTGAGGAAACTCCGTTACCCACAGGAAATTGAATTTATCATTGTCTATCATATCCAGCTGTTTCGCCAGTTCGCAACGCAGAGCACCCAAAACAGACCATACAATCTTCAACCTGTCTGCCGCAAAGAGAAGCAGGTCTCCGGGTTCACCCTTCATGGCATCCACCAGCTTCTTCAGTTCCTCCTCCGTCATAAACTTGACAAAGGAGGACTTATAGGTTCCGTCGGGCATGACAGAAAGATATGCCAGCCCCTTGGCACCATAACCCTTTGCAAATTCTACCAGAGCATCAATCTTCTTTCTGGGCATCTCCGCCTGTCCCTTTACATTGATACCTCTGACACTTCCGCCTGCCTCAAGAGCGCCGGTAAACACGCCAAAGCCACAGCCCTTTACCACTTCGGATACATCCTGCAGTTCCATGCCAAAACGGGTATCCGGCTTATCAGAACCAAAGCGGTTCATTGCCTCATCCCAGGTCATGCGCATAATGGGGAGCTGCACCTCCAGGCCGATGGCTTCCTTGCAAACCTTGGCTACCATCCTCTCCGTAGCGTCAATCACATCATCCACATCCACAAAGGACATTTCCAGGTCTACCTGGGTAAACTCAGGCTGTCTGTCTGCACGAAGATCCTCATCTCTGAAGCATCTGGCAATTTGGAAATATCTGTCGTATCCGGAGCACATCAAAAGCTGCTTGAAAATCTGAGGGGACTGAGGCAATGCATAAAAGGAGCCGGGATGTACACGACTGGGCACCAGATAATCTCTTGCTCCCTCAGGGGTTGATTTGTTCAAAATAGGAGTCTCAATCTCCAGGAATCCTTCCTCGCTGAGGAACGCTCTGATGGTAGTTGAAATCTTGCTGCGCAGAATCAGATTCTTCTGGATATCCGGTCTTCTCAGATCCAGATAGCGATACTTTAAGCGCAGTTCTTCCTTGGTCTTGGAATCTGCTTCGATAGGGAACGGAGGGGTCTCAGACTCTGCCAGAATACGGACAGAAGTAGCTCTCACTTCAATCTCACCGGTTGCAAGGTTCTCATTGACTGCACCGCCACGTCTCTCAACCCTGCCAACCGCCGCAATGACAAATTCACTTCTGAGCTTCTCTGCCTTCTCAAAATTCTCTGCTCCGCAGTCACTTTCCTCAAAAATGACCTGTAGGATTCCTGAACGGTCACGGAGATCTGTGAAGATAATGCCTCCCTTATTTCTTGATTTGTTCACCCATCCCATCACAGTAACAGTCTCGCCGATATTGGCAGCGGACAGCTCTGCACAACGATGGGTACGCTTTAATCCCTTCATTGATTCTGCCATATTCCTTAACCTCATTTCTTCTATTCGTTCTCAAACAGTTCTTTGTCAATTTTCAATCAGTTTTCTTTCAGTGCTCTGTCATTTTTCAATCTTCTTGGTTTCACCGGGCTTTACGCTGTACTCCTTACCGTTCAGGAAGAACCACAGCTCATAGGCGGTAGGATTCTTTACGATACTTCCATCCATACTGAACAGCAATTGTTTAAACGCAGCCTGATAGTCGTAAATCTCAATATTGGTTGCATACCAGATGTCATCTCTTCCGGACATCAGCTTCGCAAACTCCTCGATGACTTCCCAGTTGTTGTGCTCCTCAAATTCATAGCTGTGACCCCAGAGATAGAACATCCAGGGCCTTCCCCAGGAGCTGTCCTCCAGAAAACGATGGGCCAGTTCCATCAACTGGGGATCATTATGATGACAGGTAGCCGGCAGTCTCATCCAATCCTCAGGCATGTTAAAGTCATGAGTGGAATGCACGGTTCTGGAGTACACGATTCCCACACTCTTCATACAGGCAACCACATCATCCGAATAAGTACCGAAGGGATAAGCCATACCTCTCACCAGAGTGCCAAACTGCTCCTCCAGCTTACATCTGTCATCAAACAAATCCTTGGTGCACATATTGACAGGCATGTGATCCAGCCAGGGATGGGTGGAACCATGAACCGCCACCTCGATTCCATCCTGACGGTACAGCTCACTTACCTGGGACTCACTCATTCTGCGATGAATCTGTCCCTGAGGATATACGGTACCCTCCGGCGCATACACCCCACTGTTCAGATTAAAGGTCGCACGGAGTCCGTATTTCTTAAATATTTCAATCAGCTTTACATCCTGCTCCACACCGTCATCATAGCTGAAGGTCAAGGCTTTCAGCTTGCCGCCGGGAAATCTCATAAATACCTGTGCCATATCTATTCCCCTCCGAAAAATATCTGCTTTGTAGATACTCTCACTGCTCTTAAACTTTACCTATCTTGAGACGCTCACTGCTTCAACGGATCCTTATAGAACTCAACAAAATCTTCATAGCCCTCTTTTTGCAGCTGTTCCTTCTGGAACTTCTTGTTCTTGTTCATTCTTGCCACCAGCACCTGTCTGCCTTCCTGTCTGGCAGCCTGAGCCTGAGCAATCACCTTGCAAAGCTCCTCTCCCGCAACTCCCTTTTCAATCAGATATGCTACCTTGGCAGGCTGTGCAGGAACCTTGAAGCCGCTCTCCATCAGCAGAAGAACAATACGCTCGAAGCCAATGGAAAATCCACAGGCAGGAACATCCTGACCGGTAAACTTGCCCACCATCTTATCATAACGGCCGCCGCCACCACAGCTGCCGCCGAATTCCGGCATGGCAATCTCAAAAATAGTACCGGTATAATAACTCATACCGCGCACCAACGTAGGATCAAATACCAGTTCAAAGGTATCTGCCTGTACCGCTCTCACACTGGAAAGAATCTCTCTAAAGGAATTCATGACTTCTCCGTCCAGATACTCTCCCAGGCGCTCCATCAGGCATTCCACCCCATCTGCAGCATTCTCTATCTCCGTAAACAGGGCAAGATATTTGTCACACTGCTCCTCACGGAAGCCATTCTCCAAAAGCTCTGCCCTGACACCTTCGATGCCGATCTTATCCATCTTGTCCAGGGTGATGAACACACTCTCGTAGCTCTCCTCGGCAAAGCCGGCATAAGCAGCCATGGCCTTCAGAATACGTCTGTCGTTGATACGAATCTGGAAATTCTTGAAGCCCAGCTTGCTGATGGTAGTGGTAGTAGCCAGAATCAGCTCAATCTCAGCAAGATTGGAGGGCTCTCCCAGAATATCGATATCGCACTGCATGAACTGGCGGTAACGCCCTCTCTGCGGTCTGTCCGCACGCCACACATTTCCCATCTGAAGTGCCTTAAAGGGCATGGGAAGCTGTGCGGAATTATTGGAATAAAAACGAACCAGGGGCACGGTCAGATCATAGCGCAGACCGCCGTCCACAACCTCTTCCTCCGTGGTAGCTGCCTCCACGTTCAGCTTCTCCCCTCTTTTTAAAATTTTAAAGATCAGCTTTTCATTATCGCCGCCCTGCTTGTTGGTCAGATTTGCTATATTCTCCACACAGGGAGTCTCGATGGAAGTAAATCCGAATTTGCCATAGGTCTCCTTGATCACGCTGATGACGTAATCACGTATCTGCATCTCCTCCGGCAAAATGTCCTTCATACCTGTCACAGGCTTCTTTGTCAGTGCCATTTTTTCTTCTCCTCATTGCATAGCTGTCATCTGATATCTACGCATTTTTTATTCTACATTTTATGTAATATGATATATTTTTTTTGCCCGACTGTCAATATTGGGAGCAAGCAAAAAATACCCCTTTCCTTCGATTCTGAACATCGAAAAAAAGGGGATTGCTTCTTAACTGTCATAGTTGATGGAGAAACCAAGATTCCACTTAGTGTTTGCCAGAAAAACTGCCCTTTCTGCTTCCTCACGCAGGGACTGCAAAATCTCAACCGAGTTCTTATCTATACTTTCACCATGCCTTGAAACCGGATTCCCGTTTTTATCAAAATAAATATATCCTCCCCAATCATAATCACTCCCATTGTCAAATCCAATTTTAAATTCCCTTCTGCCTAATTTATCTTCCATTATCTCTAATGTAACAGTGACATCGGGATTTTGCTCATCATAATATACGTCAAAGATTTGTACTGCCGTAGCAATATTCCACCTTGCAAGATTACACCTGCCGGACATGATATATTCATTTCCACTTTCCTCACAATATCTGCGCCGTTCAGCATCGTAATCAATAACATTACAATATTTGTTATTTAGATATATAGTGCTAACAACATCATATATGACCAAACCTAATACCAGAATCAATCCGAAAAAAAATAAGATTTTATAATTCGATTTTATATTCTGCATCCCTTACAATCTCCTCGTTATGTGTTACAATAATTATTGTTTTTCCCTCTTTGTTGAGATTTTTTAATATATTCATTACCATTCTCGTATTTTCCGGATCAAGAGATCCCGTTGGTTCATCCGCCAGGATTAATTCGCATTTCTTGATCATCAATCTTGCCAGTGCCACCCTCTGTTGTTCTCCACCGGATAACGTATATACCTTCTTAGAATCAAATCCCTTTAGACCAACACTCGTTAACGCATCTCCGATAGAAATATCTGTCCGAAAAGTCGGAGACACCATCTCTAAATTCTGTCTCACTGTTTTTCCATCCACCAGTGCAAAATTCTGAAATAAAAAGCCCACTGTATAGCGGTAAAAATTCTTTTTATTCTTTTTCTTTGAAATATCAATTCCATTCACCAAAACCTGTCCATCATCTATCTTTTCCAATCCTCCGATAATGTTGAGCAGAGTTGTTTTGCCCGTGCCACTTTTACCATGAATCACTGCAAATGCTCCATCGGGAATATTAAGATTATAATCTATAAATAGTGTTTTTTCATGAAAGCTTTTACTCATATTAACAATTTCTACCATTACAGACATCCTCCCTTTAGGACTTTCATTGTATCCGTTCTTTCATTTTTCATAACAAAACACATATCCATAATCATTTCACCCAGAATAATGATAACGCCCTGAATCAGACCATTCATCGGACGATATAAGCCACTGAACAATCCAATCATGATACTAATTACGGTAGCTGCAATACCATAAATACCGGACTTCAACAACAGCAACCAACACCTTTGTCCAAATCCATATCCCAAAATCTTCTTTATGGATAATTCCATGGCATTATTTTTGTATTCAAATAAAACCACAATATAAATCAAAATCGTTTGGAGCATAAGCATAAAAACTGAAATAGCACTGCAAAAGGAAATCACTTGTTTGAGGCCGGAATTATAGTATCGAAAACGCTCCGCTACATTTGTCAAAATAACCTTAAATCCCCATTTCCCCAGTTGAAAGTCGTTCTCAATCTTAGCGACATCTTTTTCTATCTTAAACATAACGTTTTTTATATCACTAATATAAATCTTGTCTTTGTATTGACTTCCGGAAAATCCGGCGTAGATGATGATTGGATTTTTTATTTTGTTTATATTGTTCTCCAGATTTCTATCCACATAGGAATAAGTCTTATTACCCTCATATTCAATTGTTTTGATTTTCAAATCTTTCCTGTCACAAATAATCTTTGACAGGCAATAATCAATCTCTGCCAAAACCTCTTTATTATTTAATCTTTTCGGAACAAAAACAGCTACATCAGCATCACCGGGATTATCAGTCTCTTCAAGAAAATTTGCAATTGTGTCTGCTCCATGCTCATTGACGAGTACATAGTCCGCTTTTTTATCATCATCTTTTAAAACCAAAGTACTGACAACAGGCGAAAACTCTTCATATCCGTTCACATATATTTGGTTTGCAATATCATAGACTTTATCATAGCTTTCTCCGCTTTTTACCCGCGTTGGATTTAGGGAAGAAATGGTTATGTAATAATAATCTTCGTATTTTTGAATCAATTTATCATCAAACAAAGAGAGTTTATTTTGATTCATCAATTCATAGTTTGTACATACCGTAAAAATGGTTCCGACCGTCACGATAAATTTTGTCAAATAAATCGCTTTTAAAACATTCTTTGAGACAAATAAATTCGAGAATGCTATTTTGATATCATACACTGCAAACCAAAGATAAAGAAGTGCAGACACGACACTCCCTAAAGCGTATATGATTGTAAACTCTTTTTCCATGTATTCGCCGGATATATAATACGAGCAAAACCACTTAATGATGATGAATACACAAAAATCTAAAGATATTTCTATCAATATATTCTTCACAATCAACATTTTTGGATTCTGCCCCATGGAAACCTTAACGACAAACTCTTTTCTATGAGCAGCAATCAGCATCACTGTCATCAACACCATAACAACATCAATCGTTATCCATATTGTGCAGGTCATGTCTGCTTCATTTCCTTCCGAAATCATAGGATGGGAAATCTCATATTTGGGGGCGAGTTTCTCATAGACATCCATGATATCTGATTTCTCTCCAAGGAACAAAACACTGGAAGCATACTGCCTGTCATTTTTTTTCAAATCAGAAAAGCAAGAAAATGAGACCTTTGAATTACCGGAAGAAAAGGATTTATATTCTTTCTCGTAGATTCCATCCCTGCACTGTAACTCTGTTTTCACAAATTCATCACAATATATATTGATTCTGTGCTCTATATCTGAAGTTGATTCGCTCACTATAGCATACGGATGTACTCCCTTTTCTTTTGCCATATTTTCTATATCGGTGATTAACTCGGCATATTCAGATCCTCCGTCTTCCAAAGAATAGGATAGCGTCATTGACAGATATCGATCTGCGCCAACTCCTCCTATATTTCTGTGAAAAATATCGTTTTGCATCACAAATCCGAACATTACTAAAAACATTAAAATGATACACTTTGCAGTACGCATCCTGATTTACCTTAATAAAGCTGAAAAATCACAAAAGACGGTGACGATGAATCCTAAAGAATAATCGCCGCCGTCTACAGTAACAATATAAAGTTATTCCATCAACCCTTATTCTGGGCGTCCACCAGATTCTCGGAATGGTACAGCTTGCGAAGCTTGGGCTTCTCAATCTTGCCGGTAGCATTTCTGGGTACCTCGGCAAAAATGAATCTTCTGGGACGCTTGTATCTGGGCAATTCCTTACAGAACTCCAGAAGCTCCTCTTCCGTGAGAGTCATTCCCGGTTTACACTCAATGATTGCAGCCGAAATCTCACCGAGACGCTTGTCGGGCAAGCCGATGACTGCATTATCCTTGATGGCAGGATGCTTGCTGAGGAAGTTCTCAATCTGCACGGGATAAATGTTTTCACCACCGCTGATGATAACATCCTTCTTGCGGTCTACCAGATAAATGAAACCGTCCTCATCTCTGCGTGCCATGTCTCCGGTATAAAGCCAGCCGTCCTTCAGGGTTTCTGCGGTAGCCTTCGGGTCATTATAATAACACTCCATGACACCGGGACCTTTCAGAATCAATTCTCCTACATCCTCGCCCTGCACTTCCTGACCCTTGTCATCCACAATTCGAACCTCCCAGCCATAACCGGGGATACCGATGGCACCTACCTTATGGATATTTTCCACTCCCAGATGTACCGCGCCGGGACCGATGGATTCGCTGAGGCCGTAGTTGGTATCGTACTGGTGATGAGGGAAGATTTCCTTCCAACGCTTGATCAGGCTCTGAGGCACGGGCTGGGCGCCGATATGCATCAGTCTCCACTGATCTAACTTATAATCCTCCAGCTTTACTTCTCCACGCTCGATGGCAAGCAGAATATCCTGTGCCCAGGGTACCAGCAGCCAAACAATGGTACAGCCTTCCTTTGACACAGTTTCCAAAATAGTCTTGGGTGTGACGCCCTTCAAAAGTACCGCCTTGCCACCTACCAGGAAGCTGCCGAACCAGTGCATTTTGGCACCTGTATGGTAAAGAGGCGGAATACAAAGGAACACATCCTCTCTGGTCTGACCGTGGTGATTCTGCTCCACAGCCGCTGCATGCATCAGGCTGCGATGTTTATGTAAAATAGCCTTCGGGAATCCTGTGGTGCCGGAGGAGAAATAGATTGCGGCGTAGTCATCATCCGTTAGTCTGATATCCGGTGCAATACTGGAGCAGTTGGCAGACAGCTTGTCATAGTCCTCTGCAAAAGAGGGGCAGTCACCGCCTACATAGAAAAGAATTCTCTTTTCGTCAATCTCGTCAACGATTTCTTCCACTCTGCCGATAAACTCAGGTCCAAAGACAAGCACATCCACTTCCGCCAGTTCCACACAGTACTTAATCTCATCCGCCACATAACGGAAGTTCAAGGGAACCGCCAATGCTCCCGCCTTGAGGATGCCAAAATAAATCGGCAGCCACTCCAGGCAGTTCATCAACAGAATTCCTACCTTGTCTCCCTTTTTAATTCCCCTGGAAATCAACAGGTTCGCCATACGGTTTGCCTTCTCGTTGAATACGCTCCAGGTAATCTCCCTTCGATAGCTGGTCAGGGAAGTGTTTTCCACCAGGTCATAGTCTCTCCAGGTGACTCTTCTCTTCTCCTGCACATCGGGATTGATTTCTACCAGACAAATATCGTTGCCGAACTCTCTGGCATTTCTTTCCAAAATCTCTGTAATCGGCATGTTATCCTCCAATACGCAACTCTATTTCCTATGTGCCGCTGCATAAAAACTTAACTTATTATGACAATGCATATCCTGCTTCAAAAGCAGTCAGATTGATTTCCCTGGTCTTGGGCGGAACGGTGGACTCAATCACCTGAACCCAGGCTGCCTTGTCAAACTCCATATTCCTGGCTGCGACGCCCAGAATCACCGTATTGAATACCTTGGAATTGCCGAGCTTCAATGCTTCCTCCATAGCGTTCAGGGAAACTACCTTGTATTTGGAGCCCAGATCCTCAATGATATTTTCCGGATACTCAGAAGCACCGGTAACCACTGTCATAGGGTCGATTCTCTGATCGTTAATAATAAGGATTCCGTCTTTCTTCAGGAAGTGTGCATAACGCAATGCTTCCAATCTCTCGAAAGCAATCAGGATATCTGCCTGACCTTCCTCTACAATAGGCTCTGCCACAGCTTCTCCGTAGCGCACATAGGTCACCACGCTACCGCCTCTCTGCGCCATTCCGTGTACCTCGGAAATCTTCACATCAAAACCGGCTTCTATGGCAAGTCCGCCAAGAATGCGGCTGGTCAGCAATGTTCCCTGACCGCCGACACCAACTATCATAATATTCTTTGTCTCAGTCATCTCAACCTTGTCCTTTCTGGTCTCAGCACTATTTTGCATCTGCATTGCAGGTATGTCCGATTGCTCCGAACTTACAGGTCTGCATGCAGAGTCCGCAACCGTTACACATGGTCTCGTCAATCTTCACGGTTCCGTCTGCATTCTTGGTGATTGCAGGGCAACCGGGCTGGAGACACATACCGCACTTCTTGCATTTCTCGGGAATAGTGAAGCACTTGCCCTTGGGTACAAAGCTCTTCAGCAATGCGCAGGGAGCCTGTACGATAATGACGGACACTTCGTCCTTGGCAATTTCTGCCTTGATTACCTGCTCCAGGCGGGCCTGGTCAAAGGCATCTACCACCTCAACATTCTTTACGCCCAGACCTCTGCAGAGCTCATCCAACAGGATGGGGTCTGTGGGCTCTCCGTTCAGCATCTTGCCGGTAGCCGCATGCTCCTGATGTCCGGTCATGCCGGTGGTGGAGTTGTCCAGAATCAAAACGGTTCCGGTGGACTGATTGTAAACCATATTCATCAGGGAATTGACCCCGGTATGTAAGAAGGTGGAATCACCGATGACTGCCACCCAATTCTTGATATAGTCTTTTCCCTTTGCCTTCTCCATGCCGTGCAGGGTGGAAATACTGGAGCCCATGCAGACTACCGTATCCACCACACCCAGAGGGGCTACTGCGCCCAGGGTATAGCAGCCGATATCTCCTGCTGCGTGGAGCTTCATTTTCTTCAGTACAGAGAAGGTACTTCTGTGAGGACATCCCGGGCAGAGAATGGGAGGTCTTGCAGGCACCTGGGCAGGTGTGCTGACTTCCGTTTCCACTCCGAGAATAGCCTTGCGAATCATATTGGCACTGTACTCCCCCTGTACGGTAAAGATTTCCTTTCCGGTACAGGTAATACCCATAGCCTTTACCTGTTCCTCAATCACAGGCTCCAGTTCCTCTACGATGTACAGCTTTTCTACCTTGGAGGCAAATTCGGCAATCAGCTTCTTAGGAAGAGGATGCACCATGCCAAGCTTCAATACGGAAGCCTCCGGCAGCGCCTCTCTCACGTACTGATAGGGAATTCCGCTGGTAATCACACCGATTTTGGTATCGCGGTACTCGGTCCTGTTGAGGTCCAGGGTGCAGGCATCCTCCGCCAGACGCTTCATTCTCTGTTCAACAAAGATATGTCTCTTGATTGCCATTCCGGGCATCATGACGGTCTTGGAAATATTTCTCTCATAGGGCTTGTCTTCCGGTACAACTCTGTCCTCCAGGTTTACAATGCCCTGAGAGTGGGACAATCTGGTGGTAGTCCGAAGGATCACCGGAGTATCATACTCCTCGGAAATCTCGTAAGCTCTCTTGGTAAATACTCTGGCTTCCTCACTGTCCGAGGGCTCAATCACGGGAACCATGGCTGCTCTGGCAACCATTCTGGTGTCCTGCTCATTCTGGGAGCTGTAGATGCCCGGGTCATCCGCAGCAACCATTACCATACCTCCGTTTACACCGATGTACGATACGGTGTACAGGGGATCACTGGCCACATTCACTCCCACATGCTTCATCATGCACATGGAACGCACACCGGCCATGGAGGCACCGATGGCCACCTCGGTGACCACCTTCTCATTGGGTGCCCACTCGGCGTATACCCCCTCGTACTTTACAATGTTTTCACTTACTTCCGTGCTGGGAGTGCCGGGATACGCACTGGTAACCTTTACTCCCGCCTCATAGGCACCTCGTGCAATGGCTTCATTGCCAAGCATCATTTTTTTCTTCATAAAAATATCCTCTCTATCTTAATCTAAAGCCTTCTTCACAGGCACTTCTACCTTTTCCTCAAAGCAGCCGAACAGCTCCTCCATCTTATCCTTATCCATCTTTGGCGTCACAAGGCTTACCACAGGTACAAGAATCAGGCTTATGAGCATCGTAATTGCGCCTGCATTGATGGGGGACTTGATAAATCCGAAAATCATATTTGCCACTGTCAGAGCCACACTGAACCCAAAGCTTACCCACACAGATGCCTTGGTAACCTTCTTCCAGTACAGACCATACATAAATGGTGCCAGGAATGCTCCTGCCAATGCGCCCCAGGAGTAACCCATGAGCTGTGCTATGTTAGGTATCTTATCCTTGTTCAGCGCAATTACCACTGAGATTACTACAAATACCAGCACAAAAATTCTCATCAACAGTACCTGCTTTTTCTCATCCTTCTTTTCCTCGCTCTTCTTGGAAAGGCTTCCAAGAAAGTCGATGGTAAGCGTAGAGCTGGAGGTCAGCACCAGGGAGGAAAGGGTCGACATGGAAGCAGACAATACAAGTACAATCACAATGCCGATCAACAAATCGGGCAGGGTCGCAAGCATGGAAGGAATGATGGAGTCATAGCCATCCGTTGCTAGATTGATCTTGTCTGAGAAAAGTCTGCCAAAGCCACCCAGGAAATAACAGCCGCCGGATACGACGATGGCAAAAAAGGTAGAAACAATCATACCGGTTTTCACGTTCTTCTCACTCTTGATTGCGTAAAACTTGCCAACCATCTGAGGCAGCCCCCAGGTTCCCAGGGAAGTCAGAATGATAACACCCAGAAGGTTCAGGGGATCCGGTCCGAAGAAGGAGGCGAAAATACCGTTTCCTGCCACAGGAAGTACCTCACTCTCTGCAGGCACCTGTGCCGCAAGCTTGGTCAGTGCACTGTAAAAACCGCCCTGTCCCTGCAATACGGAGTAAATAACCATGCAAATACCCAACAACATAAAAATACCCTGAATAAAGTCATTCAGTACGGTTGCCATATAGCCCCCCAGAATCACATAAATGCCGGTAAGTACCGCCATCACGATCAGGCAGGTGCTGTAAGGAATGTCAAAAGCCATTCCGAACAGTCTGGAGAGACCGTTGTATACAGATGCTGTATAAGGAATCAGGAACACAAAGGTAATGACAGAAGCTGTGATTTTCAACGCCTTACTGTCATATCGTTTTCCGAAATAATCAGGCATGGTTTTTGCATCGATATGCTGGGTCATGACTCTGGTTCTTCTTCCCAATACGAACCAGGCCAAAAGGCTGCCAAGAAGCGCATTTCCGATACCAATCCAGGTTGATGCAATACCATATTTCCAGCCGAATTGACCTGCATACCCCACAAATACCACTGCTGAAAAATACGATGTTCCGTAGGCGAAGGCCGAAATCCAAGGACCGGCAGAGCGGGATCCCAGCACGAAGCCATCCACATCAGAGGCATGCTTTCTGGCATAAATGCCGACGCCGATCATTACCGCAAAAAAGATACATAACATAAGAATTTTTGCAATCATTTGTACTCCCTCCAAAGAAACCTTTTTGGCCTTAAGCGAACCTTATTTTTTCAATCCGCTTTAAAGCATTAAAGTAATTGTATAAAAGAAAAGGGGCATTGTCAACACCCCTATCCTACAGATTATCTTACACCTATGTTATTCTCATACTACTGACAAAAGACTACTTTATCCCTATCAGACAGATTGCTTTGCTCTGTCCTCCATTGATTTTCTCCATCATCTCCCGGATACTCTCATAAGGTCCCTCTACCCTACCGTTACAGTACACATTATGTGCTACATAGCCGGCTGGCTCTTTGGAAATATTCACAGTATGAATTTCAGCCCGAATGTCACTTTTATCATTGTACATGGTAAGAATCAGGCTCTGACTCTTCTGTCCCAGTTCTTCAAATCGTTCTTCCCGTGTCACCAGCTCCGTTTCAAAGCCCTTCCTCTGCAGAAAGTCTCTGACTGCCTTGGGTGTGGTGCCAAATTTGCCGCCTAAGGTCATTCCGTCCTTTTCGAATTCCCCGATCATTTCCGAAAGTGACATAAACGGTTGCCCCAGCACACTATGAATTGCATTGTACGCAGCGAAGATTTCGCAGCCCGCATTCTTCATGGTCGTCTTTCCATAAGCCATGTCGCCGTAACTGTTCTGGTCCTCCACATAACCCTTGTTACCGCAAATCGTCGCTTCGTGTTTTGGAAAGGCCACTTCATTTTTCTTCAGATTGCCGCTGAAATCCTTCCTGCAGAGCCTCTCCCTTTTCCGCAGCAGCTCCCAGGCAGCCAGTAGCGTTCTGTTCCCAATCCTCCGGGGAATAAAACCATAAATCCTCTCAAGCATCCCGGTCCACCATCAGAATCTTCACAAATGGTTCTTTTTTCTCTCTCATAATCTCGAAGCCCCTGTTGAACTCCTCCATGGAAAACCTGTGCGTAATCAGCTTCTCCGGATGTACACTACCCTCTTTAAGTCTGTTCACCACATAATGCCAGTCATCCGTCCCGGCCTCTTCATCCGCCTCTCCCAGATAAGAGGAGTTCCATGTACCGGTAATTCTCAGCTGTCGCCTCAACAGCTTCCAATAGGTATCCTTACTAAAACTCATATCCGAATAAGGATTTCCCACCATACACACCTGACCGCCCGGTGCCGTCACCTCATAGCCCAGTGCCACGGTCTCATTCTTCCCCACACAGTCAAAATAGGCATCCACGCCCCTGCTCTCCGTTACGGAATTGAGATACTCCTTCACCTCCACCGTTCTGCTGTCACAAAAGCCCCTGTCCGATAAACCCAGCTCCAGCACAGAAGCCCTCTGAGAATCCGACTTTCCGATGGCATAAATGTTCCTGATTCCGCGCTCCAGCAAAAACATAATCAGCAGCTGCCCGATGGTTCCAAGGCCACACACTGCTACCGTAGATTCCTGCTTGATTTCCAGCCTTCTCATGGCATGAACCGCCACTGCCATAGGCTCCAGCATTGCTGCCTGCTCCAGACTCACATTCTCGGGAAGCTCCACCAGATTCCATTCCGGCACAGACACATATTCCGCAAAGCCCCCATCCGTCCTTGAACCCAGATAGCTGTATCCCGTACACATCTCATATTTTTTTGAAAGGCATGCCGCACACTGCCTGCAGGGAATCAGAGGGAATATGCCAACCCTCTTTCCAATCCATGCCTCCGAAACATGCTTCCCCACACTCTCTACCTGTCCGGAAAACTCATGACCGATGACAAGAGGCATCCTGTGTGCACCGTTCTCATACACCCTCTGGATGTCAGAGCCGCAAATTCCTGCAGCCTTCACCCTCACATTCACCCATCCCTCCCCGGGCACAGGCTTCTCTATATCCTTCAGATGAAATTCTCCAATGTCCTCCAAGACCCAGGCCTTCATTTGCTCTCACCACTTTCCTTCCCCGCAATTCTTTCCTGCTGCAAAAAACTGTCGAAACCGTTCCAGATCCTCTGCTGTTGTTATCTTAAAGTTCCCTTCGTCCCCCGGCACCATGGCAATATCCATCCCTGCCATGACAGCAGGCTCTGCCGAACCATTGATTTTATAGATAGGGGAATCCACGGCTACTGCCCCCTCCTCATACCGGATCAGCCTCTCGTTCGCTTCGATATACTTATCCAGTCTGAATACCTCCGGCGCCTGCCCAGCAAATATCCGGCTTCGGTCCAACAGCGAAGATACCGCCTTCCCGTCATGACTAAAATACACCGTATCCTTCATGGGAAGCACCGGAAGTACTCCATCATGACCTGCAGCAGCGTCCACATAAGTCTCCACATCCGCTCCTGTGAGAAGAGGCCTTGCCCCATCATGAATCAGCACCAGCTCTTCTCCGAAAGAAGCATCGGAAGTCTTTCTGTCTTTTCTGATATCACAAATTCCATGAAAGACGGAAAGCTGCCTGTTTTCTCCCGGCTCAGAAAAGCCCTGAAACTTCTCTCCTATATCATAGGAACCAAGCCAATTCAGAATACTCTCTCTCCACGCATCCGCAGCCACAATCCGGATGCCATCTATCCGGTTACTTTTGGAAAGGGTCTCTACACAATAAGAAAGAATTGTCCTTCCGTTCACCTCTATGTACTGTTTCGGGATATTGCTTCCCAGCCTCGTTCCGGTACCGCCGGACAGAATCAGTGCCGTAACCATCTAAAACCTCAGCTCCCTTACCTTTTGTATAATCTCTCCATAGGGCTTTCCCTTACCAAAAAGCACCGTAGTGCCCAGCACAAACCCGTCCATCCCCTTGGGTGCATATTCCATAATTTTTTCCGCAGAGCAGGCACCATCCCAGTAAAGCTTGAAATGCATCTCATCCTTCATGTTCAACAGCTTTGCTATCTTCTTTCCAACATAGGGCAGATACATCTGTCCCGCATTGCCGGGATTGACGGACATGACCAGAACCTTGTCCACAATCCGCAACATCTCCATCACTGTTTCCACACTGGTACCCGGATTAATGGCAATCCCCGGCACCATTCCCGCGTCTATGATTTTCTGCAATGTAGTGGAGGGATGATACTCAGCCTCCGGATGGATATATATGGTATCACCCTTCCTCAAGCCTGCCAAAAACATCTCAATCAAATTGTTCGGATGCTCTATCATCAGATGTACATCCAACGGCTTCTCTGTAGCCGAAGCAATATACTTCATATCATTTAATGACATGGCAAAGTTTGGCACATATCGCCCGTCCATAATATCTATATGAAAGGAATCCACCCCCGCCTCATCCAGCTTTCTGACCTCTCCTTTTAAATCTCCGAAATCAGCACACATCATTGATGCATTCAATTCAAACCCCATAGGAACATCCCCCGTTTTTCTCTTATTTACTCTGTCAGGCCGCACAACCTGCTGCCTGCTTACCCTTCCGCAATTCCGGGCGTATTCACAGCCCTGTACTGTGAACCTGCTTCCTCACTCCTGCTGCTTTGTAAGCACATGTGGATTCTGTATCATCACCGGCATCTTTACCGACCGGCACAACTGTACCAATGAGCTATTGTCCCCATAGTAGGCATCGGCCAGCACAATTGCCCTGTCCAGGTCTGCCGAATCATCATAGATTCCGAAATCATCTGCAATATATTTCTCCACGAGCCTGTTATAGGCTTCCCAGAGCATCGGTCTCATGGAACTGATTGTAGCCCTGATCAAAGGATGGGGCCTCCACAGAAGTGTCACATCCTCTCTCTTTTCCCTAAAAAACTCCAGTACATCCGCAATCTTTTCCAGCATGGCGTCCGACTCCTGCAAAAGAGCAGACAGGCTGGTATTGTACAAAATCACCTTTTTTGCACTACCGTCAGCCCG
>JBJENR010000140.1:0-2270 GCA_051880315.1 Acetatifactor sp.
TATCTTCTCCTTCCCCAAGGAGATTACTGCACAAACGTGTACCACGCCCTATCATCTGATCAAATTTAATTCGACTGTATACTTTCTTTGCAAATACCAGATTTGTGATTTCAGGGACGTCAACACCGGTTTCCAGCATGTCTACTGTTACAGTGATAAAAGGATACTCATCCGGCTTTTTGAAATCCTCCAGATTTTTCTCTGCATACGGCTCATCACAAACAACCAGCTTACAGAATGTTCCTCTATATTGTGGATAAAGCTTGTCAAAACGCTCCACAATAAACTGAGCATGTCGCTTGTTTTGTGCAAAGATGATGGTCTTTCCTACATGATTACCATTCTTATGCTTGATTCCATTATTCATTAAGTCAGATATCATTTTATCGACGGTATCGATATTAAAAATATATTTATTTATCCGTTCCGGTGGAATATGCTCCGGCATGCCGTCATCTTCACAGAACTCTTCCTCGTATGCCTCACGTTCTTCCTCGTTCAAATCTTTATAGGTAATACCATCATCTGTAATCTGCGTTGAAGTTTCGATTAAATAGAACGGCACCAACACATGATCCTTGTTCACTGCTTCATCATATTCATATACATCAGTAGGCATGTTTTTCTTCATTTCAAAAAATTCATAGGTAGACTGATGCACTGTCTTCTTCGGTGTTGCTGTAAGTCCCAGCAAACAAGCATCAAAGTAATCAAAAATAGCTTTATATTTATTGAAAATACTCCTATGCGCTTCATCAATGACAATTAAATCAAAATGCCCCGGCGAAAAGAATCTGGAACCATCCGAATTCTTCATCGTGTCGATTGCATGAAGAATTGTTGGGTATGTAGAAAATATGATATTGGCATTACGCTCATCTTTATTCAAAAGCAGATTACACATTGTGGTATTCGGAATATACGAGGAAAACGCGTTCTTCGCCTGCTTCACAAGTTCTTTTCTATCCGCCAAGAACAGAACTCTGCCCATCTGCTGGCTTCGTGTCATCACATCTACAACGGAAGCAGCTGTTCTGGTTTTGCCGGTACCGGTTGCCATAACAAGAAGACACCTTCTTGTCCCCTTTTCGAATTGCTCACAACACTTTGTTACTGCCCTTAGCTGATACCAACGATTGGTGATTTCTTCATCAATCCGGATACTGCTTACCGGTTTCTTGATATATCTACGCTCAATCAATGCGTCAATATCTTTTTGAGGGAACATACCACTGACTACTCTGGGAGCACTATTCTCGTCATCCCAAAGATATGTTTCAAAGCCATTTGTATAAAAGATTACCGGTCGGAAGCCTTGCATATTTTGAATGCAATCTGCGTATAGTTTGCCCTGATTTCGTCCTTTATCAGCACTTTCACCAGCCTTCTTTGCTTCCAATACAGCAATGATTTTTCCGGTATCTCCCCAGATAACATAATCTGCATATCCTGTACCGGTCTCATTTGACATACCTACCACCGGATATTCTACTTCGACGCAATTACGTTTGGCATTCTGGTCAAATACATATCCATTTGCTTTTAAATCAGCATCAATGTATCGCTTTCTTGTAAGCCATTCCGGCATGTTCGGCTCATAAGTATACTCACGCTCTTTAACATTCTTAGTCTTTTGACTCTTCATCTGCTGACGAAGTTCTTCGTTCATCTTTAAAAGGCGCTCGATTTCTTGATCTTTTTCGTCAACTATCTTATCAGCATTCTTTTGAACGTCCTTTATTACCTGCCTGTACTGTTCCTGAATCTTCTCAGCCTCTTTGGTAGCATCAGGTATCTTTCTCTCATCAAATGAGCGTTCAATATAGTCTCTGCCATAGCAATAATCAATCCACTGAACAAAATCAAAGAGGATATTTAGTGAAAGAATCGCATCATCTCTGTCAAGACTTTTGGAAGTATGGACAGATTCATTTCCGTTTCGAACTACATATTGCAATCTCTTCCACAAAGTATAATCCATAAGAGCCGGGAAGCCGTTATTATGCAGCAAGGACTGTAATCCCTCTCTATACTCAATAGGATTTAACACGGAATCAATAGAATAAACCCACTTTACACAGAGTTCCAGTGCTTTTCTGGACGCCACGGCACTCATAACTGGTGAAGATTCCAGAATTCTTTCTGCATCTATACAGGCATTAGAAAATAGGTCATATTCTCTTTTTTCTTCTAAAAAGGAAAAATTCATTTCCATATGTAAAATCCTCCTTTCGGAATGATATGCATAGCGATTAATTTTGATTTGTCGA
>JBJENR010000141.1:0-38796 GCA_051880315.1 Acetatifactor sp.
TGTCATTGAGAAAAAACAGTAAAAAGTTGCCAACGTTTACTTGACACAAACATTGACCTTATTTACATGGAAATCACGACAGATATATGGTAAAATAAGAGTACGTTTATTTTTTGTCCATCACAGGAGACCTATATTATTATGAAAAAACACACGAAGACCTTCCCTTTCAACACTGATTTGCTCTATTTGGCGGCAGGCGTACTGTTTTCTCTTCTGCTTATGGTTCCTTATCTTATTTTGGGGACAGACAGCATTGTGACCTACCACGACCAACTGGACGGAGAGCTTCTAAATTATGTTCTCGCGGCAAAATACCTGTTTACGGGCACGGAGGTTTACCCGGAGCTTATGAACGGACTGCCCGCTACCGGGGCGGTGCCTCCGGCTCCCCTGTTTGTACTCTTTTATTACTTCTTTTCTCCCTTTACCGCATTCCTGCTGAGTCAGTGGTTCATAAGCATCATCAGTTTTCTGGGCATGTATCTTCTGATAAAAAAGCTGACAAAAAAAAGGCTTCCCGCCTTCGTCATGGCTGTGTTATTTATGATGCTGCCCTTTTACCCGGTGTACGGTCTCTGTATCCCCGGACAGCCTTTGCTACTTTACGGGATTTTGTGTCTTCGAAGCCTGGAAATCCGCCTTTCCGATTCCGGGGCACACAGGAAGCCCACGGGAAAAGAATGGCTGCAGGGAATCGGTTGTCTGTTTCTCGTCCTTCTGTACAGCCTCAGTTCTTCCCTTGTACTGGTGGGCTTTGCCTGTCTTCTGGCCTTGGGTCTGGCCTCTCTGTTCATGACCTGTCGGGCCCTTCGCAGGCACTCCTGCTTTTCGTTGACCCCCTGGCTGTCCCTGGCAGTTCTCCTTTGCGGTTATCTGGTCTGCAACCTGTCTCTCATCCGGCAGGTATTGTTTCCCGCTCCCGGAGAGCTGAGTCATAAGTCAGAGGTAGTGTATACTCCCGTGAACTTTGTGGACAGCTTTCGTTCCGCCTTCTATCCGGGCATTCCCTACACCGAGGCCTGGCCTGTGGTTCTGCTGCCGCTGACACTGCTTTGCCTGTTGTTTCTCCTCATTGCCAAAAGGAAAAAGGATTCTGCAGCCTGTCTCTCTCTGCGTAAAGCGCTTAAGAAATCCGCGGTAATCTTCAGCCTGCTCCTTCTGATATGCGCACTTTACGCTTTATACAGCACGGCTCCCGTGGTAGATTTCCGAAATTCCACAGAAGGCGCACTGTCCGGCTTCAATCTGGGCCGCATTGTATGGCTGCTTCCCACAGGCTGGTGTATTCTGGCAGGATATCTGCTGTCCGCCCTATGCCCAGATACCCCCTTCTCCCTAAAATCACTGAAGCATTTTTACACCTCAGTCCGCTACCTCATTATCCTTACCGTATTTGCTCTCTGGGGACTTATCATCCTCCTGCACTCTCCCCTGAAAGCAAACATTTCAAAGCTGGTCAAAGGAACGGATTACTATGCCCTGGACTGGGGAAAATTCTATGCCACGGATATTTTCGAGCAGATTGATGACGCCATCGGACGCCCCAAAGAAGACTACCGGGTCATCAGCCTGGGCATCTACCCCGCAGCAGCTGCTTACAACGGATTCTATTGTCTGGATGGATACTCCAACAATTATCCTCTGGCCTACAAGCATTCTTTCCGGGAGATTATGGCGGACGAATTAGCCAAAAATGAATATATTCGCCTCTATTTTGACAACTGGGGTAATCGATGTTATCTCACAACGGCAGAATACAATAACTATTACACCATCGAAAAGAAATGGAACGGCGGCTTCCACGACCTTTCCCTCAACACCACAAAACTAAGGGAAATGGGCTGTGACTACCTCTTCTCTGCTACCTGGATTCTAAATGCGGACGAGCTAGGACTGACATTACTTCGGGAGGAACCCTTCACAACCGAAGACAGCTGGTACAACATCTATGTATACGCTGTAAAATAACCGCCATGATGCTTCAACGCAATGTTTCTCGAGGCGAAACCCGCAAAACAAACATCACGATGCACAAAAAGCCCTCCGGTTTCCCGGAGGGCTTTATTCTTTGCTCAATTATGAATTAATACTTTGCAACGCTTACCTTTACGCCGGGGCCCATGGTGCTGGTGAGAGTGATACTTCTCAGATACTGGCCTTTCAGTGCGCTGGGTCTTGCCTTAACAATTGCATCCATCAGTGCATTGAAGTTCTCCTGAAGAGCTTCCTCAGTGAAAGAAGCCTTGCCTACGGGAACATGCACAATGTTGGTCTTGTCAAGTCTGTACTCAATCTTACCTGCTTTGATATCGTTAATAGCCTTGGTTACATCCATTGTAACGGTACCTGCCTTGGGGTTGGGCATCAAGCCCTTAGGTCCGAGAACCTTACCAAGACGTCCTACAACGCCCATCATGTCAGGGGTTGCAACAACCACGTCAAAATCAAGCCATCCATCGTTCTGAATCTTGGGGATCAGCTCCTCGCCGCCAACATAATCAGCGCCTGCTGCCTCTGCCTCATTTACCTTATCACCCTTTGCAAATACCAGAACTCTTACAGTCTTACCGGTTCCGTTGGGCAGTACTACTGCACCACGAATCTGCTGCTCAGCATGACGTCCGTCACAACCTGTTCTGATGTGTACTTCGATGGTCTCATCGAATTTTGCAGTTGCTGTCTTCTTTACCAGAGCAATTGCGTCATTGGGCTCGTACATTACATTGCGGTCAACCAGCTTTGACGCCTCGGTATATTTCTTACCATGTTTCATTCTTTTACCTCCTAGGTTCCAGCGGCAATATCAATTGCCTCCCAATTCTGTGTTAATAACTCTTTACTCTTCTACAGTAATACCCATGCTGCGTGCGGTTCCTGCAATCATGCTCATGGCAGCCTCAATGCTTGCTGCGTTCAGGTCAGGCATCTTCATCTCTGCAATCTCACGAATCTTTGCCTTGGAAATGGTTGCAACCTTGGTCTTGTTAGGTGCACCGGAGCCGGACTTAATATTGCAAGCCTTCTTAAGCAGTACTGCTGCAGGGGGGGTCTTCGTAATGAAACTGAAAGATCTGTCTGCATATACTGTGATTACAACAGGAATGATAACATCACCCTTATCTGCTGTCTTTGCGTTGAACTGCTTTGTAAATTCAACGATGTTCACACCATGCTGGCCTAATGCAGGACCAACAGGGGGAGCCGGTGTTGCTTTGCCGGCAGGAATCTGTAACTTAATGTATCCTTCTACTTTCTTTGCCATTTTGGCACCTCCTATAATGTGGTAAGCCGTTATCACCGGCCATGCCGGCTTGTATCTAACGGCGGTTCGGCGCAGGTTACACACATCCGCGTTCCTGCTCCCACTTTACTGCCGGGCACGAAATGCCCTTTATATTTACCGGAATGCCTCCGGAAAATACCTTATTTTACTTCAGCTTTCTAACCTCTGCAAAGCTGATTTCAACAGGTGTCTCCCTGCCGAACAATTCTACATTGATGGTAGCCGTCTGCTTGCTGTAGTCAAGCTTCTGAACGACACCGACGGTATCCTTCCATACACCCGCAACCACCGCAATGCTGTCTCCTTCCACGAAGTCAATGGAGACATTCTCACTCTTAATACCGAGGGGCTTCATCTCTGCTTCCGTCAAAGGAACAGGCTTGCTTCCCGGCCCGACGAACCCGGTCACGCCGCGGGTATTGCGGACAACATACCAGGTATCATCATTCATTTCCATATTGATCAGAACATAGCCGGGGAACATCTTGCGCTGAACTGTCTTCTTGGCACCGTTCTTCATCTCAACGACCTCTTCCAGCGGAACCCTGACCTCCAATATCTGCTCTGCAAAATTTTTGTTGTTCTCTATGGTCTTCTCAATATTGGCTTTGACCTTGTTCTCATATCCCGAATAGGTATGAACCACATACCATTTTGCCTCTGCCATACAGTCTCCCTCACTCTATATTGATGTTAAGAAGTTTACGCCGTACTTTGCGGCATAGTCCACGATTGCAATAATGATTCCCACAACGATGGAAATAATCACCACTGCCACAGACTGCTTTAAGGTATCTTTTCTGTTCGGCCATTTAATATTCTTAAACTCAGACTTCACCCCACTAAAAAAGCCGGGGCGTTTCTGCTTTCCTGCAGAATCTCCCATATTGATTACCCTGTCTTTCTATAACTAACTTACTTGGTCTCTTTGTGCAGAGTATGTGTCTTACAGAATCTGCAATACTTCTTGGTCTCCATCCTGTCGGGATGAGTCTTCTTATCCTTAGTCGTATTGTAGTTACGCTGCTTGCACTCGGTACAAGCCAAAGTGATTTTTGTACGCATATCGGCTACCTCCACTTGTTTTTTAAGCATAAAAAAAAGAGCTGAATTTCAATCTCGCTTGAATACTATAACACAGGAGACCTGTTCCGTCAACATTTTTTTCAAAAGCTTAGCAAAACTGCTTGTATCTTCACATCCCCTGTGCTAAAATGTATTTATAAAAGTGGGATATTAGGTCTTTTCCACGAAAATTACAGCCGGAAAAGGATTCCCGGCACAGTTTCATGATACATATTGTCCTTATATTTCAAGGAAGAAAGGAGGCAGGACAATGAGTACACTTCTGAATGCGGTGTATAACAACTATCTCACAACCTATACGCCGAAGGCTCTGACCAAATATGACACTCACAAGAAAAGTGAGCTTCGCAGTGTATACAATTCCATTGTCAAACTAAACAAAGAAGCCCCCTGGTATCTTCCCACCACCAATAAAGAGACACAGCAATATGCTGTCGATATTAAGGAAAATGCCCGTGAGCTTCACAATACCATCGCACAGCTGGGTGGTCTTGAAAGTAACGGGCTGCTGGATAAGAAGAGAGCTTTTTCTTCTGATGAGAATGTTGCGGTAGCAACCTATGTGGGCCCCCGGCAGCCGGAGGAAGCTGTTCCGGGCTTTGACCTTGAGGTTCATTCTCTCGCCTCCTCACAGGAAAATCTGGGGCTATTCCTCCCGGATGCAAAGGTATCCCTTCCACCCGATACCTATTCCTTCGATATCGGAGTCAACGGAATGAGCTATGAATTTCAGTTTGCGGTAGGAGAGACAGAGACCAACCTTGATGTGCAGGAACGTCTGGTACGCCTGATCAACAATGCCGGTATCGGACTGAAGGCCGACCTGGCAGAGGAGGACGGACATACTGCCCTGCGGCTGACTTCTGAGGCTACCGGTCGAAATACGGACAAAGAAAACCTTTTTACCGTCAGCGATGCCAAGACCAGCAAGCGCTCCGGTATGGTGGAATATCTGGGGCTTGATTATATCAGCAGACAGGCCGAGAATGCTGTATTTTCCGTGAACGGCGAGGAGCACAGCGCCTCCGCCAACCACTTTACCCTGGGAAAGCTTTTTGAAATTGAACTGAAAGGGATTACCGAAGCTGACTCCCCCGTACAGGTGGGCCTGAAGACCGATATAGAATCTCTTACGGACAATATCACTCACCTGATCGGCGGATATAATGATTTCATAAGAGCCGCCTCCAATTATCTGGACACTCAGGAAAAGAGCAGACAATTGGTCAAGGAGATCAAGGGAATCGCCCTTCTCTACAGCAGCCCCCTGGAATCAATGGGGATTACCATGGCAGAGGACGGCACCCTGGATGTTGACCGCAGCCTGATTCGTCAGACGGCAATGGACTCCGGGGATATTGCCGAAAGCTTCGGAAGCCTGAAGAATATGTCCTCGGCACTGCTCAAAAAAAGCAACCAGATTTCACTGAATCCAATGAACTATGTTCAAAAGACCGTAGTCGCTTACAAGAACCCGGGGCACAATTTTGTAAGTCCCTACAACACAAGCGCATACAGCGGCATGATGTTCAACAGCTACTGCTAAAAAAGCTTCCTGACCAATCCGGCAAGGAAGCTTTTTGTATCCGCATACTTATTCATACTCTCTGTTATTCCATTCTTTTTGAATACTTAATTTTGTTTGCTCTTTTTCCCTTTTGCTTTATATTTGTCAATCTGTACAAAATCATCCATCAGTTCCAAAATTTTGTCACGTCCTGTCTGATTCAGCTTAATATAATACTGCATCACTCTGTTCTCCAATAATTGTGCGCCAAGAGAAGCATCTCTCTCCAAGGAAGTGAAATCCACAGGATTCAGACTCAGTTTATCACACATTTTGATTACGGTACCATAAGCCATCCCCTCTATACCGCGCTCAAGTGCAGTAACAAGAGTACTGTACGGTATGTTCATCTCCATGGCAAACTGGCGCACGCTACGATACTGTCTCAAAATCTCTTTCTTAAGAATCTCTGCTTTTGTCATTTTCTTTTCCTCCATATTGTGTCATTTCGGAATGAAGCATTGCTATCCTCCGACCCTTCCAAGCACTCCCCGAAACACGATACCATGTATACTCTTGAAATTATCGTCTCTTTTCGAGGTATATCTTTAATATACGATTACCCGTGTATATTTTCAAGTGCTATTATGGAATTTTAAGAGTGTTTTTATATATTTGGCAGAATTCCATAATACTGGATAACCTCCAGTAAACTACTTTGATAAATATCATAAGGGGTCACAATATAGCCGCCGTCACTGTCCAGATTGTACCCAAAATGCCGGAATGCCCGCCAGACCAGATGTGCGCACTGGGTTCCCTCCCCCTCCACTCCGCACAGGCTGAGCAGACGATAGGGAAGGCCTGTAAGCGCCTCTTCCGCATAGGCCGCAATCTCCCCGCGCTCCTCCTCGCTTACCCCCTTCAGACGCATCAATATAAAAGAAGGATATTCCCTCCAACTCTCCAGAGAACAGATGCGGGAATCGATACCCACGCTTATCGCTTCCAGAGTTTTTCTTTCCACTGCATCTGTCACAATCGCCGCATGCCCGCTGCGCCAACCCAGAAAATGACCGTTGAAGCTGATCAGAATATCACCGGACTGGACCGCCGGAAGGAAATCGCCAAGATAAGGTTTCTTCTTTGTAACGCCATCCAAATCTCCTCCACCACCGTCTTGCACCTGTGCAGCACCATCCTCCCCCCGCTGCACAAGCCGCTCACTGCGGCACACCAGAAGGCTCACACTGCACTCATATTCTACCGGTTCAAAGAAACGCCGCTGCAGGTACAGGAGTTCCTCCTGCCTTCCTTGTCGATAAAGTTCATCCACACCTGTCCTTCCCAAACCGGTTTGTACCAAAAACAGGTCATAATCCTCCTGTGTCAGTTCCGGCTTCTTCAGCAGCGGTGTCAAATCTGCTTTTTCATATTCCGGGGTAAAATGAGCCTTTTTTTCCGCACTCTCTGTCCAGAGGAAGAGAATCACGGCAAGAATCGCCATCCCCCGGAGCCACATGATAAATGACCTTCGATAATGTATTCTGAATTGTTTCTTCCCCATCTGCAGCCTCCGCCGGATCTTTGACTTCTTATGGTAAGAGTCTGCACAAGATAGAGAATTTATACATCACTACCGGCGGTTTCTGTCAGTCAGAATACCTGTATAAGGCAGGAATCTGTACTCACTGTAGTCCGGATGCAGCAGCTTGAAGGTTGACTCCAGCAGAGGCTGGGACACCTGATAGCATATGAAAAGACCGTCGTTTTTCGTAATCCGTTCCGCCTCTTTAAGTACCATATTCGGGTCTTCAAAATGAACGGAACCATTCACAAGAGTGATGTCAAAGGAATCTTCCTGCAGATTTGTCTCCTCATACTCAGCCGCCACCAGGGAAAGCCTGCAGGGCTTCTCTACCCGGGATATATAATCAAGCCAGAGATTTCCGCTTTCATTTCCCAGTGTATCGGTTACGGAACACAGCAGAGAGTCCGGATGGAACAATCCCAGAATATTTGCCAGATGCCAGCTCAGCACGCCATTCGTCGCACCAATTTCCGCTACCCTCACAGCCTCCCTGGATCTGATCAGTTCGCGGACAAGCAGAATGTTCATTGTCAGATATTCTGTTGCCTGCTTCTCTCCGTAGACATCCTCGTTCATAATTTCCTGATGCGCATGAAAACTGCCCTGAAGAATATTGGGAATCGTCAGTCCGTTTCCATCCATGCTGTGCATGGGTATCCGGCTCTTATTGGCAAAAAGATCCGTGCAGTCCAACAATACTGTTTTATGGATGCTATCCTCATAGATATATTGTCCATTCTCATATCTTAACTGATTCATATTCTTTCTCCAGCCTTTATTCCAGGATTGATTTCTTATTTGTCAGATTCCGTCAGGCGCTGATATAACCATTCCACATTCCTTTCCATATCGTAGAATTCCTTTGCGCGTTCCGTTGCTGCCCTGTTTTTCTGTTCCAGCTGCGGATCCCTGCAAAGTGCCAGCAGCTTCCGGGCGAAATCCTGCACATCGTTGAGTTCTGCTGCCACACCGCAGCTTCCGCCGTTGATAATGTCATTGTAGGCATCTATTTTCGTGGTAACAATGGCACAGCCGAAATGCAGAGCCTCGCCAACCACATTGGGAGCACCCCCCTCCAGTTCCGAGGACAGTGCAAATATCCTTGCCCTTTTATACTGCTCATACAATTGATTTCTGTCATGTATGGGGCCGGAGAGCATTATTCTGTCCCTGGCATGGGGGTAGGCTTCCCATATCTGCTCCAGAAATCCCTCAAAGCCCTTTTCCATGTTACCCACCAGCTGCAGCTTCCAGTCCGGAATGAACTCTGAAATCGCCGCAAAGGCTGCCACAAGGATGTCTGTTCTTTTCTGCTGCGTGCCAAGTCTTGCAACATTCAGGATAATGTTTTCCTTTCCGGCAGGAGCATCCTCCTCTGTCTCCCTCTTATCCCGCAAATCATAGAAGCCGTTGGTCAGTGTTTCCACCTTCCAGGGCCATTTTTCGCTTAAATGCTCTGCCATTGCCGTACAGGAGGTCAGAATCAAATCACACTGCTCCAGCATATGGCAGAATCCCGGCTCCGTCCAATCAATTCTGTCCATCCAGAAGCTGTTGGCATCCAGGGGAAGACATACCTTACCCCGGGGATTAATCATCTTATAAGCATCCACCACCGGGTAAAAGCTGGAGTAGGGTCCGCGTAACAGGAGCAAATCCGCGTCAGCGCCGTTTTGTAATATATATTGAATTCTTGCTTCCATAGAGGTATCCGGAAGCACCTCATCCAACACCCCGGGAGTCAGCCTTCGGTTGGTCAGCTCCTCCCCCTTCGCTCCCACCATGTGTACCTCGCATTGATGATTTTTGTGCAGAAGATACGGAATCAGCCCGCAATCCTTCACCAGTTCCACATTGGACCAGCCCCGTTCATAAGGGGCCATTGCAATTACCTTTCTGAGCCGATAAGGCTCCGGCAGGGACTCCTCCTCATTCCTTCGGGGTATGGCATACAGCACCGTCTCAGCATTCCTGTCATCTCTGTAATGTCGGATAGCAAACCGGTAATCCGGTCTGATGGTATTAAGCAGTTTGGGAATTTCCCAGATATCGCTGTATATATGAGATAAACAAATGGCCAGCCCGGGAGCCTCCTCCCGGATATGCCTTTGGGCTCCGAGAATTGCCGGTATCTCGTCCCCTCCCACATCCATCTTAATAAAAGTCAGGGGTTCCTTGATGTCTTCGTCCAGGGATACCACCGCAGATGCGGAGTCGTCCCTGTCTGTATGCCGCACAAAACCGGCGGAGGAAGAAATTCCCGCGCTCTGCATGGCTCCGTTTTTTTCGCCTACACTGCATGGTCTGATGAGGATATTGTCATGGGAATCCAGTTTTTCATGACATATCTTCACATATTCCGGCTTAGGCTCGTACACATAGATTCGTTTAAATCCGACTGCATTCCGGGCAAACCTCAAAGCAGTATCGCCTGTAGAACCGCCACAGTCGGCAATCACCTCATCCCTGCCAAATTCATACAGCTCCTTATCAAAATACTGCTCATATTCACTCTCATATGCCACCTTCAGAAAGTCCGGATACGGAACCAGCCTGAAACACAGTAAGGTGCGGAAGGTTCTTCTGGATTTTTCATCATGAAGCCTCTCATAAACCCATCGGTAATAGGTTCCATTCTCCGTCAGATCCTTGACCACATAGGGATAGGTGCCTGCCGAGCCGTTTTTGCCACAGCCTCCCATGGGCATATTCATCAATTCCTCCCGGGACATCTCTATGATTTCGGACACAAGATCTACCAGTTCCCTCCAGTCCACAGAACCGATAATCTCAAATAACCCCTCTTCTGTTCCCAGTTTTTGAACGAATTCCTTCCTGTTCATGACAATCTCCATGCCTTTCTGCGGTCTTTGCTCCATAGCCTCGAAGTATCAGGACAACTGCTCCAGCAGCTCTCCCACCTCTTCGTCCCCGGGGGCGCATTGCCGTATTTGAAGCAAAATTTCTTTTGCGCCTTGACAATTTCCACACTCTATCTGCTGCCGCGCCAAATTTTTGAGGGTTATAATCAGGTCTTGAAGTTCGGCCTGTGCAGATTCTGTCTCACAGTTGCGCCTCTGCACCTCATCCCGGAGCATTTTTGCATAACTATCCGTTTCCTTCTGCAGCCCCGGGCAGATTCCCAGACACAGCTTCATGCTTTCCAATGCCTTCAGGTCATTTCCCGATTCCCGATACTGCTGCAGGTTTTTCAGCCTGACTGCAAAATAAGCCTCCTCCGGCAACACCTCCGGCAGCCGGGTAAAAATCTCCTCCCTGATATAGGGCCTGTAAGTCTTCAGAATCCAATCTGCATACAGCCAAAATGCCTTTTCCGTCTCTTCCAGGCCGGCACACCGCCGGATGTGACAGCGCAGGGAAGCCTCCCCGTATACGAGTTTGATTCGAAAGACATTCTCATACCTGTCATCCATCTCTGACACCAGCCGATGAAGACGGGCTCTTTTTTCGTCTTCCTTCCGGATTCCGTAGGCACTTTCCAGGTTCGAAAGGACCACCTGCATTTCCTTCACACCTTCCCGTCCGGAAACCATTGTCTGCAGGAGCTTCACCCAGACCGGATGATAATCCACACTGCAGAATGCGTCCAATATCTCTTCCTCCCAGGGAAGCCGATTTATCCTGTCCCCGGACTGCCAGTCCAGCCGATAAAAGGCTTCCTCAGAAAGCGCAGTATTTCCCGTGAGAACAGCAGCCTCCATACAATTCAACACCGCATCGTAGAGCAGCGGCTTCTGAAACACTCCCGCCACTATCAGCGCAGCGCCCTTCTCCAGCAGGACGCGGTTATTCTTCAGACGTTTCTCATAGTCGAGATATTTTTGTAAATAGCCACAACACTTCTCATTGTCCTTCAGATTATGATATAGCTTTGCTCCCAGAAGACAGAAAAAGGCCTGTGTGGGCTGCAAAAGCTCCGACTGCAGCTCCGGCTCGGACAAGGCTCTGTTCAGCCAGACCTCCTCCTCGTCATACCGCTTCAGCGCCTCCAGTGCAATCATCAGATAAGCATAGACTCCCCCTGCATGGGCCGGCACAAAGAGACAATGATCCTTTGTCCTCTTCCATTCTTCTATGCCTTCTTTGCAGGTGCTTATCATATTCTCAAAGTCATGGAGCTGGAAGTACTCCTGTGCCAGCTGGCACGTCCATCTGGGATCCCCGGGGTGTGCCTTGCGCATCTCACAGAGCGGTTCTATATTCCGTTTGGAATGGCGGAGCTTCTCCTCCTCGCTCCTGAATACATAACCATAGTGATGGGCGTAATCCGTAAACTCCTTCTGCGGGCCTTCATAGGGCTCCAGATATTCATGAATTTTTCCCACAAATCGTGTCTGAGGCAGGCGCTTTACCATACGGGACGGATAAGTTTCATTGTAAGTCCTGCCCTCAAGGTCTTTGTAATTTCTGACGACATAAGTGGCACTTTTATAATTCTTGTATTCTCCTGTGGTAAAAAAGGCAGTAATCTGCTCCGGATTCTCAAACCATTCATCATCGTCCAGATACATAAACCATTCCCCCCGGGCCTCCCTCAGCCCTGCATTTCTCGCTGCAGAGAAATCGTCACACCAGACGAAATCAATGATTTTGTCCGCATATTGTTCTGCCAGCCTGCGATGTTCCGCCGTACAGCCGGTGTCCACCAGTATTATCTCACAGGAAAAAGCCCTCTTAAAGCACATTAGGGAATCCAGACTTTTCTTCATCTCATCTCTTCCCGAAATCAGCATAGATATGGAAAGCAGAACAGGCGTGTCATTCATATCATCATATTCCTTCCGATAAAAATTTCAAAAACAAAGGGGCACGGCTTTTAAAACCGTGCCCCGTATCATTTAAGACTTTCTTTATTAGCCAAGCAGTGACAGAACACCCTGATTTGACTGATTTGCCTGAGCCAGCATTGACTGACCGGCCTGAGCCAGAATATTCTGGTTGGAGTACTTAACCATCTCAGCAGCCATATCAGTATCGCGGATAGCAGATTCTGCACTGGTGGTATTCTCCACAACGTTATCCAGGTTGCTGATGGTGTGCTCAAGTCTGTTCTGCACTGCACCAAGCTCGGAACGCTGTGCGGAAACCTTTGTAATGGCAGCCTTTATCTTCTCAATGGCTGCTCTTGCATTGCTGTCGTCCGTACCATTCAGCTTCAGACCATTAATGCCCAGACCCTTTGCACTCATGGACTTCAGATTCAATGTAATCTGGTTATTGCTGGTGGCATCAGCACCTACATGCAGTTTCACCTGCAGAGAACCGATGACGTCTCTTACATTTGCAACCTCTTTTGCATTCAGTGTGGTAGCATTACCCACTGCATCATATACGGTAGGAGCACCTGCCAGGGCAGATACCGTGCCGGTGGAATCTGACTTTCCGGTATAAGCGACGGTGAAATAATTGTCCAGGTCATTGGCAGCAATCCTGTTGCCATCCTTGTCATAGTATGCAGCTGCAACTGAGGTGGTAGCTCCCGCCGTTACCTTTGTTGCATTAAATACAATGGTATTGGTGTAGTTGGTCGAGGAAGTAGCTACCATGTTATAATTAGCTGCCTTCAAGGTGCCAAGCTTCTCACCGGACTTATTATATACGGTAAAGGTACCTGAGGTAGGACTGGTAGTGGTAATGGTAAACTTCTGAGCAGCCTCGCCGTTCAGGGTTACGGAATATGTAGTAGATGCTCTGGAACCGGTATTTACGTTCCATGCGCTCTTGGCAGTTACGGATGCGCCGGAATCCCTCAGTGCCTTTACCAGTTCATTTACATCGCTCATATTTGCAGAGGTCAGTGAAGCAGTTGTAAAGTCCAGTGACAGACCGGTTACAGTGTCAGTCTTGAAGGTTGCAGTAGCTGTAGCTGCAGAATTGAAGGTTGCGTAGGAGTAAGTTGTCTCCTTGGCTGCGCTTGCATCGCCCTTCAACAGATAGGTCTCGTTGAACTTTGTGGTCTCAGCCACACGGTCGATTTCCGTGGTCAGCTGTTCAATTTCCTGCTGAATCGCAGTACGGTCAGATTCGGAGTTTGTTCCGTTTGCCGCTTTCACTGCAAGCTCGTTCATTCTCTGAAGCATGTCATGTACTTCGGCAAGTGCACCTTCTGCCGTCTGCACTGTGGAAATACCATCCTGTGCATTGGAAGAAGCCTGTGTCAGACCTCTGATCTGCTTTCTCATCTTCTCTGAAATAGCCAGACCTGCCGCATCGTCTGCAGCACGATTGATTTTATAACCGGAAGAGAGTTTCTCGGTTGACTTTGCCTGGGCGCTTGTGGTTAAGCCGAGCATTCTGCTTGAATTCATCGCTGTCAGATTGTGTTGTACTACCATAATAGTGTTCCTCCTTGAATTAACCAGCTTCCCTGCTGCTGTCTTGTCCTTTTTGGTTCAGTCCCTTGAATCCCTCTGCAAACCCTTTGTTTGCTTACTTATTCATTATATCGACAGCTTTCGGGATTACTTTAGCCCAAATTATAAAAAATTATAAAATATTTTCATCTGTTATTTTTGACAGCAAATCCTCCACTTCTTTATCCTCCGGCGTGTACTTTTTTACCTGAAGCAGGATGTCACGGGCAGCCTGCAGTTCTCCTTTGTCAATCTGCTGCCTTGCCACATTTTTCAGGGTGGCAGCCAGCTGTGCCAGTTCCTTTTGTGCTTCATAGGCTTCGCCGGTTCTCTTTTGCACTACATCCCTGCATAACTTTGCATAGGCTTTTATCGGCTCCTCCAGGACATCACAGACCTCAAGGCAGCTCCTTACGCCCTCCAGCATTTTCAAATCATTTCCATCCTTCCGGAAGCTCTGCACCTGCTTCAGCCTCAGGGCAAGCTGTGCCTCCGGGGGCAGCACCTCCGGCAGTTCCCGGAACACAAAGGGCTCATAGACGGATTCATAAAGCGCCAGCACTCTGTCCGCATATTTCCAAAGTGTCTGCTCCATGCCGAACAAATCAGGACAGGCCTCCTCATAATGATACAAAAGTCCCTCTGTACACTTTACCTCAAACAGGTCAAGCAGTAGCAAGGTCCGCCGCGCCTCTGCCTGTTGCTTCCATAATGCAGTTCTTTCCTCCCACCGGCGAATCTCCCAGGTTCCCGCCTCCCGGCACCACTTGTCCATGGTCTGCTTCCAGTGGTGGTAATCTGTCCTTTGTAAAAGCTCATCCGGGGATATCTTCTGCCTGTCAGCAATTTCCCAAATCTCGGACTTGACCTCCGGGATTTTCTCCTGATACTTTGCAAACAGTTCTTCAAACAAAAGTATAAGCTTCCTTCTGTGTTCTTCCCCTGAACCCTGGTCCGGATTCTCGGCAGTCCACAATATCCTTGCACACAAAACATACCAATGTTCAAAATCCAGCTCTGACAAGAGTCTGCGAAGCCGGGATATTTTATCATTTTCTCCCTGCTGCTTCCATTGGATTTCCGATTCCAGCAGGACAACCAGCATTTCCTTCATGCCCTCCGGTCTGGCAACCAGTGTCTGCAGCATTTTTACCCAGGAAGGATGATAAGGCACGCTGCAGAAAGCATCCAGAATTTTCTGTTCACTCTCATACTGGTTCAGCAGTCTCCAGTCCTGCCAGTCCAGCATGTAAAAAGCCTCTTCGGCAAGCTCCGAATCCTGCATGCGCACAGCCGAATCCAGGCAGCCCAGCACAGTGCCGTACAGAATGATCTCCTGAAACACACTGGCCACAACCAGCGCCGCGCCGTCCTCCAAAAGCTTCCGGTCTCCCCTGTAACGCTTTACATAATCGATATATCTGCGTAAATAGTCCCTGCTCTGCCTGTAATCCCCGGTAAAATTATACAGCTTGGCTCCCGCCATACAATAAAAGGCAAGATCAGGCACCATAATACTCATCTTCATATTGGGGTCTTCAAAGGCACGCTTCAGCCATACCTTCTCTTCCTCGTACCGTTTCAGGGTCTCCAGGGAAATCAGCAGATAGCCGTAAATCGCGCCTATGTGAGCCGGCGCATAAACCAGATGATTCTCCTTCAGTCTGTCGAACTCCTCCAGCCCTTCCCTACAAACCCTTACAATCTCCTCATACTCGTTCAGCATAAAATATTCCTGGGCCAGCTGGCACATCCATCTGGGATCCCCGGGATACTCTTTTCTCATTTCCAGAAGAGGCACAATATTACGTCTGGCGTGTTTTCTTTTATCCTCTTCATCCTTATATACATAGCCGTAATGATGCACAAAATCTTCAAATTCCTTCTTCGGCATTTCATACGGTCCCAGACATTCGTGTATTTTCCCGAAAAACCTTGTCTTATCCGTCAGCTTAATCATGCGTGAGGGATAAGAATCATCATACTGTGCTCCCTGCATATCCATGTAATTTCGCTGAATATACGAGGCGCACTTATAGTTCTTATATTCCCCGGAGGTAAAAAAGCTCACAATCTGTTTGGGATTTTCAAACCATTCATCATCATCCAGATACATGAACCATTCTCCCCGGGCTTCCTTCAGTCCTGCATTTCTGGCAGCAGAAAAGTCATTGCACCATGTAAAATCAATGATTTTATCCGCATATTTTTCTGCCAGTGCACGCTGGCTGGGATTACAGCCCGTATCCACCAGAATAATTTCGCAGGGGAAGGCCTCGGTAAAATAGTGCAGGGAATCCAGGCTCCTGGCCATCTCCTCCCTGCCGGATATCAACATGGATATGGATAACACGATGGGTTTGTCTTTCATATGTTTTTTCCTTTCCTCCCGATAACACAAAAGGGCGCGGCTTTTGAGACCGCGCCCCTTGCTCTTACAACTTTGAACTTTAACTTAAAGCTTTTATTCTGTCATTAGCCAAGTAAGGACAGAACGCCCTGGTTTGTCTGGTTAGCCTGAGCCAGCATAGCCTGACCTGCCTGAGCCAGAATGTTCTGGTTGGAATACTTAACCATCTCAGAAGCCATATCTGTATCACGGATAGCAGATTCAGCACTTGTGGTGTTCTCTACTACGTTATCCAGGTTGTTGATGGTGTGCTCAAGTCTGTTCTGTACAGCACCCAGTTCGGAACGCTGTGCGGAAACCTTGGTGATAGCTGCCTTAATCTTCTCAACCGCATCCAATGCATTGCTGTCATCGGTTCCGTCGAGCTTCAGGCCGTTAATTCCAAGTCCCTTAGCACTCATGGAATCCAGGTTCAGAGTAATCTGGTTGTTGCTTGTAGCATCAGCACCAACATGCAGGTTCACTGACAGAGCGCCGGCGATGTCGCGTACATGTGCAACTTCCTTAGCGTTCAATGTGGTAACGTTACCTACTGCATCGTATACAACAGGTGCACTTGCCAGAGCGGATACCGTACCGGTAGTTGCGGATTTGCCTGTGTAGGTGGTGGTGAAGTAGTTGTTCAGGTCGTTGGCAGAAATCTTGTTGCCGTCCTTATCGTAGTAAGCTGCTGCAACGCTGGTTGTAGCACCTGCGGTAACCTTTGTAGCATTGAATACAACCGTATTGGTGTAGTTGGTGCTGGAGGTAGCTACAGGTGAATAACCGGATGCGGTCAGGGTACCAAGCTTCTCGCCGGCCTTGTTGTAAACTGTGAAGGTGCCGCTGGTGGCACTGGTTGTGGTAACCGTAAACTTCTGTGCAGCCTCACCGTTCAGGTTCACTGAGTAGGTTGTGCTGGATACGGCGCCGGAATTTACATTCCATACGCTCTTAGCAGTTACGGAAGCACCGGAGTCTCTCAGAGCCTTCATCAGGTCGTTTACATCAGACAGGTTAGCGGAGCTCAGGCTTGCTGCTGTGAAGCTCATGCTCATACCGGTTACGGTATCTGTCTTGAAGGTAGCAGTAGCTGTAGCTGCAGCGTCAAACTTTGCATAAGAGTAAGAAGTCTCTTTTGCTGCGCTGGAGTCACCCTTCAGCAGATAGGTCTCGTTGAACTTGGTTGTCTCAGCAACACGGTCGATTTCTGTGGTCAGCTGATCGATTTCCTGCTGGATAGCAGTACGGTCAGATTCAGAGTTGGTGCCGTTAGCTGCCTTGATTGCCAGCTCGTTCATTCTCTGCAGCATATCGTGCACTTCACTAAGTGCGCCTTCTGCTGTCTGAACAGTAGAAATACCATCCTGTGCGTTAGCACTTGCCTGTGAAAGGCCTCTGATCTGCTTTCTCATCTTCTCGGAAATAGCCAGACCTGCTGCATCATCTGCTGCACGGTTGATCTTATAACCGGATGAAAGCTTTTCAGTTGATCTTGCCTGAGCTGTGGAAGTTAAGCCAAGCATTCTGTTAGAGTTCATTGCTCGAAGATTGTGTTGTACTACCATAATTTATTCCTCCTTGAATAATATTTTACCGCATCCTTGCGGCCTCTTTTAGTGACGTCAGCGTCTGCACCGGGCTCGCACTTCCCGTCGCTTCCCTGTACGTCCTCATTCCCCGGGGTGTGCGATTCCCCTCGGATGAGATATAAGAAAGCTTTATTATTGCTGTTCTTGTTAAGTATATCGGAGGCTTTTTTTAAAACTTAACCCCCATTTCCAAATTTTTATCATTTTGTCATTTCTACTGCTTATTGTCGTACAGCTGAGGCTCCGTGTACCCGGGAGCGCTGACCCGCTTATAGTAATCATACGCTGCTTTAGCGCTTTTCCTGTTCCGGGCAAGATTGGAGCGCTCTCTTGAAAAGAACTCCTCCACCTTCTTTTTGTTTCGTGCCTCCTGTGCCTGAATTGTCACACTCATTTCCGTCACCCTGCTCACAAGCTCCTGAAGATGCTTAATCTGCACGGAATACTTTTCCCGGTTATCCTTCAGCTCCTGTTCAAAATTATGATACAGGGTTTCAAATCCGTTGTCCAGAGTTGTAAGTTCATCAATCAGCACTGACTTTTTATCCACATATTCATCAAATACATCCGGCTGAAAATCCTCTGCCCGAAGCGCATCCTGTTGAAGCAGACTGTACTCCTGAATCTTTTCCAGAATATCGATTTTCTTTTCCAAGCTTTCTGCCAAAACGTCAAGATAATTCTCTGTCATTTCTCTCCGCCTTTACTGTCTGGCTGTCTCCATCACCTGCTTCCATGTATCTCTCATGGAATGCAGATGTCCGCAGACCTCCTCAAGAATCTCCTTATCCTTCTTCATATTTGCTTCCATAAGTCTCTTCGTGAGATAGGAATACACCCTCTCAAAATCCTCCGCTACCGGATAATCCATATTCAGAGTCTGGCGGAAATAGTCTATGATACGTTCTGCCTTCACGATATTGTTATGTGCCTTTTCGATATCCTTCTTTTCAATTCCGATAATGGCAATATTGCAGAATTTAATTGCTCCGTCATAGAGCATCAAGGTCAGCTCCGCAGGTGAAGCCGTCAGAACCTTACTGTTGCTGTATTGTGCATACGCATTGGGTAGTGCCATAATGATTCCCTTCCTTTCCGTAGATGTAATATTACCCCGGTCTGATTACATACCGCCGCCCAGCATACCTGTGACTGCGCTGACGTTATTCTGCATCTTCGCCATGGCTGTTTCCATTTTGGAAAACTTGGCATACCATTTGTCCTCGTAATCAGCCAGTTTTTCCTCCAGGTCTTTGATTTTTGAGTTATAGCTGTCATAATCCGACTTCATCTTCTTATCATCAAAGAAACTGCCGAAGCTTCTGTAGCCTTCCACCGCCTTTGACTGCTCTGACATTTCCTTATAAAGGTTCATGGTCAGCTGCGAGAAGAAAGAAACAACGGTATCAGGCTCCGTGGCAATCATATTCTTCAGCTTGTCCACATTTGCGGAAGTGTTGGTATCATCAGGGTCGCCGTCAATATGATAAGCGTTTCTCTCGTTATCAGGAGCATTAAAATAATTCAGCGTCTCAATGCCAAAGTTTGAGAGATACATCTGTTGGCCGTTTACCGTAATTCCCTTCATCATAATCTGCTTCATGGCAGAGCTGATGGAATTAAGGTTACTGTCCTTGCGCAGCAGAGAATCCTTAATCTTCTGCTCATACTTTTCAATTTCGCTTTCTGACATATTGCTCTTTTCATCGTCAGAAAGAGGCTCGAAATCCTTTGCCTGATCGGCATTATACAGCTTATCCATCTCATTGATGACTTCGTTGTAGGTCTTGAGGAAGTCCTTAATCATATCATAAATGCCGTCTGTATCCTGAGATGTGGTAAGGGTGATGCTCTTGCCCTTTTCCGTCTGATTCATGGCGGTAATTGTCAGTCCGTTGATTTCAAATACATTATTTGTACTGGAAAATTCTGCACCGTTTAACTTGATTTTTGCGTCCTGCCCCTGTACATATGTGGCTCCTTTATCTGCCAGCTGTTCCGTCCCCTCATTGGTAATCTTCTGGGAAATGTTAAGTCCAAGAACAGACAGGGCCTCACTGTCACCGGTAATCTTAAAGTTACCGTTTTCACCGGAATCCTTTGCGCTGATAAAGAATCTCTTCTGGTTTGCATCAAAGCTGGCATTCAGGCCCTCATCCTTCAGCATGGTCAAAACGTCAGAAATCGTGGTGGAAGCTGTCAGCTCCAGGTCAACCTTTTTACCGTCGCTCTTTTCCAGTGATATGGTCCTGGTTTTTCCATCGGAAAAATCAGCCAGAAACTCCATTCTGGTCAATGCATCAACACTACCGCTGGTTCCTTCCTTCATGGAAACCTTACCGCCGGTCAGATATGCGGTCTTTGCCAGCTGGTTGACCTCCAGTGTCTGTACACTGTTTACGGCATCACTTCCCGTGAGCACACTGGCTATGGTACTGTCGGAAACCTTGGTTGCCTTTTTGGAATAACCGCCCGCAAATCGCAAATCATTCAGCTTTGACTGCAGGTTCTTCAATTTTGTATTCAGACCCTTCCAGACATCCTGCTTCCACTCCATCTTAGTCTGGTCGTTTTTTGCCGTAGTCACCTTGCTGCTTCTGGCTTCTACCAGCTGCGATACAATGCTCTCTGTATCCATACCGGACATCAGTCCGTTCAACCTCATTGCCATCCCTTTGTCCTCCTTGCGACCTCTTATCTCTTCTCATCCACCAGAATGCCCGCCATATCCCAGACTCTCGCAATCATATCCAGAGTTTTCTCCGGAGGAAGTTCCTTAATCACCTTCTTGGTATCTTTATCAACAATCTTGATGGTGACACGGTTCGTCCCCTCGTGAATGCCAAACACCGCTTCGGAATTTGCCATACTCTTGTTGAACTGCTCCACGGCCTTGCGAATCTGCTCATTTGACGCAGATTGTTCTCTGCCCTGCTCACCGTTGTTTGCCTGCCCCTTCTCCTGTGCATTTTCTACCACCATGGTGTTCATATCCACCTTGGCAGCCTCCTGGGTGCCTGCACTTGCTGCGCTCTCAGGGTTCTCGTTTGTCACCGTCTGGGGCTTCTGTATTGCACTTCCCTGTGCCTGAACTGTCATCATACTTGAAATAGGCTCGATCATCATTTTCCTTACCTCCTGTGCCGGAATTCCGTTTCCATGTCCTGCTTTTTGTTTCGCCGGAGCCAAACTGGGGCTCCGGCTTCGGTATCTATACTTTTTATCGGAATGTCCCCTCCAAAACTTAACAGCTTCCTCCATCTTTATTACATAAATTTTGCAGGCTCCTCCCTTGGACGGCATCACCGGCATGCACACGCAAAAAACCGCCGGCAAAAGCGCCGACGGTTCGCAGCTTCAAAAAATTATCCCAGCAAATCCTTCAATGCATCCATGCCGTCCACACTGACAGCTTCCTTGTTCGCATTCTGAATCTGCGCATATACCTCCTTGCGGTATACAGGCACCTCCTTGGGAGCAGCGATGCCGATTTTCACCTGATCGCCCTTCACCTCCAGAATGGTGACCTCAATATTATTGTTGATAATAATAGCTTCATTCTTCTTTCTGGATAATGCCAGCATTCTACTCACCTGCCTTTCTGGACTTCAGGATTTCGTAGATAGGGAATTTCACGGGATAATCCCCGTTCTCAACGATAATCTGACACGCCTTATGTTCTTCTACATTAATGATGAAAGGTCCCTGCAGATTGACGCTCATCTTGGTCAGATCACTGGGAATGGTAGCTGTCACAAGCACCAGAATGTTTTCCGGATTAATATTTCCTGCGGCAGCCAGCAATTCATCATCCACCTGAGGATCATAGTCGGGCTTAACAATCAGCGGATCCATTACCGGCATGGCAAACCCGGGCTCATCCATGGATTGCAGGAAGCGGATTCCGGCATTGGTACCCTTTTCCTCATCATGAATCAGGGCAAATCTCTTCAGTTCGGGGAATCCGATAATGCCGTTTGCAAAGTTAATAATCTTATCATCTGCAATTTCGACCTCCCCGAATATTCTCGTGGTAATTTTCATTGTGTCACCTTTTCCCTTTCTGTGTTTTATTATATACAGCTTATATGTAATTAAGCAATGTGGTCTGGGCCACCTTTCCCGTGGCCATCAGTGCAGCCTGGTAGGTCAGCTCCGCACTGGAGAGATGGATTGCCACTTCCGTGATGTCAACATCCTCATTCTCGCTCTTAAGTGTTTCGAAGGTTGTCTTCTGATTCTGCATACGGCTCTTAATCAGGGAAAGCTTGCTGCTTCTGGAGCCACACTCTGTGATACACATGCTGGCATCATCCAGATAGCCCTGGAAGGAGGTAATCCCATTTCCAAACAGCTTCTGCTCCTTATCCTTTGCATAGGTCAGAGCTTTATCCACGGCATCCAGCTGTTTTTTCAGGATATCATCATCCGCACTTCCCTCTTCTACCAGTTTCCGGGCGTTCTCCAGAGTCGCCTTCACGCCCTCCAGATTCTGAACCTCCTGCATGGCGTTCAACAGGTCATCCACCTCTCTGCCGATACCGTGCTTAAAACACTGGTCAGCCGTGGAATTTACCCGGATAGTCTGATTGAAGCCCACATCGTACTCTATGTCCTGTCTCTCTGTATTACCGCTCAGATAGGATTTGTTATAGACAATGCTGTCGGCAGTTCCGGGATTGGACTCACAGTAGAAATAATGCTCCGGCCTCAAATCTCCCTTCTGCCAGCTGCTCTTTTCATAAGTAATCCGAATCTCCGCCTCATTCTTTGCGGTGGTATCGTCATCCTTTACAGCCATCAGCTCCTTATACCTGTTTTCACCCAGCAGAATCTCGCCGGTCTCAGGAACGTAAATAATGGCATCTGCATCCTGTGCTGCGGCATTATAAGGATTGTCGTAGGAATGTACCAGGGTGAAATCGCCGCCGTCACCGGTAAAACCCGACCATGTGGTGTTGGTGCCGTCAACGGCCAGAAACTCAATCTTTGGGCTGACACCCGTAACCCCATCATAATCCGAACAGCTGTTGTATCCAAGTCTGATTCTGTGGACCTCCACGGAGCTGATATCTTCCTCATTCAGATCCTGGAAGCCTGCATCCTTGTAATTGGAGGAATTCAGGTCCAGAATACTTTTGCCGTCGGCATTCTCAATATTCACATTCACAACCGAATCAATGATACTGCTGTCTACCTGCTCGGTGATAGAATAGGGAATATTGGTTTCCTCCGGGAAGCTCAGTGAGGTATCCGTGCGATAGCCGGTAAACACATATCTGCCTGCATAATCCGCATCCCCTGTGGAATATACCTCATCGCCCAGTGCCTTCATCTGCTCCAGAATAATCTGGCGGTCCTCCGTCTTCAGGGGACCGTTAAATCCCTTGGTGCACTGCTTAATCATCTCTGTCATGACCTGGGTCAGATTGTCCAGAGCATCCTCAGTCACGGAAAGCCAGCTCTCGGCGTCCGGAATATTCTTGCTGTAGTACTGGGTAATCTGAGTCACATTACTGCGTAGGCGCAGGGCTCTGATTGCGACTACCGGGTCATCAGAGGGACGGTTGATTTTCTTCTGGGTGGACATCTGAGTACTCAGCTTGTCCTGATAAAGCTTGTTGGTATTAATATTTGACAGATTGTTGCGCTGTATAATCTTGTTGGTAATTCTCATTGCAAACCTCCTGACAACTTTATACTCCGGTTTCAAGTATCAGTCTATCATATATTTCGGTCAAAGTCTGAATCATTTTAGAGGCAAGATTATATCCGTTCTGATATTTTACCAGATTTACTGCCTCCTCATCTTCATCCACGCCGGAAATGGAAGCTCTCTGGGTGTCAATCACCCCGGATACATCCTTATAGTTCTGGTAGAAGGTATTGGCTCTCTGGGCATTTAATGCCACATCCGAGAGCACACACTGTAAAAATTCCGAAGCCGAGGAGCTTCTGAAGCTCATCTTATCCTTATTTGTTGCAAGGTCCTTTAAATCCTGCAGCAGGTCGCTCTGCTCCACGCCGTCACCCTCATCATATCTGTTTGCAAGTCTGGAGGGATCCAGAGTCATGGCAGTCAGTATGTTAAGGTTTCCTGCAGTCAGGCGGTAATAGCTGTCATCTGCCACATCCACCGTGACCCTTGTATTCTGCTTTGCCAGCGCCAGCGCAGCCTCTTCTGTAAGCGACGGATCGGCTTCCATATAGCTTTCTTTGTTCTTCTGCACCTTCTGCCAGAACAGATCATATCTGAACTCCTCCCGGAAATCAAACTGTTCCTCCGATGTGGGCATATCTCCGGTAAAAAGCTTAATTCCGGGCTCTCCGGAAGAATCCACGCCGGAAGTCAGAATGTCGTTGAATTTTTCGGAAAAGGTTCTCACCCACTCATTCATCTGGCTCATGTAATAAGGAATTCCCTGATAGGAAATATCCGCTCCGGAGACCGCACTCTTACCCACTCTGTCATTTGTAATACGCGCAGGGTTCTTGTCCCGGCCTGACATGGTAAAGGTATAGGAATACTGCTCATTTCCTTCATCGTCAAAGCTTCTCTCATAGCTCCAGGAATCATAATAAAATTCCTGATTTCCCAAGGTAATTCTGCCTCCAGTGTGAGATAGATTACATTTATTTAAATCCTGAAGGTAGTCCTTACTTACCTTGACCGTCACGGTATCTCGGGTTCCGTCAGCCGTCACTCCTGTACTCGTCACAACACCTCTGAAATTCTCTCCGTTGTTGCCGTCCCTGATTTCCATCAGCCCCCGCAGTGCTCCCCCCAGCGACTGATTGTACAGACTGAACTTCTGACCGTTGGACCAGTACACATCATACAGGCCGTCAATGTCTGTCTGATTCACCCGTTCATAGGATTCTCTTGCCACACACTCCAGTCCGTTATAGTCACTGCCGTCCACCAGGAACTGTCCGCCGGCAATTTTGATCATAAACCGGTTGCTGCCGGTCTCCCTCTCGGGATTGTTTGCATCGATGATAGGAACCTCCGTCACATCTACATCCACGATTTCCGAGAGCTGGTCTATGAGAAGCGCTCTTCTGTCACGCAGCTCGTTGGCATTCACGCCGGTAAGCTCAATGGTGTTAATCTGTTTGTTCAAGGTGGCAATTTCCCCTGCAAGAGAATTGATTTCGTCCACCTTAAGCTTAATCTCCTGATTGGCATCCTTCTGCAGCTTCTCCAGATTTCCGGCAACACCGTTGAAATACTCTGCCAGAGCACCTGCATAACCCACAAACTGAGATTTTGCAGAGGAACTGTTAGGATCCTTTAAAAGCTCCTGCATACCCGTTGTCATCAGCTGGTCAAAAACCGTCTTGAAGCCCGCATTTTTTCCGTTATCATCAAAATAATTCTCAATCTGTTCCATGTAATACTGCTTCTGTCCGTACTCGCCCACCTTGGCATTGGTGTCCCAGAACCTGCCGTCATAGAACTCGTCCCGGACGCGCTCGATAGCCAGCGTCTCCACACCGGCGCCGGCACAGCCGTAGGTCTGAAAAACGCGAAGCGCACTTGCCGCCTGCTGCTTAACCTGCTGCCTGCTGAAGCCTTCCGTCTGAACATTTGCAATGTTGTTGGAGGTTGTGTTCAATGCCGCATTGTTTGCCAGCAGACCCGTATATGCAATATTTAATCCAAAAAACTGTGAAGGCATCGATTTCCCTCCTTTTTATCATCTTCCTAAGGTAGAAATAATGTGCTCCAGCATCTCGCTGATGACATTGATATATCGGCTGGATGCGTTGTAAGCATTCTGAAATTTAATCATGTTGGAGAGCTCTTCGTCCGAAGATACCCCGATTACCTGCTCTCTGGCACTTTCCGTGGATTCCACCGTGGACTCCTGATTCAGATAGATGCTTCTGTACACGGAGCCTGAATTTGCCACCTGGGAAACCATATCCGTATAATAATCCACAAAGCTTGACTTCTTCCTAACATTGGGATTCAGGGTATATTCTTCCTCCGCAAAGGCGGCTTTCAGCTTTTCTGCCGTAGCAATGTCTTCCGAACCATCCGGAAGTCTGAAGCCGAGCTTTGCCGGCTCCTGCATCAGTTCCTGGTCAATCTGCAGGTTCTTGATACTGTAGAGAGATTCCGGCTCCTTTGGATTTTCTTCATTGTACACCCAGAAATCACCGGTGGCAGTCTGTGTGTTGCCATCTCCGTCCACATAAGTAACCGTGCCGGACACCTTCCGGTACGCCTCGGTCACTACCTTATCAAAAAGCTGCATAGGACTTCCGTCCTCTCTGCGAAGGTAGCCCCCCTCGTCCACCATGCAGAACCGCACCTGCTGACTTTCGGTTTCCCCGTCAGGAATCAGGCTGCCGCTCATTACTCCCGAGGCCTCGGCAAGAATACCGTTCACCTTCGTGGCAACATTATGAACCAGCTGGTCGAACTCCGCCTGAATATTCATCAGCACCGATTGGGATACGCTGTCATAATCTCCTTCAATATCCGAATAATCCGCCCTGTGGTCCCCCCTTGCCAGAAGCATGGCCTTCAGACCACCGATGTCTGTACTCAGGTCAGAAGAAATCTCTCTTTTGAGATTGAAGACCTGGGCGCCTTCGATATTGTATTTTCTGGAGCCGTCATCTGCCACCCAGAACTTTGCATTCTGTGGCCAGAACGGCGTGTAGAAATTGGTATTGGGGTCAATGTCAAGCATGATTTCATAACAGGAACCGCCCTTAACGAAATCAACGCCTTCAATCTGTACCGAAACGCTTCCGTAAAGATCCTCAGAAAATGAAATGTCAGCCAGCTCGGCCAGTTCGTCCAGAATCTTGTTGCGCATGTCCCTGAGGTCATTTGCATGCTCAATCTTGCCGGCTTCTATTGCCCGGATGCTGTCATTCAGCGTCAAAAGCTGCCTGCCGTATTCATTAATCTTATCCACATTATTCTTAATCTGAATATTCAGGTTGTTCTGGTAAGAGGAAAGTCCGTTGTAAACGGCCAAAGAGCGTTCCACAAACTCGGAGGCCTTCTGCACCAGCAGACCCTGGTTCACAGAGCTTGCAGGGTCCTTCGACAATTCCTGCACCGCCGTATAGAAATCCTCAATGGTAGTCTGAAAGGACTCCCCGTTCATCTCTCCCAGCTGGCTTTCCACCTGCTCCAGGACTTCCGTGGACACTTCATAAAACATACTGCGTCCCGATTCCTTGCGGTATGTCTTATCCAAAAAATAATCTCTTACCTGTTTTGCCCTGGAATATGTAACGCCCAGACCTGTCTGCTTGTTATTTACAGAATCAATATCTATAGAAAGCGTAGTATAACGCTTGTCAGACAATTGCACCTGCTGCCTTGTATAGCCCTTGGTGTCTATATTAGAAAGATTATGCGCTGTGGTATTCAGCGCATTCTGACTGTTCTGTAATCCGGAAGAACCAATATATAAGCTTCCCATCAATGGCATATCGCTTTACCGTGCCTTTCCGCAGTCGAAACAAAGACTCTGTCTCACTGCTTGGCGTCAAATCCTCTGCTGATAACGCCCATTGTATCGCCTGTGTTATATGCACTTCTGGAATAGTTTGCCGTCTCCGGAGCAGCCTTGGAGGACTGCAGGAGATTCATCTCGAATTCAACCATCTCCAGCGCATCGGACAGTAACTCTCTGTTCTGCTCATTCGCTCGCTGCAATCCCCTCACAGAGCTCTGAAGCCTGTCATGTACGGCTGCCAGTTTCTGCTGTTCTGTCGGTCGGGCAGCAAGCATATCAATCAAATTCGTCAGTTTTAGTTTTGCAACATCCCTGTTTAACACATTGGCAATATCGGCGGTAATTTCTGACCTCTTCTTTTCGAGGATGCCGATTCGGCTTACCGATTGCTGTTCATCATCCGTGATTCTTTGTAGTTCATCAAGGTTACCTTTTACGATAACCGGTGTTTTTTTCTGAGACAGGCTCAGAAGTCCCTCATATTCAATGCATTCCTGTTCAAGTACCTCTATCAGGTTTTCCATCAAACTGGCCACGGGACTTCTTACCTCATTTCCTCATACTTCTTCAATAGCTTTTCAGCGAAGGTGGCATTGTCTACACTGTAGGTTCCGCTCTGCACCTGTGCCTTGATAGGTGCCGTCAGCTGTTCTCTCACGTCCGGAGCAGCTGCAAGTGCCGCCTTGGCCGTCTGGATATCCTTTCCGAAGCTGCTGATCTGAAGCTGATCTGTGCGGGATACATTGCCGGTTTTCTGTGCCTGATTTATCTTCTTTGCCTGATAAATCTGCTGTACCTGGTTATATGCCTCAATACGCATCGTGAATCCCTCCTTCTGTCGATACAAACAATATCTCGCCTGATTCTATAATCATTATCGGCAGAGGTGCAAAAAACTTTAGCCCCGGAGCATATCTTTTTTGAAATAATTCGTTTCTCTCATCAGACCTCAATCATTTCCGTCTTGCTCAATTTAAGGCCTCTTGCCTTCAATTCCCTCTTCAGGTCGCCTTTTTTCAGTCCGCCGAAAAGGAACATATCCTCTCCGGTGCCAAGATCCTTGTACCAGAATTCATATTTCTTCTCTGCCTTTACATGTTTCACATACGGCTTCAGCTCAGACGCGTTGTTTCCCTCACCGGCAGCAATCTCTGCCTTTGCATCCCGGCCCTTTACCTTTTCACCGTCCCCACAGACAGGGCAGATTTTTACATAATCGGGCACCAGCGGAATCAACGGTATATAGTCGATATGAAACCATTTGGACTGCTTAATGTAGACCCTGCGGTATTCCTTTCCGCAGGAAGGACATGCCATCCTTGCGCCGTAGCTCCCTTTGTTGTGGTTAAAATAATGTACTCCGTAATAAATTACAGACATCTTTCGTACCCCCCTGATAATATGATAATTTGTATCTGTATTATATTCTACGTCCTCCCGGAATGTCAAGACTTCCAAAGGCCTGGCCGGATGTGCAGCCACGGACTTTGCCGATATTTGCCGGATGTACGGTCACGGACTTTACCGGTGTTTTCCGGGTATACAGCCAACCGGCTTAGCCCAGAGTATATCTCATCTCATGCCAGGCCTCACCGCCCCAGGCTGAGTTGGCCATTCCCAAATCCACAAAACCAAATTTCTCATACATTTTCACCTTATCCGGCAGACAGGTCAACACCACCGACAAACGTCCTTTTTTTCGTTCCCTCTCCATATACCTAGACATAATCTCTCTGGCCAGCCCCTGCCCGCGATACTCAGGAAGGACATCCAGTCCCAGAAGCATCACATTCCTGCCGTCGGCCCTGTGCAGGGATTCCTCCGTAAAGAACTGGTCCCTGAACCGGGTCTCATCCGTAGCGATACCGTTGAGAAACCCTGCAAGCTTCCCGACAGCCTTGTCCTCCACAACCAAAAACAAATCCGAGGCGACCTTCACCCGTTCCCGGATATGCTCCAGGGTACAGGCTTCGTTGGGAGGAAAACAGATACTCTCAATCAAAGCTGCCTCCTCATATTCTTCTATTCGAATATCTCTGAACACAAAACGCTCATTCTCATTTTGAAACATACTATAGTTCTCCCTTATCCCTTATTTTTTCCGAATCATTTCATTCCCTCCGCATATTCGGAATAACTTACTCCTGTATACTTCTTAAAGCATCTGCCAAAGTAATTTGGATCCGGAATCCCCACCTCATTGGCGGTCTCAAACATTTTTCTTCCGGATTTTACCAGTTCCATGGCACACTCCATGCGACATTTCATCAGGTATTCCACAAAGGTTACACCCATTTCCTGCTTAAATCTGCGGCTTAAATAGCAGGCATTAAATCCAAACTGCTGCGCAACAGAGGTAAGATTAATGGTTGCGTTTTTGTAATTATCCCGCAGAAACTGTGCAATCTGTTCCATTCCCGTGGAAGCGAAGGTTTGGGTTTCCTGCTCCTCGCAGAGAGCTTCTGTCTTTCTCTGCTTCAGCTTCTCTACAACCTTTTTCAGCACCTCCTGTACATCCTTTCGCACAATGGGCTTGAGCATATATTCTACCACCGGAAGACTCACGCACTGCCGCGCGTATTCAAAATCATCAAAGCCGGTAAGCACTATCACCATGAGCTCCGGATATCTGGCGGTAGCTGCCTTCGTAAATTCAATTCCGTTCATAAAAGGCATACAGATATCCACAAATACGATATCGGGATTGATGTCATCAATGGTGTTAATCGCCTCGATACCACTGGATGCCTCGCCTGCCACCTCAAGGTCTAGGCTCTCCCAGTCTATGGAGGCCCGCAGAAGTCTTCTCACAGCCGTCTCGTCATCAATAATCATTACCTTATACATGGTCAGTTATACCCCCTTTCCTTCGTCTTTCTGTACTTTGTTCGGAATACGAAGCTCTATCTCCGTATACTCTCCCACGACACTTCGTATATTCACAATGTCCCTTTCATTGCAATAGTAGCGGATTCTTTCTATGGTACCCTCCAGTCCAAAGCCGCCCTGTACGGAAGCCGGCTCCTGCTCTTCCGTTTGCTTTTCAGATGCCATAATTCTTCCAATCTGTTCCTCACTCATTCCCACACCGGTGTCATATACCCACACATGAAGTTCATCCTTCATCAGCTTCGCCGTAATTCGGATGCGGCACAGCTCCCCCTTCGGTCTTACGCCGTGATAGATACAATTCTCCACCAATGGCTGCAGAATCAGCTTTGGAACCATACAATCCAAAACCCGGTCGTCAATGTCATATTCATCCGTAAAACTGTCTCCGTATCGAAGCTTCTGCAGAGACAAATAATCCTTGGTAATTCTAAGCTCCTTTTCAAAGTTAATCTCTCTGTTTCCCTTACTTAAGAAATTGCGGTAAAAGCTTCCCAGTGTCTCCAGGGCGTTGTAAGCATCCTGCGCATTTTCCTGCATGGCAATATAACTGATGGTTTCTAAGGTATTATACAGGAAGTGGGGTTTGATCTGCTCCTGCAGCACGCGCATCTCAGCACTCCGGATATTCTCTTCCTCCTTCAGCAGACGTTCAAACAGTTCATTGAGATAATCAATCATGCTGTTGTAACTCTCTGCCAGACGTCCGATTTCATTTTCCGGCATTTTTTCTTCGATTCGCTCCAGCCATCCGGAAGATTTTGTCCGCTCCATAGCCTTATCCAGCATCAGTATGGGCTTCGTAATCTCTGAGCGGATGAAGACAGCGTACAAAATGGTGGAAAGCAGAAAGGCAGTAAGAATCAACAGCATGGCAAGCAGTGTATGTACCGGCAGAACCGTCGCTTTCGTAGATGTACAGCACAATACCACCAGGGAATTCAATGCCCTTTTTCCGGCTATACTGCATGCTTTTCCATGAAAACGGATGTTTTTCGATACCAGCTCCTCGCTGTTAAAGCTTTCCTGATATAGCGCTCCAACCTCCGGGTTGCCGCAGAGATAAGTACCCCGTTCATCCAGAATACAGATTTCACTGTTTTTCTGCAATGCCATAATCTCATCAAAGCTGCTGTTGGAGATGTTCATGACAAATACACCGATACGCTTCTGCGTGTAGATATCATATATGGCCCGGGCAAACATAAGGAAGGGCTTTTCGCCCGTCTTCTTCATCATACCATTACCGCTGACGGATATCACCCAGCCGCCCCTTGCTTCCAAAATCCGTTCCCACTCCGGAGAATCAGTGTCTATGAAGTATTCTCCTTTACCCGTATTGGCATATTCTCCATCCAGGCGGAAAATGTACATGGATTCAATGTATGTAATATCACCGTACATATTCAGAATCTCGTACATTCCCATGCGGGCCTCGTAGGACATGCTCTTGTTGGCCTCCTCTGAATGTAGGAAGCTGACCACACGCTCATTCACCATAATCAGCCTGGAAATGTAATTATAGGTATCCACCGCAGAGCCTAACGTTGACACCACATTGTTGACTGCTGTTTCGGAAGATCTGGTCCTGAAATCATTGTTTGTCCTCCTCATAACCACGCTGAAGGATATAACAAATACCAATGTGAATACAGCCAGTAGCCCAAGCATCAGGAACATGGTTTTCTTTCTCAGCGATGTATGAAATTCTGCTTTTCCAAACAGGATGTTTTCCTTCAGCTTCCTCAACATATCTTTTGCACCCATATCCCCTCTCAAAAACCGACCCTTAAGTGTAAGTGTATCATGTTTCGCCTCTTCGCACAAGGACAGACCAAAACGCAAAAAAGTTCCATCCTTCGAAGCGAAGAATGGAACCCATTTGTATCTCTCAGCCCTTGACAGCTCCAGCAATGAAACTGTCCTGAATCTTCTTACTGGAGAAAATGTAGAAAATCAGCATGGGGAATGTGGCAAGCACCATGGCTGCACCAACCGGGCCCCACTCTGTCAGATACTGTCCCGAAAGTGCCTGTACGCCTACCGGTAGAGTCTTATGCGCTGTATCACTGACGAAAATATTGGCAAACATCAGCTCGTTCCAGCACTGAAGGAAGGTATATATGGAAACCGTTGCAACCGCCGGTTTCATCAAAGGTACGATAATTTTGAAGAAAATCCCCCAGGTACCGCAGCCGTCGATACAGGCCGCCTCATCCAGCTCCATGGGAATCTCCTGCATGAATCCCGTGCAAATCAGAATCGCCATGGCAAGGGAAAATGCCGCATAGGGAATAATCAGTGAGCTGTAGGTACTGAGCATATGCAGTCTGGACAAAGTAACATAAATAGGAACAATGGATGCATGAATGGGGATAGTCAGTCCCAGCATGAAGAAATCATTCATCATCTTTTTACCCTTCCACATGAATCTGGTCAGAGCAAAGGTCGCCATCATTGCCACTACCATAACAAGTACAATGGTCACTACCGCAATAATCACACTGTTCAAAAAATACCTTCCGATATTACCTACCTGTAATGCCTTGGAATAATTGGACCACAGCCATTCTCTGGGAAGCCCAACGACATTTTCGCCAAAAATTTCATCATTACTCTTCAGTGAAAAAGTAAACATCCAATAGACCGGAAACAGGTTTACCAGAGCCCAGAAGGAAAGCAGAAGGTAAACTAAAGTTTCCTTGGTAAACTTTTTCGCATTAAAAGATGATTTCACTCTTTTTCCGTCTTGCATCTGGGTGCCCTCTCTCTCTCTTTAAAAATAACATTGATAATCAGCGCTGCAGCAAAGCACAGCAGAATCAGCAGAAACGCAATGGCACTTCCCATGCCGTATCTGTTTCTGAGGAACAGCATGCTGATCATCAGGGTACTGGGTACCTCCGTAGAGTGATCCGGTCCGCCGTTGGTCAAGACGTAAATCAGGTCAAAGGACTTAAAGGAACCGGTAACCGCAAAAATGGTACTGATTCTCAGAATGGGCTTGATATAGGGCAGTACAATGAATCGGTTAATCTGGGATTCGCTGGCACCATCAATCATCGCCGCTTCACGATATTCCGGCGGAACGCTCTTGATTCCGGCATACAACAGAAGCATATGATAGCCCACATACTGCCAAAGGGTAGGAACAAAGGCTGCCCACAGAGCCGTGTTCTTATCCCCCAGCCACAATCGTGTCAGATTATCAAGACCAAGTGCTCTGAGCGCAACATTCAGCACACCATAAGAAGGATTGTAGATTTTCAGCCACAGCTGGCCGATAACCACCGTGGAAATCAGCACCGGCATGAAATATATGGAAAGGAACCCTCTCTCCCCCTTTCTTCCCGAGCCAAGAAGTAAGGCAAGGAAAAGCGCAAGAGGAAGCTGAATTACAACGGACAGGAGTGCCAACAGACACGCATTTCCGAATGCCTTCAGAAAACCAATATTTTCACTGGTAAACAGTTCCTTATAGTTGTCTAAGCCAATAAAGGTCTTTGGTCCGTATCCCTTCCAATCGAAAAGGCTGTAATATCCGGACATAAAAATCGGCGCAACCAGGATACCGATAAACAAAATCAGCGCCGGTGTCAGGAACAAAAATGTAGTCAGCTTATTGCTATATAATTTTTTCATATACACGTTTCCTTTAAAAAAGGCGGTTCTCTCCGGGAAACCCATATGAGAACCGCCAAAATAAAGTTCCTTTTAGATTAATTACTTGATATCCTTTGTCAGGCCGTCAACAAACTGCTGTCCGTTGATGGTGGAAGAATAAATCTTGCTTACATAGTCAAGGTAAATCTGAGCGGTATCTGCTGCCATTGCGGTATCACCGAACAATACATACTGACTTGCATTTGCACAAATCTCAGATACAGACTGTGTCAAAGGATTGATAGAGGAAGTATCATAGTCAGGTGTCCATGCGGGAAGTCCGCAGCCATCCAGGTAGCCATAGTGGCAGATGCCCTTTGCAAGCTCAAATGCTGCCTCTGCTGCTACTTCAGGATTCTTTGAGCCTGCTGCTACAGCAAGAGTATCGGAAGGTCCGCCGATCAGCTCGCCAAGCTGAGACTTGGAGCTGTCGATTACAGGGAATTCTGCAACCTGAATCTTGGAAGAAAGACCAGCCTTGTCAAAATCTGCGCAGTTCCAGGTACCGTTCATGTAAAATGCATACTTGCCTGCCATGAAGTTAGCCTTAACTTCATCGTTGGTCAGAGCGATTCCTTCGGGATCAAAGTACTTCTTCTCGATCATCTCCTGGAAAATGCCTACTGCCTTAGCCACATCGGGATTGTTCCAGGATGCGTTGCCTGCAAAAATCTCGTTCAGTGCGGTAGCACCTGCAGTCTTCTCAATGATGGACTCAAGGTACTCGGTTACACACCAGGTCTCCTTACCGGAGCAGCCGAAAGGAATGATTCCCTTTGCAACAAGCTTGTCGCAGCAGTCAATGAGCTCTTCATATGTAGCAGGAACCTTGTCATAGCCTACCTCTTTCAGAAGCTCCATGTTGGAGAACATACCAACGATGTTCATGGTCATGGGAACGCCATAGTACTTACCGTCGTACTTAACATTACCCATCATAACTGCAGGGAGCTCATTCTCATACTTCTTGTAAACATCATCTACGCAGTATACACGATCTGCGGCTACGAAATCACCAAGGAATGCGCATGACCAGGTAAAGAAGATGTCAGGCATTTCATTTGCAGAAACTGCTGCCTTAATCTTGGTCTTGTAAGCCTGGTTCTCCACTGCTTCCCAAGTAAAGTTAATCTCGGGATGAGCCTTCTCAAAGTCTGCGATGGAAGCTTCATAAGAGTGACGGTTGGAGTCACTTTCCGTAGCAATACACCACATTGTCAGATCTGTTTTGGAACCGTCTCCCGCGCCGTTTTTGCCGCATGCTGTCATGGACACAACCATCAGCGCAGATAACATTAATGCAATAACTCTTTTCATGTTTCCCTCCTTATGAAAAGTAAAATTTTATGTGAACGGACACCATGCCCGTTTTCACCATATCGACAGCCGGTTAATGGGAACCCATTCTTTCCGTCAGCCACGGATACTCGATAAGCAGCCCTTCCTCTGTCAGCCGATAATAAAACACCGTATCCTCCAGTGCTTCTCCGTAGACAAGCTTAACGGTTCCCGCCTCTTCGTCTGTGTAATAATAGCCGGTAAGGGCTCCGTCCTCCATGAAGGTTCCGTTGGGAGTAAACTCAAAGGTCCAGTTGGTGTCTTCGCATTTCCAGTATCCCACAATATCGGAAGGGGTTCCTGTGCCCTGATAGGCATAGTCGCCCTGTTTGGTATAGGCACTCTGTATGTACAGGTACATCCGATCCTCATTTTGCACATACCGAAGATGCTTTTCCTGCTCTTTTCCAATTAAATGTATGCGCTCTCCGTCACAGGTATACTGATACTTCTTTCCCTCGAATTCTGCGCTACCATCCTCCCAAAAGGAAATCGCTGCCTTCTCCATGTCATGGGTATAGGCCCATTTCCCAAGAAGCGCTGATTCATAGGCATTCTGCGGTATGGGCTTCCTTCTGCCCAACACCAGGGCCAGCAGGACAATTATTACAGCCACAATTACGATGCATAGAACGGGTATCCATATTCTCTTAGATGACTTAGATGATTTCGTACTTGTATTTGCTTTCAAAATTCCACCTACTTTTATAATTATTATACGTTCTTTTTTTTATGATGAAATACAATATTTTTACTTAATCAAGCATAGATTTTACTTTTATTTGTGGACATTGGTTATAATACCCATTGTTGTGCTCTTAATTTTTAGCATTTTGCACAATTCTGTTGGTTGTAAAAGGAAAAGGTCCCCGCATTCTCATGCAGAGACCTCATTGAAGGAAGAAATCTATGAATATTATCTTTGTACACGAGCACCTGCTCCGCCCATGAGTGCTTCCACCTCTTTTTTGGAAGCCATGGTGGTATCTCCGGGTGTGGTCATTGCCAGGGCACCGTGAGCAGCGCCATAATTTACTGCAGTCTCCGCATCTCCCGTGGTCATCAGGCCGTAAATCAGACCGGACGCGAAGGAATCTCCACCGCCTACACGGTCCATGATTTCCAGACCGTCATACTGTTTTGCCTTGTAAATCTCGCCCTCTGCCCAGCAGATTGCGCTCCAGTCGTTTACAGTGGCAGTCTTTACCTGACGCAGTGTGGTTGCAACAGCCTTGAAGTTGGGATATGTTTTGGCTGCTTCATTAATCATCTTCTTATAGCCTTCCAGATTCAGGGTCTTCAGGTTTGCATCGTTGCCCTCGATTTCAAAGCCAAGGCATGCAGTGAAGTCTTCCTCATTGCCAATCATGACATCCACATACTTTGCGATTTCCTTGTTTACCTCCTGAGCCTTTGCCTGACCGCCGATGGCACTCCACATGGAAGGTCTGTAGTTCAGATCGTAGGAAACAATGGTGCCATACTTCTTTGCAGTTTTGATTGCAGCAAGTACAGTCTCACAGGACTGCTCGGAAAGAGCTGCGTAAATACCGCCGGTGTGAAGCCATCTGACGCCCAGCTCGCCAAAAATGTAATCAAAGTCAAGGTCAGCAGGGGTTGCCTTGGAAATGGCCGTGTTTGCTCTGTCGGAGCATCCCACCGCACCGCGGATACCGAAGCCGCGCTCGGTAAAATTGAGACCGTTTCTGCAGATACGACCGATACCGTCTGTGGGCATCCACTTAATCAGGGAAGTATCCACACCGCCCTGAAGGATAAAGTCCTCCATCAGCTTTCCAACCTCATTATCCGCAAAAGCAGTGATGACTGCTGTCTTCATGCCAAAGCATCTGCGAAGGCCACGCACTACATTATACTCTCCGCCGCCTTCCCATGCTCGGAAGCTGCGGGCGGTACGGATTCTGCCCTCACCGGGATCCAGGCGAAGCATTACCTCTCCCAGGGATACCGCATCATACTTACATTCACTTTCAGGTCTGAGATTCATATTCATTTTTCTTCTCCTTCTACTTTAACATATTGAAATTGAAATAATTTACTGCGTTGTTATAGGAAATGTTCTGGACAATCTCGCCGAGAATATCATAATCCTCAGGGAATTCTCCGTTCTCCACCCAGTTGCCCAGCAGGTTGCAGAGGATTCTTCTGAAATATTCATGGCGGGTGTATGACAGAAAGCTTCTGGAGTCCGTAAGCATTCCCACAAAGCTGGACAGATTCCCCAGATTTGCAAGGGAAATCATCTGGTTCTCCATGCCGGTCTTATTGTCGTTGAACCACCATGCACTGCCCTGCTGAATCTTTGCAACAGCCTCAGAATTCTGGAAGCATCCCAGAATGGTGCCGATTGCTTCATTGTCATTAGGGTTCAAGCTATAAAGAATGGTCTTTGGAAGGGATCCCTGTGTCTCCAAATAATTTAGGAAATCCGCCAACTGGGAGGAAGGAGCGTAATTGTTGATGCAGTCATATCCGGTATCGGGACCAATCTTAGAAAACATAGGCTGATTATTGTCTCTCTTTACGCCGTAATGCAACTGCAATACCCAGTTTTTCTTTCTGTATTCTCCGCAAAGAAAGGTCAGGAATGCCGTCTTAAACTGCATCTCCTCCCTGCGTGTAATGGGCTCCTTTTTCATTGCCTTCGTAAAGATTTCCTCGATTTCCGTATCTGCAGCAGGCTCAAACATGACGTATTCCAATCCGTGGTCGGACACCAGGCATCCCATGGATGCGAAGAAATCCATACGAATCATTAGTGCCTTCTTCAAATCTTCAAAGGCGGAAATCTTCACACCACTTACTTCAGAAAGCTTCTGAATGTAATCCTTGTAATCCGGCTTCTCCGGATTCATGGCTTTATCCGGTCTCCAGGCCGGCAGTACATGTACCTCAAAGCCTGCATCCTCCGCAATCTTCTTGTGCCATTCCAGGGTATCTACCGGGTCATCGGTAGTGCAAATCAGCTTCACATTGGACTTTCTGATGATATTTCGAACGCTCATGGAGGGCTCCGCCAGCTTCCGATTACACAGCTCCCACACCTCCTCCGCATTCTTTGCGGAAAGAGCTCCGTGAAAATCAAAATATGTCTTCAGCTCCAAATGGGACCAGTGATACAGGGGATTTCCGATTGCCTTTCCAAGACACTCTGCCCATTTCAAAAACTTCTCCTTGTCCGGTGCATCACCGGTAATGTAGTGCTCATCCACACCACAGGAACGCATGAAACGCCACTTGTAATGATCCCCGCCCAGCCATACCTGGGTAATGTTTTCAAACTGTCTGTCCTCCGCAATCTCTCTGGGATTGATATGACAGTGGTAATCCAGAATGGGCATCTTTGCCGCATACTCATGGTACAGTTTCTTTGCCACTTCCGTTTGCAGCAGGAAATCCTCATCCATAAAAGCCTTCATTTTTTCTTCCTCCCTAATTCTGTTTCATCAAAAATCATTGCAGAAATGTAAGCGTTTACATTTTACTTCCTTTTCCCTTTTAAGTCAATACACGATTCCTTCAGATTTCATAATGTTGCTCAGATAAATATGCTTTTCTGTTTGAAAAATAAA